>JBNKVZ010000049.1:0-27575 GCA_050299455.1 Thalassospira sp.
TGTTAAAAGCAGTGCCAATGGTGCGGATGGTTTTTGGAGTGACGAGATGCTGGATCGCTTGGTTTAGCATCTCGTCACGTGCCTGTTGTTTGAAAATGATCAGGCCTTTTTAAGCGGTGCGCCGATCAGAACCGGGGCGTAACGCAGCAAAAATAACAGCCAGCCGCCAACCCAGCACAGGGTTGCCGCCGCCAGCAGGGTGAGGTAACTGCCGCC
Source organism: Thalassospira sp. (assembly GCA_050299455.1). GTDB lineage: Bacteria > Pseudomonadota > Alphaproteobacteria > Rhodospirillales > Thalassospiraceae > Thalassospira. The sequence goes on from JBNKVZ010000049.1 coordinate 217, forward strand.
AAATATCGGGGCGAGCAGGCGAAGTGCCGTTGCCAGCCAGATCAGGGCAAAAGCGGAGGTAAAGATTTTACCCGCCACCAATGCACGCCCGGTATGACCCAGGGCCGCCCGCCCGCCAACCGCCATGATCATGCAGGCCATTGCCCCGGCACCCCCGGCATGAAGGGCATCATTGATTGCGTAAAGGTCGGGCTGCAGCATGGAAAACCCGATCAGCAACAAACTAAGCGGCAGCCAGAAATAGGCGGCATGCAGCATGACCACCAGCGGGTCAGCCAAGGTGTGCATGCCGCGCCAGCGCGAAAGCCGGGTAAAATGCAAAAGCCCGCTTGCCATCAGCATGATGGCAGCCCCCTGATGCCAGGGGGTAAAGGTGAGCACGATGGAGGCCACAAGCACCCCCATGCACAGGGCATCAAAGCGGTTAAAGGAAACCGGTTCGGCAATGGCGGGCAGTTTGCCATGGCGCATCAGCCAGTTGCGGGTAAAGCCGGGAATGATGCGCCCGCCAATCAGGGCGATCAGCACCAGAAACACAAAAATACCCGCCCGCGGCAATATTTCCGCATCCAGCGGAATAACATCGGAGGCCGCTAAAACAAAAACCGCATCAATCACGGCAAGAAGGCCAATGATGCCAAGGATTTTAAGGTTGCGGCGATTATTGCCTGCAATCAGCTCTCGTGCAGCGAACCCCAGCAGGGCGATATAATAGGAAAGTTCAACCACCCATAACAGCGCGACATTGATTTGGGCGGCAAAAACCATTGCAACTCGGCCCGCCAGCCACAGTACGGTCAGCAGGATGATGGGGGGCCCTTTTAGGGCCGGTCGCCCCGTCCAGTTGGCAATTGCGGTTAGCAGAAAACCACCCAGGGCCGCGCCACCAAAGGCAAATATCATTTCATGGGCATGCCACAGCGATGTGGTGCCCAATTGCGGGGCCCAAAGCCCGTGGATCATCGCACTAAGCCACCAGACAACGCCGATGATGGCCTGTAAACCGGCAAATAAAAACAGCGGACGAAAGGCCCCGCGCCAGAACGGCAGGGGGAGTGCAGCTGCGGAGGTCGTATTGACCGGTTCGGTCGGCAGAATGGGGATCGGGCGTGAAACCATGATGTCACCTTGCAGTACCCGAACGTATTTCGGGTGTTTTTGACGCAATTTTTAAATCTGTGCGGGCATGGTGCACCGATGAAAAATCGCTGCCTTGATATTTCGCAATTTTTGCCGGGGCCGGGCCGCATGACGGGAATGATTTTTTTGTTTCTTTGCCGATAACCCTTTCTTTCGGCTCGCATCACGTTAAATTGGAGAGATCGGGTTTTGACCCGGACAGGATATGTCCGCAAACGGGTGGCGGGCCGTAACCAATTCACAGACCCAGAAAATTTCAGGAGTCCTTTTCGATATGAAGATCACTTTTTCCGATCTCGCAGTTCCGGCTTCCGGCGCGGTTGTGGCCTTTGCCACCGAGGGCGGCGATCTGATGCCAAGTGCCGTTGCCCTGGATGAGGCAACCGGTGGCGCCATTGTCCGCGCAATCAAGGCATCGACCTTTAAGGGCAAGTTCGGGCAAAGCCTGCAGGTCCTTTCACCCGCCAATGTCGAGCTGTCGCGCATTATGATCGTCGGGATCGGCAGCGAAGCCGAATTTGACGTGGTTGCCGCGCAGAAACTGGGCGGGCAGGTCACGGTTGCCGCACAGGGAACCGGCGAAAAGGAAGTGACCGTCCTGTTTGATATGGACGACCTTGCCAGCGATTTTGCCACGGGGGCGGCTTTGCGGGATTATCGGTTTGATAAATACCGCACTACCGAAACCAAGGATGACAAGCCCGCGCTGAAATCCATTGCGGTGGGGACCAAAGAAGCCAAAGACGCCAAAAAGCAGTATGAAAACGCCAAGAAGGTTGTTGATGGCGTGTTCTTTACCCGTGATCTGGTGTCCGAACCCTCGAACGTTTTGTATCCGGCAAGTTTCGTCGACGAAGTCAAGGCGCTGGAAAAGCTTGGCGTCGAGATTGACGTTCTTGACGAAAAGGAAATGAAAAAGCTGGGGATGGGTGCGCTTCTCGGGGTGGCCCAGGGCTCCGCACAGAAGCCTTATCTGGTGGTGATGCGCTGGAATGGCGGCAAGAAAAAAGAAGCCCCGATTGCCTTTGTCGGCAAGGGTGTGACCTTTGATACCGGCGGCATTTCGCTAAAACCCGCTGCCGGCATGGAAGACATGAAGTTTGACATGGGCGGTGCCGGTGTTGTGTCGGGCCTGATGAAGGCCTTGGCTGGCCGTAATGCCAAATCAAACGTTATTGGCGTGATCGGCCTGGTGGAAAACATGCCGTCCAGCACCGCACAGCGCCCGGGCGATGTGGTGACATCCATGTCGGGTCAGACGATTGAAGTGATCAATACCGACGCCGAAGGCCGTTTGGTGCTGTGTGATGCCCTGAGCTATGTGCAGGAAAAATACGATCCGAGCCTGATTGTCGATCTGGCAACCCTGACCGGGGCGATCATTATTGCGCTGGGCCATGAACATGCCGGTCTGTTTTCCAATAATGACGATCTGTCCAGCCAGATCGCCAATGCCGGCCTGGCGGTGAATGAGCCGGTTTGGCGCCTGCCGCTGGGCAAGGCCTATGATGATCAGCTGAAATCCGACATTGCGGACATGAAAAATGTTGGCGGTCGCCCGGCCGGGTCGATCACGGCGGCACAGTTCCTCAAACGCTTTATCACCAAGGACCGCCCGTGGGCGCATCTCGATATTGCGGCAATGGCCTGGGCCACCAAGGACAGCGAAGTGACGCCCAAAGGGGCAACCGGCTTTGGTGTGCGCCTGCTGGACCGTTTTGTGGCCGATAACCACGAAGCCTGATTGTGACGATTTGAACCGGGGCAGGGGCAACCTTGCCCCGGTTTTCCTTTGCCCGATGGCCCAAGCCCATTTATGATCCCGTTATGAGCGATATCTGGTTTTATCATCTGACCAACACCCCGCTGGAGCGGGCCTTGCCGACCCTGTTGTTTAAAACAATGGAGCGGGAAAAGCGTGCCGTGGTGATGACCCGCGATGACGCCCGGCTTGAGGCGCTAAATACCCTGCTATGGACCTATGATAAAAGCAGCTGGCTGCCGCATGGTACCGCACAGGATGGGGATGCCGATTTACAGCCGGTCTGGCTGACCGTGGGCGATGAAAACCCCAATGGCGCACAGTTTCTGTTTCTGACCGACCGGGCCAATAGCGAAAAGCTTGCCGATTATGAACGCGTGATCATGCTATTTGATGACCGCGACCATGACGCCGTGGCCGAGGCCCGCACCCGCTGGAAAACCTGGAAAGAGGCCGGGCACAAGCTGTCTTATTGGCAACAAACACCTGGCGGTTCCTGGGAAAAAAAGGCGGAAAGTTAGGCCTGTGCCAAACCGTTTACAAAACCGCGTATCTCCCTAATTATCTTCCTATTCCTCTTCAAGTTGCATCCTGTTTTGCGCCACCCGATGCGTTTATCCGGGCGGGCAGGATAACCATGCCTGTTCCCCATTCCTCATATATTAGCCTCTGGAAATGTTGATCTTTTATCCCCATCTATAAAAGAAAAGCGGCATGCCGGGCGTCGCAATAGCCACGCCTAAGCTGTGCATGGGGACTTGGAGAAATCGAGTATATCAGCAAAGCCGGGGCAGGATCCTTCCCCGGTGGAAAATAGAGGGATACGGGGATGTCTATTCTAAGTTCGGTCAAGATCGGTCGGCGATTGCTGCTGATCGTGGCTGGGGCCGTTTTGGCGGCCATATTGGTGGGCGCATTTGGCCTGTCTGCAATGCGAACTCAAATGATGGAGGATCGCAAGGACAAGACCCAGGCGCTGGTTAATAGCAGTGTTTCGCTGATTGATTATTATTACAAGCAGGCGCAAGCGGGCGAGATGACAGAAGAGCAGGCCAAACAGGCCGCGGGCAAGGCTGTCAGTGCGTTGCGATATGATAAAACCAATTATTTTTTCATTTTTGATGAGCAGCCGGTTGTGCTGTTTCATGCCATCAAACCAGAACTGGTTGGCAAGAACCTGTCGGCAACGGTCGACGGGGCGGGCAAGCACCTTTATCAGGCCTTTGTCGATATGGTGAAGCAACATGGTGCCGGCTTTGTTGATTACACCTATGTCACCCCGGATAAATCCAAAACGCGTCCTAAGTTATCCTATGTCAATATGTTCAAGCCCTGGGGCTGGATTGTGGCGTCCGGGATTTATGTTGATGATGTTGACGCCATTTTCCAGAAAAATCTGCTGACAATGGTTCTAGTGGTCGTGGTGATCGCCGGGGGGGTTGTGTTTGTTTCGATGATGATTGGCCGGGGCATTACCAATCCGTTGCAAAATATTTCCGATAATATGCTGCGCCTGGCCGATGGGGACCATTCGATCAAGGTAGATTATACCGACCAACGCAGTGAAATTGGCGATCTGGCGCGCGCGATGGATGTGTTCAAATCCAAAACCATCGAAATGGAAAATTTGCGTCGGCAGCAAGAAGAGGATGAAAAGCGCGCAGAGCAGGAAAAACGCGAGGCATTGTTGGCAATGGCAACCAACTTTGAGGCCAATGTCGGGCATGTGGTTGAATATGTCACGAATGCGGCTGGTGAAATGCAGAATGCGGCCCGCTCGATGAATGTGGCCGCCCGTGTTGCGGGGGAAAAATCGACAATCGTGTCGACTGCCTCGCAGGAAATGTCGGCCAATATTGATACCGTTGCCGCCGCCGCCGAGGAACTTTCGTCCTCGATTTCCGAAATCAGCACCCAGGTTGCCCAATCCTCGCAGGTGGCGAATGGTGCCGTGACCCGGTCGGAAGCTACCCACAAAAAAATTGAGCAGCTGGCCGATGCGGCAAACAAGATTGGCGAAGTTGTGTCGCTGATTTCCGATATTGCCGCACAGACCAACCTTTTGGCCCTGAATGCCACGATTGAGGCCGCGCGCGCCGGGGATGCCGGAAAGGGCTTTGCGGTTGTGGCAAACGAAGTAAAAACCCTTGCCAGCCAAACGGCCAAGGCAACCGAGGATATCCGTGCCCAGGTTGGCGGTATCCAGGGGGCAACAGAAATCGCCGTTTCTGCAATCGGTGAAATTGCCGAAACCATTCGCCAACTTGATGGATCGACCGGGGCGATTGCCGCCGCGGTGGAAGAGCAGGGCGCTGCGACCCACGAAATTGCCCGAAATGTTGACGAAGCCGCCTATGGCGCACGCGATGTGTCTCAAAATATTGGTGATGTTTCCGGCGCTGTGAGCGAGACCGAAACCGTGGCGGGCAATGTTCAAACTCTGTCAGATGAATTGGAGCATCAGGCCAAGCAGTTGAAAACAGCGGTTTCGGCATTTCTGGCAGAAATTCGCAATAAATAGCCCAATGGCGTAAGGGAAAAGACGAAGCAGAAGATACAGGCGTGGCATCGGCCGCGCCTGTATTGTAAGCGGGGGATTTTTTGTGTGAAAGGAGATCGGCGCAAGGAGTTAAACAATATTTTAATGTTGTTTATTCCGATACATACAAGCTATGCGTAAAATGCATACTCAGAAGCGTTGAATTACAGGCGCAGGCATGTTTATATCGCTTCCATTCAACGCGCCGATTTGCTCCTCAGCTTGCGGGCGCGCTAAAAATGCGGCTAAAGCGAGAGGGCGTACACGCTCCGAATGTACGACCGCCTCGGAAATGCCGCGGCGGTTTTTTTATGTTCGGAAAGGTTGGGACCATGATCAGGCTCTCGAACGTCCACAAGACTTATCCTGCCCGTCGAGGCAGCCCGGAACATGTTGCATTGCGCGGTATCGATCTTGATATTGCAGCAGGCGAGATTGTTGGTGTTATTGGCCGTTCAGGCGCAGGGAAGTCGACCCTTATCCGCTGTATCAATTTGCTGGAACGGCCGACATCGGGCAGTGTCATTGTCGATGGCACCGATGTGACCACGCTGTCCAAGCGCGACTTGCCGCTGTTTCGTCGCCAGCTTGGCATGGTGTTTCAGCACTTCAATTTGCTGTCTTCGCGCACGGTTTACGACAATATTGCCCTGCCGCTGGAATTGGCCGGGGCCAGCAAGGCCGATATTGCCGCCGCCCTGGACCCGCTTTTGCCATTGGTTGGCCTGGAAGATAAACGTAACCGTTACCCGGCCGAACTTTCGGGCGGGCAGAAACAGCGTGTCGGCATTGCCCGGGCGCTGTCAAGCAACCCCAAGGTTGTTTTGTGTGACGAAGTCACCTCCGCCCTGGACCCGGAAACCACCCGCCAGATCCTGTCGCTTTTGCGCGATATTAACAAACGCCTGGGCCTGACCATGGTGGTGATCACCCATGAAATGGCCGTGGTCAAACAGCTGTGTGACCGGGTTGCGGTGATGGATGGCGGCGTGATTGTCGAACAAGGCGCGGTTGAGGGCATTTTTGCCAACCCGCAACATCCGACAACCCAGTCGTTGCTCGCCGATGAATTTATGGATTACCCGGTGCGTCCGACAGCACAGACCGCCGCGCACGAAACCGCCACCCGGCAGGAGGCTTGATCACCATGTTTTTAACACTTGCACCCATCCTGCTTCAGGCAACGATTGAAACCTTTTCCATGGTGCTTTCCGCACTTTTGCTTGGCACGTTATTTGGCATGCCGATTGGCGTGCTGTTGGCAACGTCCGGGCGTGGCGAGCTGTTTGAAGCCCTGATTTTCCAAAAAATCATGGGGCCGATTGTCAATGCGACCCGGTCCGTGCCGTTCATCATTCTGGCGGTGGCGATTATTCCCTTTACCCGCCTGGTGGCGGGGACATCCATTGGTACGGCGGCGGCGATTGTGCCGTTGACGGTGGCGGCCATTCCGTTCATCGCACGCATCATCGAAGGGGCCATTCGCGAGGTGGATGGTGGCCTTGTTGAGGCCGCACAGGCAATGGGCGCACGCCCGTTTCAGGTGGTGATGAAGGTGCTGCTGCCCGAGGCATTGCCCGGCATCATTCATGGCCTGACGCTGACGGCTGTCACCCTGATCGGCTATTCGGCGATGGTGGGCGCTGTTGGGGCCGGTGGGCTTGGTGACCTGGGCATTCGTTATGGCTATCAGCGTTTTCGCCCCGATGTGATGGCGGCCGTTGTCATCACCCTGATTGTGGTGGTGCAACTGGTGCAAAGCCTGGGCGACTGGCTGGCACGCAAGGCTGATAAGCGCAATATCTGATCGCTGTTTTCGTTTTTATCTTTTTGAATTCCCGCAAAACACCATAATGAACAAGGAGTTTTATCATGCGGTTTCTGCTAAAATTGACGGCTGCTGCCGTTCTGACCGCCGCCCTGACCGGGCAGGCCCTGGCGAACGAAAAAATCAAGGTTGGCGTCACCCCCGGTGCGCACGAAGAAGTCATGGAACAGGTCGCCAAGGTTGCGGCGAAAAAGGGCCTTGATATCGAAATCATCAGCTTTTCGGATTATGTCATTCCGAACCAGGCGCTTGATGATGGCGACTTGCAGGCCAACAGCTTCCAGCACAAACCCTATCTGGACAATCAGATCAAGGATCGCGGCTATCACCTGTCGGTGGTCGGTTATAACATCCTGACCCCGATGGGCATTTATTCCGACAAGATCAAGGATCTGAGCGAACTGAAAGACGGCGCGGAAATTGGCATCCCCAATGATCCGACCAATGGTGGCCGTGCGCTTTTGGTGCTGCAGTCCCAGGGGCTGATCAAGGTTGACCCGGCAGCCGGTCTTTCGGTTAGTCCGCTTGACGTGATTGAAAACCCGAAACATATCAAATTTGTCGAACTCGACGCAGCCCAGCTTCCGCGTTCGCTGGCCGATCTTGATGCGTCGGCGATCAACACCAATTACGCGCTTGAAGCTGGCCTGAACCCGATCAAGGATGCAATCGCGATTGAAGGCAATAACAGCCCGTATGCCAACGTGATTGTCACCCGCACGCAGGACAAAGACGCCCCGTGGGTCAAAACCCTGGTTGATTCCTATCACGATGATTCGATCCGTAAATTCATCGAAACCAAATATAAGGGCTCGGTCCTGCCGGTTTTCAAAGGTCCTGAATAATCCGCACGACCTGCCTTACGAATAAAAAATCCCGCAGGGTGCGCACCTTGCGGGATTTTTTTATTTTTGAGTCCGTCGTGTTGTTGATTTGGGTTAGGCCTCGGTGCTGTCCACATTTTTCGGTTCGCCAGGTTCGGGCATTGGGGTCGGCGTTTGCGAGGGAAAGGCCGTTTCATTGACACGGAGCGAAAAAACATCCGGCCGGGCATAATGGCCGGCAACGTCCAGGTCGTATCGGCCACGAATGGTCTGGTCGATATCGATATCCGCCCAGATCACCGCTTCACGGTCATAGACCGGTTCGGTCAGGCAGGTGCCCATTGGGTCAATAATCACGCTGCCGCCGCGGATCAGGGTGGTTTGCGGGTCATTGCCCTGTAAGCAATCGTAATTTTCCGGGGCGTCGGCACGGGTCATATATTGGCAGGCGCTCAGCACGAAGGTGCGGCCTTCATAGGCGATATGGCGCATGGATGTTTGCCAGATTTCCCGTTCATCAACGGTGGGCGCACACCAGATATTGATGCCTTTGTTATAATAGGTTTGTCGTAAGGTGGGCAGGTAGTTTTCCCAGCAAATCGCCGCCCCGATATTGCCAATACCGGTTTTGAAAACCGGCAGGGTAGAGCCATCGCCCTGTCCCCAAATCAGTCTTTCGCTGGCGGTGGGCATTAATTTGCGGCGCTTGCCCAACAGGCTGCCATCGGGGCCGAAAAACAGAACCGCACAATAAAGCGTGCCTTTGTCCCGTTCAATAATGCCCGTTACCAGATAAGCCTTCATTTTGGCGGCAAAGCTGCCAATGGTGCGGCATTCGGGGCCGGGAACCTCGATGGCGGATTTCCAGTATCGTAAATAATCGTCGCGCCCGGCCTCGCTGCGGGTGCCGACACGCGCGCCAAAATCCAGCCCCTTGGGATAGCCGCCAATATAGGCCTCGGGAAAAACGGCCAGTTCAACAGCATTGTTGCGGGCTTCCTCGCACAGGGCGGCCATGCGCTCCAGCGTGCGGGGGGTATCAAATAACGTCGTGCCCGTCTGGATGACAGCAACGCGGTGTTGGGACGTGGCGTGAGGCTGAGGCTGAGGCTGGGACATCGCGGCACCTGTGGGTTGATGTGATGGGATATGGGGATTGCCATTATCTTGACCGGCCTGATTTTATCAGTCAAATTGCTGATTATGGTTCAAACTATTAATTTAAATGATATTGCGCGCTTTGATTTTAATCTGGCGATTGCCTTTATGGCGATCTGGCAGGAACGAAGTGTGTCAAAGGCGGCGGATCGGCTCTCGCTTAGCCAGTCTGCCATCAGTGCTGCGCTGTCGCGTTTGCGTGATGCCGCCGGGGACCCGCTTTTTGTACGAACACGCGGGGCGATGCAGCCGACCCCGCGCGCCATTGAAATGGCAAAAAGCATTGAACAGGGGGCGTTGCTCATTCGCGGGGCCTTTGCCAGCGGGCCGGATTTTGACCCGGCACAGGCGACGCATCATTTTTCCCTGGGCATGTCGGATGATTTTCAGTTGGCAGTTGGCCCGGCTGTGTCCCGGCAATTATTGGCAAAGGCGCCGAATGTGTCGGTGTCCTTTCATCAAAGCAACCGCCATACGGTGGCAAAAATGCTTGAAAGCGGTGAACTGGACCTGGCGGTTATTGCCCGCCCCCCGGAACGGTCATGGTTGATGGGGGAAGAAGTGGCGCAATCGGGCTATGCCTGCCTGTTTGATGCTGCCGCATGCGGGTGTGAATTGCCCTTATCACTGGCAGATTATCTGGCCCTGCCGCATATCCTGATTTCCTATTCCGGGCGCGAAGGCATTGTGGATGAAAAACTGCGTCCTTTGGGCCTTCAACGCAAAATCCAGACCGGGCTGACCCAGTTTGCCGCCGTGCCGTCCTTTTTGCGCGGGGTGGCGGCAATTTCAACAATCCCGCGCCATGCCGCACATGCCCTGGCCCATATCAGCGGCTTGCAGGTATGTGCGCCGCCGCTGGATTTGGGGCAATATCCGGTGTCGTTGGTGTGGCGACGCGAAATGCAGGATGATTCTGCCCTTGCATGGATGCGGATGCTGGTTCGCAACGCAATTTATCGCCATGTGGCGGTGGATGCGGGCCTTGTCGATGCGGCGATATCGTGAAACAGGCGGTTCGCCGATATCGCCAAGCTTGGCTATGTTTTTTGCGTTTTCGCCAACCAGGCGTCGCGGGGTAATGACCAGTCTACTTCGTGCCAGCCCTTTTGGATCATCCAGTCCGGGCCGGGGCGGCTTTCGGTCAGGGTGGCACCAAACCAGGTGGCAAGGTGGGTAATGCGGCGGTTGCCATTGCCCGTGGAGCCGGTAATGGTGCTAAGGCCAAGATGGTTAAAGCCATATGCCAGCATCAGTTGAATGGCATCAAGTGCCAGCCGGTAACGCCCCCAGCAGGCAGGCGCCAGTTCCAGCCCCATGACCGCAACATGCGGCGGCATATCGTGCTGGCGCAGGCCAATACAGCCCTGAATTTGGCCGGTTTTGGCATCGAAAATGCCGATTTGGAAATTCTGGCGTGGTGTTTCGGCCTGCCAGCCCAGGAAACGTTCAAAAAGGGCGGCGCTGGTCGCACGGGTTTCATCACTCTCGGGCTGGTTATAAAGGGCGCGATAGCGGGCATCCATTTGATAGGCGAGAAATGCGTCGCCATCGGCAGGGGTGAAATCGCGCAGTATGATGCGGGGATGTTTGATCAGAACCGGGGCTGTCGCAGCATTTGACATGGGAAACTCGCACATGAAAATACCCGCCTTTGTGGGGCGGGTATTTGTGCGGTTTGTTGGGCAAACAGGCAAGCCTTTATAATACCAGTTCTCTATGAGTAAAACTCATAGAGAACTGGTTAGGCGCGACGGCGCCGCGCGGCTTATGCCGCGAAAGGCAAGGGATTCAGAGAAGCCCGCCCGCCGATTGAGGGCTGCACTGATCGGTTGCGATCAGTGCAGGTTGGTATAAGAGGATCAGGGCGATTTACGCCGTCATTTCCTCGTATTGGGCCTGTTTTTCCAGCCACAGATTTTCGGTTTCGGCAAGGTCGGATTTGATCTTGGCCATATCGATTTGCAGCTTGTTCAAACGCTCGTTATTGCCCGATGCATAAAGGCTTTCATCGGTTAGTTCGGCTTCGATGGCGGCAATTTTGGTCGTGAGTTGTGCCATCTGTTTTTCCAGCTTCTCAACTTCCTTGCGCAGGGGGGCGGCAATTTTGCGCTTTTCAGCAGCAGCCTGGCGTTCGGCCTTGCGGTCACGCTTTTGCTCTGGTGTTTGTGCTGCATCCTTGCCCGCCTTGCGGTCGGCGCGGGCGCGGTCCAGCAGATATTGGCGATATTCATTCACATCGCCATCAAAGTTGGTCACGGTGCCATCGGCCACCAGAATAAGCCGGTCGGCACAGGCCTCGATCAAATAGGGATCGTGGCTGATGATGATGACCGCACCTTCGTAATTATTCAGCGCATGGTTCAACGCATCGCGGGCATCAATATCAAGGTGGTTGGTCGGTTCGTCGAGGATCAGCATATGCGGGGCATCAAGCGTCATCAGGGCAAACAGCAACCGTGCCTTTTCCCCACCCGACAGGTTTTTAACCTTGGTATTCCCCTTGTCGCCTTCAAAGGCAAAACGGCCCAGCTGGGCACGCACCTTGCTTTCAATCGCATTGGGCATCAGGGCGGCAAGGTGATCATAGGGGGTGTTTTCCATGATCAGCTCGTCGGTCTGATGCTGGGCAAAATAACCGATGCGCAGCTTGCTTGTGGCTTTCTTTTCGCCCGCCATCAGTTCCAGTTTGTCCGACAAAAGCTTTGCCAGTGTCGATTTACCGTTACCATTGGCCCCCAGCAGGGCGATGCGGTCATCCATATCGATGCGCAAATTCAGGTTCCGCAAAACCGCCTTGCCGTTATAGCCAACCTCGCCATGATCAATGGTGATCAGGGGCGGGGGCAGTTCCTGCGGGCTGGGAAAATCAAAGCTGATCGATTTGTCCTCGACAACCGCAATGGCCGGACCCATTTTTTCCAGCATTTTGACGCGGCTTTGCGCCTGTTTGGCCTTGCTGGCCTTGGCGCGAAAGCGATCAATGAAGGATTGCAGGTGCTTTTGCTGGGCGATCTGCTTTTCATATTGTTTGGAGGCAAGCTCCATCTGCTCGCGCCGGGTTTTGGCGAATTTGTCGTAATTGCCGCCATAAAGGGTCAGTTGCGCGTTATGCAGATGCACAATCTGTTTTGCCACCCGGTTCAAAAGTTCGCGATCATGGCTGACCAGGATGATCGTGCCAGGATAGCTGATAAGATATTGTTCCAGCCAGATGGTGGCTTCAAGGTCCAGGTGGTTGGTCGGTTCGTCTAGCAGCAGCAGGTCGGGCTGTAAAAACAGGGTCGCTGCCAGGGCGACACGCATGCGCCAGCCACCGGAAAAATCATCACAGGCGCGTTGCTGGGCATCGGCATCAAAACCAAGGCCGGAGAGAATGGCCGCAGCGCGTGCCTCGGCGGTGTGGGCATCAATATCGGCCAGGCGGGTGTGAATTTCGGCAATGCGATGGCCATCGGTCGCGGTTTCGGCCTCCGCGAGCAGGGAGGCACGTTCGGTATCGGCCGCCAGCACCGTATCTAACAGGGAGCGCGACCCGGCGGGAGCTTCCTGCGATACCATGCCCATGCGTACCCGGGCATTCAGGGTAATATCCCCGCCATCCAGGGTAAGCTGTCCGGCAATCAGCTTGAGAAGGGTTGATTTCCCCGCGCCATTGCTGCCGATCAGGCCCACCTTGTGGCCGGCCGGGATGGTAAGGCTGGTTTGATCCAGGATCACCCGGCCGCCAATGCGGTAGGTGACGTTCGATATATTCAGCATAACGGCGCCTGTCTTGGGGAATCTGTTGTTTCGTTAGACCCTCAATAGGGCAGGGCTGGCCGTTAGGCAAGGATTCTTCAAATTGTAATCAATGGGCGAACGGGACCGCCTCGCCGCGATAAGGGCCCAGAAATGCAAGCATTTATGCAGGGCTGCAAACCTTAGGGCTGATTGTAAGCCGTTGCGTGAAACGCAGGGCTGTGATGCGAAAGGTCAAGTATGTGTTGCGTTGGCCGATCAGGGCGTTTATATAGCGCCAACCTGTCTTGGGGGTAATGAAATTTTACAAGTAGCTAGGTGAAACCAATGGCTATCGAACATACTTTTTCCATCATTAAGCCTGACGCAACCCGTCGCAACCTGACCGGCAAGATCAATTCCGTGATCGAAGAAGCTGGTCTGCGCATTGTTGCTCAGAAGCGTGTCCGCCTCACCCGTGAACAGGCAGAAGGTTTTTATGCCGTTCATAAAGAACGTTCGTTCTTCGGTGAACTGGTGGACTTCATGGTTTCCGGCCCCGTCGTCGTCCAGGTTCTGGAAGGCGAAAATGCCGTTGCAAAATATCGCGAAGTTATGGGCGCAACCAACCCGGCAAATGCCGATGAGGGCACCATTCGCAAGCTGTTTGCAGAATCCATCGAAGCCAACTCGGTTCATGGTTCTGACTCGCTTGAAAATGCAGCTATCGAAGTTGCTTACTTCTTTGCCCAGACCGACATCGTCGGCTAATTCGGGCCTGTCGCATCACGGTGCGGCGTCGAAGTAAAAAACACCCCGCATCGAAAGGTGCGGGGTGTTTTGTTTTATAAGCTGGTCGTATCGAGAACGGGTTCGGTGCGATGGTGCTGTGCGGCATATGCCGCGAAAGGCAAGGGCGTTAGAACAAGCCCGCCCGCCGATTAAGGGCTGCACGGATCGGTTGCGATCCGTGCAGGTTGATATCAGTCGCGCACCTGGCGGAAAAAGCCATCGACCGATTGACGCAGGGATGTCGCACTTGCGGTAAGTTGCTGGGCCGCTGCGGCAAGGTCGGTTGCGGAAATCTGGCTTTCATTGGCAACCTCGCGGATCGAATGGGCTTTTTGCGAGGCCTGATAGGTACCGTCGGATGCCGATTGCACATTATGGGCAATGTCGCGGGTTGCTTCGGCCTGTTGGGACATTGCATCGGCAATGGTCGAGGCAATTTCATCCATTTGGGCGATGACGTGCGAAATTTCCTGAATGGCCGTTACCGATTCCCGTGTTGCGGACTGAATGCCCGTGATCTGGTTATGGATTTCTTCGGTTGCCCGCGATGTTTGCGTGGCAAGATTTTTGACCTCTGATGCCACAACGGCAAAGCCCTTGCCGGCATCGCCCGCCCGGGCCGCTTCAATGGTGGCATTCAGCGCCAAAAGATTGGTCTGATTGGCAATATCCGAGATTAATCCCAGGACTTCACCAATATGGTCGGCCGAATTGGCCAGCCCTTCAACCAGTTCATTGGTGTGCTGGGCGTGGGTTACGGCGCGCCGGGCAATTTCGGACGAATTGTTGGCCTGTTGGGTAATTTCCCGGATCGACTGGGTAAGTTCTTCGGCTGCGGTGGCAACGGTTTGCACGCTTGTATTTGCCTGCGAGGAAGCGTTGGCAACATCTTCGGATGTTATGACGCTGCTTTGTGCATTCTGCGTCATACTGTTGGAAGTTTTGGTGATTTTGCCTGCAGCCTGGGTGACATTTGACACAACAGATGCAATTTCGCCGTCAAAGCCCGTAATCGCGGCATTGCGTTTTTCGTTGGCCAGCGAAAGCTCTTTTTGCTGGCGCTCGCGATCTGCCGTCAGGGTTTTGGCCTGATCCATTGCCTGCTGGAACACCTTCACCGAACGCGCCATTTCGCCAATTTCATCGGCATCGTCAAGATAGGTGATTTCGGTGGCAGCCTTGCCCGACGACAGGTCTGTCATATTGTGCGACAGGTGCGTAATGCGCTGCGAGATATTTTTGCGCGCATAGATAACGAATATTGCCGCCACGATGAAACCCAGAAGGGTGATGATCGCCATCGCCAGGACCGAGGTTTGGACGTCGCTGCGCATATCCGCAATGCCCATATCCATTTGATCATGGATCAGTTCTTCGGCCTCGTCGGCCAAAGCAATGAATTTATCAAAGGATTCGTCAAATTTGGTATCGGCGGCAGAACCTGCCTTCAGGTTAGAGCCGTTGCCATTGCTCGATAGGGAATCGTATCGCTGGTGTGCGATTTGGGTGAAATCGCGAATGGCGACCGTCACCTCTTTTATTCTTTGTTGTACGTCCGGGTTTTTGCTGGCGATAAATGTGCCTTCGTCATTCTCACCCCCATTGAGAATGGCATTGGCATACCAAGCGCTTTCTTCTAACAGATCCCAGACTTCCTGGATGTCTTCGCTGCTGTCGCCCGACATGATTTCTTCAAAAACCAGGTGGGCCTTGGTTGCCGAAAGTTTGATTTCCATCGCCGCGTCGCCCAGCGGTGCAAGCTCGACGGCAACTTTGTCGCCTTCCTGGCCGGTCGCAATGGTGAAATAGATACCTGCGACGCCAATGGCAGCGACAATGACAGCCATAACCGTGAAAGCCATCAACAGTCTTTGGCTGATATTTTGGAGAAGTGACATTTTTACCCCCATGAACACTTGGTGCTATACCTTGTCCTTTATAGGAGCTTTTTCAATCTTTATTGTATGTAGTCGTTTAATATCAATGCGTTGGAATATAACTATTCTGGCTTTAGGATGTTAAATTCATAGCAAAACAATTTTAAGTTTGTAATTCTTTAGTCCGGCGCATGGCATTGAATGCGTTTAGAGAAAAAAGATCATAAGCAACAGTAACGTCGCCGCTGCTGCGAGCACATTGGTAAACAGGAACCAGGCAACTTTTTGCCATGATTTTTGGGGCTGGCGGACGAGGTCTGGGTCATATCCGCGGCGTTGCATGTTATCCTCCTCAAACACTGGTATTGCCGTTGGTCATCGTTGATGTGACCGTTTTTTGACGAGATCATTAAGCAACACCACAAAGGTGAATTTGCGCCGGGAATGTAACAATTTAATGGCGATGGAATTAAAAATTTAGCATCAAAATTAAACTATTTCAGATAGATAACCAAGGATGCCAACAAGGAACCTGGGCCGGATAAAGGCAAAAAAAGCCGCCTGCATGCCACAGGCGGTTTCATTTTACCGGGCCGCAAGGGGGCTCCGGCGAAAATATCAACGGGTCAGATCGCTGTTTTTACAGCAAAAAAAGCGCCATCAAAACGAGAAGCACAATCACGCTGACCGTGGAATATTTTACAAAGCGGGTATAGCCCGCATAGATATTCTTGTGGGTGATGGTTTGGTCGTATTCACTTCCCTGCACTTGGGCCTCCATCCGATAAAAGAGTCCGGTTAGAACCTTATGGCACCAAACGGCCATATTGTTTGCCCGGTGGCCTGCCGTTTTATCGGGGGCGCAGGCCGGGGCAGACAGTTCTGGAGTCATTCTTTTTATGTAGTGACGGCAATTATCGCGTGCAAGACGGGTTTTGACAACCTAATTCAACCATTTGCGTAAAACGCCAGGGTTGAAGGCGTTTTTGGGTTTGCGTGTTTAGCGGCAAAGCTGGCGCCATATCAGGCGCCAGCGGTGCTTTCATCCGTTGCTCGAAACAGGATTTATATGGGCGAAGTCCGGGCTTTGCGATTCGCGCACGGTCACGCGGCCGTCATTGCCAACGGAAACCCTGTCTTCCGCGATCCAGCGGATCACCTGCGGATAGATTTGATGTTCCTGGCGCAAAATACGCTGACCCAGGCTATGGGCGTCATCATCGGCCAATACCGGGACGACGGCCTGGGCAATAATCGGCCCGGCATCCATTTCAGGCACTACAAAATGCACCGTGCAGCCGGAATATTTAACCCCGGCGGCAATGGTTTGTTCGTGGGCATGAAGGCCCTTAAACGAAGGCAGCAGGGACGGATGAATGTTAATCAGCCGTCCTTCCCAGCGTTTGACAAAGCTTTCGCTGACCAGGCGCAAATATCCGGCCAGCACCACAAGGTCCGCCCCGCTTTGCGCGATCAGTTCGCTCACCGCGTTGTCATAGGCTTCGCGCCCGCCGGGATAGCCTTTATGGGCCAGGCTTTTGGCCTCGATCCCGGCAGCACGGGCACGGTCCAACCCTTTGGCATCGGGCTGGTTGGAAAAAACCAGCACGATCTCGGCCGGGTAACCCGCCATGTTGCAGGCATCAATGATGGCCTGCAAATTGCTGCCGCTGCCGGAAACCAGAACCGCCAGTTTAAGCCGGTTTACTTTTCCCATGCCCGGCCCATGTTTTTAATGATCACCTGCGGGCCATCGCCTGCGCGCGGGCCAATCGTGCCGATCTGGCTGACGGTTTCGCCATGTTCGCGCAACAGGGCTTCGGCGGCGTCGGCCTTATCGGCCGGAACAACAACGCACATGCCAATCCCGCAGTTAAAGGTGCGGGCCATTTCGCTGGCGGGAATGCCGCCTTCTTTGGCCAGCCATTTGAAAATCGGCAGATAGTCCCAGCAATCGGCATCAAATACGGCCGTCGCGTTTTCCGGCAGAACACGCGGGACATTTTCCGTCAGGCCGCCGCCGGTAATATGGGCAAAGGCCTTTACATAACCGGCCTTATGGGCGGCAAGGCAGCTTTTGACATAAATTTTGGTCGGCTCCAGCAGGGCCTCGCCAAGTTTTTTGCCCGGGGCAAACGGGGCGTCATCGTCATAAGCAAGGCCAACGGTTTCAACAACCTTGCGGACCAGCGAATAACCGTTGGAATGCACACCACTTGATGCCAGACCCAAAATCACGTCGCCTTCCGCAACGTTGCTGCCATCGAGCAGGTCGCCACGTTCGGCCGCACCCACGGCAAAACCGGCCAGATCATATTCGCCATCGGCATACATGCCCGGCATTTCGGCGGTTTCGCCACCGATCAAGGCACAACCGGCCTGTTTGCAGCCTTCGGCGATACCGGCAACCACATCGGTTGCCTTTTCCACGGCCAGTTTGCCGGTTGCAAAATAATCCAGGAACAGAAGCGGTTCCGCCCCCTGAACCACCAGGTCATTCACACTCATGGCGACAAGATCGATGCCGACCGTGTCGTGTTTGTCGGCCAGAAAGGCGACTTTCAATTTGGTGCCAACGCCATCGGTGCAGGAAACCAGCACCGGATCGTTGTAACCGGCAGCCTTGAGGTCGAAAAGTGCGCCGAATCCACCCAGTCCGCCGGAAACGCCGGAACGACTGGTGGCCTTGGCCAATGGTTTAATTGCATCGACAAGGGCGTTACCGGCATCAATATCAACACCGGAGTCCTTATAGGTGAGGCCGTTGCGGGCGGTCATGGGCGATCCTCGCACTCACTGGATTTAAAAGGAAAAGCGGGAAAGCCCGCGTTTATCATCGTTACCCGGTAAGGGGTAATTATGGTAGCGATGATAAACGCGGACTTGATAAATTCCGCTGGCCCGAAAATACTCAAACCCGTGATGAATGCAATGATCTGCTGTGCATGGGAGACTTTTCTTTCCGTCATGCGTTACCTATGCAACAAGGTCCTTGTATCGCCGCGCTGCCGGAAGGCGCAGGCAAACCAATTTCAGGGGCCTGAACCATGATGAAACGGGCAAAGAGGCAAACGTGCTGCATCGATTAAAACCACTTCACCTGCTGGCCGGAATGATCACCGGTATTTTTGTACTGGTTTCCGGCGGTGTAACAACATCCGCCGCCGCGCAGGATTTATATACCGTCAGCGGTATCCATGTTGATAAAAGTGCCGGCAGTGCCACCCAGGCACGCGAGGCGGCATTGGCAAGCGGGCAGCAGGTTGCCTTTTCCCGCCTGATCAGCCGGTTGACCTTGATGACCCCGTCTGCGGCATCGGGCCTGGCGGATAAAAACACCATCACCAACCTGGTGCGTGATTTTGGTGTGACGAATGAAAAAACCTCGTCGGTGCGTTATATCGCCGATATGAGCGTGCGGTTTAAAGCCGATGAGGTGCGCCAGTTCCTGCAGAACCGCAATATCCCCTTTGCCGAGACCGAAGCGCGCAAGGTTCTGGTTTTGCCGGTTTATTCCAGCCAGGGTTATACCAGCCTGTGGGATGACCCCAATCCGTGGCGCGATGCCTGGAACCGGGTTGCCGGGGATAGCGGCCTTGTGCCGATAACTTTGCCGGTTGGCGATTTGGCCGATATCAGCACCGTTTCGGTCGAACAGGCGCAATCTGGTGACCAGGCCGCGATTGACAAGATCGGCGAGCGTTACGGGGCCAGCGTGGCCGTGGTTGATGCCACCAAAAGCGGGCAGGCGATTGATGTTTCGGTAACGCGTTATGATGCATCGGGCACGCCGCATGTCTTTGGCGTGCATGAAAGCATTGCATCGGGCGAATCGGCAAGTGATGCGTTGCAACGTGCGGCTGCCGATGTACGGACCCAGTTGGAAGACAGCTGGAAACAGACCAACATGATCGATTATGGCGCGGGCGGCGAATTAATGCTGTTTATTCCCATTACCGGCATGGATGACTGGGCCAGCATTGAAAACCGGCTGGAAAACCTGCCGGTGATCAAGGTGTTGCGGGTTGTGGCGATGTCGCGCCGCGAAGTGCAGATTGATGTGGAATTTGCTGGCACCAATGACCAGTTCCGCGTTGCCCTGGCACAGCAGAACCTGAATTTAAAGCAGATTGACCAGTTGTGGTTCGTTGAACCGTCGGGCAGTGACCGGCTGGCAAAGCTGATGGGGAATCCCTAAGCCGGGAAATTGCCTTTCGCTGCGAAGCCGCGGTGCTATAAGGCGATGATCGGTCATATAAAATGAACGGGCGCACGCACAGGACAGGGGACGTGTGCCCGTCATTTTGCCGTTAATGTCATCACGGGTTGATCTTGATGACATTGCGCGTTATTCGCCGCTGCTCCGGGGATGGGGTGGTATTTGCCATTGAACGGCACATGGGAAACGGGAAACCAACATGACGATCCGCGATCAGGTGCGTTTCTGGCTTTTGGCCTGTGGCACGTTCTTTTTTCTGGTCTGGCTGTTTTCGGGCATTTTGCTGCCCTTCGTGGCGGGCATGGCGATTGCGTATTTTCTTGACCCGCTGGCCGACAGGCTTGAGGCCCGCGGCATCAGCCGCACCATTGCCACCACCATTATTACCGCGCTGTTTTTCCTGTTTTTGGTTTTTGTCCTGTTGCTGATCGTGCCATTGATTGGCAGCCAGCTGGCCGGTTTTCTGGAACGTTTTCCCGGTTATATCAGCAACCTTCGGGATCAGGCCGCCCCGTATATCCAGCATATTACCGATAAAATCGCGCCCGAAACGCTTAATAGTGTTGGCGAATCGATCAAGGGGCAAACCGCCAATGCGATTAAATGGGTCGGGAATATTGCCGGCAACCTTTTAACCGGTGGCCTGGCCTTCCTTAATTTCCTAAGTCTGGTTTTTATTACACCGGTGGTATCGTTTTACCTGCTGCGCGACTGGGACAAAATTGTCAGCAAGGTCGATAGCTGGTTGCCGCGCTGGCTGGCGGGGGATGTGCGCCAATGTGCTCACGAGATTGACCTTACGCTGGCCGGGTTTGTGCGCGGGCAATCGATGGTGTGCCTGCTGCTGGGGCTGTTTTACGGTTTGGGCCTGACATTGGTGGGGCTGGAATTTGGTTTTCTGATTGGCCTTATGACCGGCATTTTGTCCTTTGTGCCCTATTTTGGCATGCTGGTGGGCTTTGCTGTCGGGGTCGGGGTTGCGGTTGCGCAATTTGGTTTGGGCCTGAATGTTGTTTTCGTGATCGGGGTGTTTTTGTTAGGCCAGTTGATGGAAGGCAATTTCCTGACCCCGAAACTGGTCGGCGACAAGGTTGGCCTGCATGCCGTTTGGGTGATGTTTGCCTTGCTGGCCGGTGGGGCGCTGTTTGGCTTTTTGGGGGTTATGCTGGCCGTGCCGGTGGCTGCCGCGATTGGGGTTCTGGTGCGTTATGCGTTGGCGCAATATCTTGATAGCCGCCTTTATGATCATGCCCCCTCTGCCCTGGCAAAGATTGCGGAATCGGACGATCAGGATGTGACTGACAGCGATGGCGCCGAAAAAAACTCCGATGCAACATCCGACGTAACATCCGGTTCCGGGGGCAACAAGCCGGACGCATCGGCCCAGTCGCCGGCATCATGAATGTGACAGCAAAATAATGACCGCACCAACCATGGAAACCCTGATCCCGCAACAATTGCCGCTGGCGCTGGAAATGCGCCCGGCCTTGGCGCGTGCCGATTTCATGGTGGCACATTGCAACCGCGAAGCCGTCACCTGGATTGACCGCTGGCCGGAATGGCCGGTGCCGGCATTGTGCCTGTATGGCCCGGCGGGGTCGGGCAAAAGCCATTTGGCCGAGGTGTGGCGCGCGCGATCGGGCGCAGCAAGCGTTTCTGGCCGTGATTTGATCGGCGCGGACCCTGATCGCCTGTTGGGCGATGATACCGGGCTTGTGATCGAAGATGCCGACATGGCGATCGATGAAAAGGTATGTTTTCATCTTTATAATATGCTCAAGGAACGAAACGGGCATTTGCTTTTGACCGCACAGCAGCCGCCCTCGCGCTGGAAGGTCAAGCTGGCGGATTTGCGCTCGCGCCTGGGGGCCGCACTGGTGTGTGAAATCTCCCCGCCGGATGATGATTTACTGGTGGGCTTGTTGATCAAACTGTTTGCGGACCGGCAAATTGCGCCATCGCCGCAAATTGTGGCCTATATCGTCCCGCGGATCGAGCGGTCCTTTGCGGCCTTGACACAGCTTGTTGCGGCGATTGACCGTCGGGCCCTGGCGGAAAAACGGGCTGTTACCTTGCCGTTGGTGCGCGCGGTGATGGACGAAAATTCCTAAAGTTGTGCTTGCGCTCCTGCCTCCTTAGGTGGGACGATAATGTCGTGCTATCAGGTCTGTGCTGGCAGGGCAGGCCTTGAAATCGGATGCAGGCGTGTTAGCGTGCAGGCGAGTTTGCCAGAATATGCGGTGCTAAAATACGGGCTGCGTGAATGGCAAGTGTTACGTGGCTTTCCTTGCAATGCGTTGTGATCGTGCCAAAGTGAAACAGTCTTGTATTTTGCAAAATTTGCGCGATACAGGGCGTTCCAACAACAGGCGGGATCAAGTGAGTGATCGAAAAACGCAAGGCGGCTAAAAACTCGCTTAAAATGCAGACCGATGCCCTGATTGCACGGGGGCATGTTCTGGGCTGGCGCGAATGGATCGGATTGCCCGATTTGGGCGTGCCCTTGATCAAGGCGAAGGTGGATACCGGGGCACGAACCTCGTCCATTCATGCGACAGAGATTGAACTGATCGAGATTGATCATAAAAAATTCGTCAAATTTGTCTTGCCCCATTATCGCGGGGATGGGCATGGTCCGATAAATTGTACCGCACCGCTGGTCGCCATACGCGGTATTCGCAGTTCCAATGGCGAACAGGACGAACGCTATATTATTTCCAGCCATATCGCGGTGGGGCATCATCGGGTGAAGGTGGAAATATCGCTTGCAAACCGGTCGCTTATGGGATTTCCCATGCTTCTGGGGCGCACGGCAATCAAGGCCGGAAGATTTTTAGTTCAACCGGCAAAATCTTATCTGGCGGGAAAGCCGGAACACGTTTATATGGCCGATCTATCGACCCGTGAATAAAGCCTGTCTGGCGGTTTATGGGCCGGTATTTCGGGTGTGCCACCCAGTCATGTTTTAACGGGAGTCCATTTTATGAAAATCGCGATGCTTGCGCGGAACGCCAATTTGTATTCCCATAAACGGCTGGTGGAAGCCGCGCAGGCGCGTGGGCATGAAATTGATGTTATCAACACCCTGCGTGTGACCATGAACATCACCTCGCTAAAGCCCGAGGTCTATTATGGCGGCCAGAAACTGACCGGTTATGACGCGATTATTCCGCGTATTGGTGTTTCGGTCACCTTTTTTGGTCTCGCCGTTTTGCGCCAGTTTGAAATGATGGGCGTTTACCCGTTAAATGAATCGGTCGCCATTGGCCGGTCGCGTGACAAGCTGCGATCCCTGCAGATTTTGGCGCGTCGCGGTATTGGCTTGCCGGTTACCGCCTTTGCCCACGATCCGCGCAAAACCGACGAAGTTTTGTCGATTGTGGGCGGTGCGCCTGTGGTGATCAAATTGCTGGAAGGCACCCAGGGCATTGGCGTGGTTTTGGGCGAAACCGAAAAATCCGCCAAATCCGTGATCGAGGCCTTTCGCGGCGCCAATGTTGACATCATGGTGCAGGAATTCATCAAGGAAGCGGGCAATAGTGATGTTCGCTGTTTTGTTGTTGGCGGCAAGGTGGTTGCCAGCATGGAACGCACCGGCGCACCGGGGGACTTCCGGTCCAATATCCATCGTGGTGGCGGCGCGCGTTCCATACGTATCACACCGCAGGAGCGCGCAACCGCTGTTGAAGCGGCCAAGGCGATGGGGCTAAATGTATGCGGTGTTGATATCCTGCGCTCCAACCACGGGCCGGTCGTGATGGAAGTCAATTCCTCGCCGGGGCTTGAGGGCATTGAAGGGGCGACCGGCAAGGATATTGCCACCATGATCATTGAATTCATGGAACGCGATTATCGCCCCGGCAAAGTGAAGACCAAAGGCAAAGGATAAAACATTGAAGGGATACAGCGAAACGGCGGCGCGAAGGCGCGTGAAAAATCCTGATTTCAAATTGGGTAACAGGATTATCGCCCCGGGGGCAAGCCAGCTTGTTGATATTCCGATTTCGCTTTTATCCAATCACACGCCGGTCAACCTGACGGTAAATGTGGTGCATGGCAAAAGGCCGGGGCCGACATTGTTTGTCAGTGCGGCGGTGCATGGTGATGAAATTGTCGGTGTTGAAATTATCCGCCGGGTGTTGAAATCGCCGATATTGCGGCATTTGCGCGGGACATTGCTGGCCGTTCCGGTGGTCAATGCCTTTGGTTTCTTAAACCATACAAGGTATTTGCCCGACCGGCGCGACCTTAACCGAAGTTTTCCCGGCAGCGCGCACGGTTCGCTTGCGGCCCAGCTGGCGCATTTGTTTTTGCACGAAATTGTCGAACGGTCCGATTTTGGCATCGACCTTCATACCGCGGCGGCAAACCGGGTGAATTTGCCGCAGGTGCGGGTGAATGAAGGCGATGAAAACATCATGAAATATGCCGAATGTTTTGGCGCGCCGATCATTTTGACATCGCCCTTGCGCGAAGGGTCATTGCGCCAGTCGGGCAAGGAGGTGGGCGTGCCCATCCTGCTTTATGAAGCGGGCGAGGGCCTGCGCTTTGATGAAATGGCCATTCGGGCCGGGGTTTCCGGTGTGTTGCGCGTGATGCGTGAATTGGGCATGGTGGCCGAAAAATCGGTACGCGTCCCGCGTTTGCCATCGTTTAAATCATCGGCCAGCCAATGGCTGCGTGCGCCCGTGGGCGGGATGTTACGCACCTTTAAGCTGGCGGGCGATTTTGTGCGCGCTGGCGATGTGGTGGCTGCGGTATCGGACCCGTTTGGGCAAAGTGATACCGAAGTGCTGGCAAAGCAGGACGGTTTGATTATTGGCCGCACCAATTTGCCGATTGTCAATCAGGGCGATGCGCTGTTTCATGTGGCGTCGATCAAGCGTCCGTCGGAATTGCAGGAACGGATGGATGCCATCGAAACGCATCTTCAATCTGATCCGTTGCTTGATGAAGACGAAATCATTTAAACCATGTGCCCAAATCCGTATGATAACGGGCAAGTCACTGGCGCCACGCGCCGGGCAATGTTATAGCAGGGTTCATGGAAACAATTACAAAAACAGAAGAACTTCGCATTTTGTGCGAAAAGCTGCGGCAATATGATTATGTTACCGTCGATACCGAATTCATGCGGGATTCGACCTATTGGCCGCAATTATGCCTGGTCCAGCTTTGCAGCCCCGAAGCGGACGATACCGGTGCCGCGGTTGATCCGCTGGCGGACGGGATCGATCTGACCCCGCTTTTCGAGCTGATGCAGGATGAAAGCGTGGTTAAGGTGTTTCACGCTGCACGCCAGGATATCGAGATATTTGTCCATTTGAATGGCAAGGTGCCGCATCCGGTATTTGATACCCAGGTTGCGGCAATGGTTCTGGGCTTTGGGGATCAAGTTGGTTATGAAACGCTGGTCAACAAGGTGGCGCGTAAAAACATTGATAAATCAATGCGCTTTACCGATTGGTCCCGTCGCCCGTTATCGGGCAAGCAACTGAGTTACGCCCTGTCGGATGTGACGCATTTGCGCACGATATACGAGGATTTCCACGAAAGGCTGGCGGCCAATGATCGCGCCCCGTGGTTGTTCGAGGAAATGGAACGCCTGACCGATCCGGGTATTTATACCGTGGACCCGGCACAGGCGTGGTTGCGGCTTAAAACCCGGTCCAACAGCCCGAAATTCCTGGCGGTGGCAAAGGCGCTTGGCGAATGGCGCGAAACCGAGGCGCAACGCAAAAACCTGCCGCGCAATCGGGTTTTACGGGATGATACGCTGCTCGATATTGCCGCGCGTCAGCCGCAAACCGAGAAGGATCTGGATAAAACCCGGGGCGTAAGCCGTAATTTTGGCGCCAGCAAACCGGGCCAGGCCATTATCGAAGCAATCCAGAAGGCATTGGCGGAACCGCAGGAAACCTGGCCGCAGCCCAAGGCCCGCGCAGACCTTCCTGCCGGTATTGGCCCGACGGTCGAGCTTTTGAAAGTTCTGCTGAAGCTGTGCAGCGAAGAAAAGGGTGTGGCCCAGCGCCTTGTCGCCTCAAGTGATGATTTGCAAAACATCGCTGCCGATGACAATGCCGATGTTGCCGCCCTGCATGGCTGGCGGCGCGAACTTTTTGGGCAATATGCCCTGCGTCTGAAGCACGGGCAGATTGCGCTGAAGCTTGAAAATGGTGAAGTCGCTCTGGTCGAGCTTGAAGAAAATTCCTGACCGGAAAATACACTGCGAATGATCAAAAACCCCGCCAATTTGGCGGGGTTTTGCTTTGGGATGCGGATAGGATAGTGCGGGTCGTTCTGCCTTGCTGATGGCGGGTCCTCGCGAACAGAACGGATCATCCACCTTTGGTACTATCGCGATAGGCGATCAGATGATTGCGTTATTTCTGCGCCAGCGCCTCGGTCAGGAAATCCTCTACCGTTTGCGGCTGGCGACCCAGGATCGTGGCGGCATCGGGGCTGACATCGTCGTAATCGCCGTTTTTGGCACCAATATACAGCCCGGAAATGGCAATCACCCCGTGTTCGGGCAGGCCAAGGTCACGCAGAATACCTTGATAAACCTCGTCTGGAAGGTCGGCAAATGTGATATCCTTGCCAGTGGCTTTGCTGATGATCGCGGCGATTTCGCTGTGTGTGATGGCCTTGGTGCCGGTCAGGTCATAGGTTTTATTAATGTGTTTTTCCGGGTTGGCCAGGACGATGGCGGCAATTTCAGCCAGATTATTGCGCGAAATAAACGTGATGCCTGCTTCACCGGCCGGGGCGGCATATTGGCCAGTTTCCAGGGCATGGGGCACGCCGGCCAGCAGCAGGTCGGCATAAAAGCTGTTGCGCAAAATGGTATAATTCAGGCCGCTTTGATGAATGAAGGCCTCGGTATCGGCGTGAATGGCGGAATAGGTAAAGGCACTATCTGCGCGCGGATCAATGACGCTGGTATAGATCACATGTTTGACGCCGGCATTTTTCGCCGCCGTAATGGCATTGCGATGCTGGCGAATGCGGGTTTCATTGTCGGCTTCGGCGGAAATGATCAGGGCCGTGTCAATATGGGCAAAGGCCTGTTCCATCAGGCCTTCATCATCAAAGTCACCCTTGCGAACGTCTACCCCTTTGGCGGCAATGGCATCGGCCTTTTCCGGGCTGCGGGTGCTAACGGCAATGTCTTCCGCGCCAAGATGTTGCAAAGCATGGTTAAGGGCCAGGGTGCCAAAATTGCCAGAGGCGCCGGTGATCAGCTTTTTCATCAAATTTCTCCAAATTGATACGCCATGATGTGCGATTGACGCTGATCCTGCCGTGGAAATGACATATGATCAATTCGATGAAAAACATGGAATTCATGTATGAAATTAGATGAATCGGATTTGGATTTTCGGCTGCTGCACCTGTTTATCACCATTTATGATCTGGGGTCGGTCACGGCGGCGGCAAATGTGCTGGGCGTGGGGCAGCCCACGGTCAGTCACGGGTTGGAACGGTTACGCAAGATTG
>JBNKVZ010000050.1:0-3793 GCA_050299455.1 Thalassospira sp.
GCAATATTTTGCCTGCTGATCAGGCCTTTGGTGAAGGGCAGCCCGCAATCAATGCTGCGGCGATTGAACAGGCCGATGGCTATGCCCGGGTATTCCCCGAACATAAATATGCCATCGTCAAGGAATTGCAGGATTGCGGCCACATCATCGGTATGACCGGCGATGGGGTAAATGATGCCCCGGCCTTAAAACAGGCCGATGTCGGTATTGCCGTCAGCGGGGCGACCGATGCCGCCCGGGCCGCAGCCGACCTGGTATTAACCGCGCCGGGCCTGTCGGTAATTACAACGGCCATCGAGGAAGCGCGGCGTATTTTTGAACGTATGTCGAGCTATGCCACCTATCGCATTGCCGAGACCATTCGCGTTTTGCTGTTCATGACGATTTCGATCCTGGTGTTCAACTTTTATCCCGTCACGGCGGTGATGATTGTGTTGCTCGCCTTGCTGAACGATTTCCCGATCATGATGATCGCCTATGACAATGCGCCGATTTCGCCCAAGCCGGTGAAATGGGACATGTCGCGCACCTTGATCATTGCCGGCTTGCTGGGTTTGATCGGGGTGTGTGAATCGTTTTTGCTGCTCTGGATTGCTGAACGTTATACCGCCCTGCCCAAGGATCAGGTCCAAACCCTGATTTTCCTGAAATTACTGGTTGCCGGGCATTTGACGATTTACCTGACGCGTAATGACGGCGCGATCTGGAAAAAACCCTGGCCCAGCCTGAAGCTGTTTGTTGCCACTGAAATCACCCAGGTGATTGGTACGTTGGCAGCGGTGTATGGCTGGTTCATTTCCCCGATTGGCTGGAAATATGCCCTGATTGTGTGGGCCTATGCGTTGGTCTGGTTTTTGATTGAAAGCGGGTTCAAGATCATGGCCTGTCGCCTGTTGTCATTTCGCGAAGCCCGCCAGGCCCGGCATTTGGCCTATGTGACGCAAAATTTGCATTCCCATTAAGGGTGCTTAGAACATTTTGGAAAAGCGGCTCCTTTATCTTTCAGGGGCCGCTTTTTGTTTTTCGTGACAGAAGATGTGACGGCGTTAAAAAGGCGAAGGTCCGTGGGTGGGACCTTCGCCAGAGTGAACCTTGCGCCATTTCGGGGCGGGCGCAGGGTTCGGGGGATTTGTGTTCTAGGCTGCTGTCGCCGGAATGGGGCCAAGGGCGGCAAAAAGGGCGCTGTCGCTGTCTTCTTCCGGGTTGGGGGTTGTCAGCAGTTTTTCGCCGTAAAATACCGAATTGGCCCCGGCCATCAGGCACAGGATTTGTGCGTCGCGGTTCAGGCGAGTGCGCCCGGCTGACAGGCGCACGGTGGATTTGGGCATGGTGATACGTGCCGTTGCGATCATGCGGACCAGTTCCAGGGCATCAATTGGGGCCAGATGGGCCAGTGGTGTGCCTGCTACCGGTACCAGGGCATTGATCGGCACACTTTCGGGATGCGGGGCAAACCCGGCGAGAACCTGAAGCATGGATGCGCGATCGCGAATGCTTTCGCCCATGCCGATAATCCCGCCACAACACAGCTCGATCCCCGCCCCGCGCACCGCAGCCAGGGTATCAAGCCGGTCCTGGTAGGTGCGGGTGGATATGATTTGGCTGTAATATTCCGGACTGGTATCAAGATTGTGGTTATAGGCGGTTAACCCGGCGGCAGCCAAACGGTCGGCATGGCGGGTTTCGAGCATGCCAAGCGTCACGCAGGCTTCCATGCCGAGTTTTCGCACCCCACGCACCATGTCAATGACGGCATCAAAGGCCGCGCCGTCGCGCACGCGCCGCCACGCTGCCCCCATGCAAAACCGCTCAGCACCTGCCTGTCTGGCGCTTTCTGCCATCCGGATCACACTGGCAGGGTCCATCAAGTGTTCCCTGCCCAGTTTGACCTCGCGATGATGGGCGGATTGCGGGCAATAGGCACAGTCTTCGGGGCAGCCACCGGTTTTGATGGATAACAGGCTGGCTTTTTGGACCTTGTCGGGGTTGTGATGCGTTCGGTGAACCGCATTGGCGCGCCCCACAAGCTCCAGCAGGGGCAGGCGATAAATCGTCTCGATCTCGTCTGTTGTCCAGTCATGGCGCAGGGTTTGGTCTGTCGCCGGATTTTGTGCGGAATGATGGGTCATGATGCGCGATCCCCGTTTGTCCGGTTTGCCAAACGGGCGCAGGCGGCACTGCCCAGGGCAACAAGGGCAATTTTCAGGGTGTCACCCAGAATAAACGGGCTAAAACCATAGGTGACAACCTGTTGCAGCGGCATATAAACCGCAAGCCACACAAGGCCAAAGCCGTAAACCGGGATCATCGCTGCTATCATGATGGCAAAACGGGCCAGGGTGGCGCGCCTACGGGCATAGGTGCCAACCAGCCAGGATGCCATCAGATAGCCCAGCAGGTAGCCGCCCGTTGGCCCGACCATATAGGCAAGGCCAATGCCGCGTTCAGGGGTTCCGGCAAAAACCGGCAGACCGGTAGCACCGACCGTCAGATAGCCAAGAAACGTTACGAAGGCAAGGCGGGGCCCCACCATTAGTGCAATTGCCATAACAGCAAGGGTTTGCAGGGTCATGGGAACGGGCCAGAAGGGAAGTGTAACCTTGGCACTTGCTGTTAGAACGGCAATACCGGCGATCATGATCAGGCCGTATTTTAACCCTGCTGTGCTGGATGAACGGGGTGTATGTGTGCCCGGTGCCGGATGGGCCTGTGCAGGTTTGACAATCGTGTTTCGCATGGTGATCTGATTCTTCCTTACGGCCTGGCTAAATTATAGATAAAATACGAATCTCATCTATTAATTACGCCGAGGCTGGCAGTTGAAATCAATACTAAAATAGATAAAAGCAGACGTTTTGCCGCTTTTGGAAAAGGGAATCGTATTAATTTATTGATTTATAATCATAATTTTTATCTATAAAATTGGAAAATCGCATGCAAACACAACGGCCTGCCCCTGAAGACAGGGCGGGTTGTGGGACCACAGGAGGATTTTAGGGGATCAGAGTATCCATCTTGATCAAGACGGATACTTTGATATGCCTGTCAGGCGCGATGTTGCAGGCGGGGTCTGATGCCCGGTTTGCTGCCAATCCACTTAACATGGCGGGCAAGGGTTGCGGCGGCGACATCGAACTGCCGTTCGCGCAGGGCTTTCAGGATGGCACGATGATCCTGATCGGTGGGGGCTTCCCATTCCAGGCGAAAGCCCGAAAACAGGAAACGGGCGCTGGCGGCATGCAAGTCATCAATCGTTGCCAGCAGGCGCGGCATGTTACATGGGCTCAGGATCAGGCGGTGGAAGGCACGATTGGTTTCCTCCCAGGCCCGGACATCGGCAGCATTTTCGCCGGCACGATTTATGGCTTCGGCCTCGTCGAGAATGGCGCTGGTCAGGTGCGGGGCGGCGTGGCGCAGGGCCAAAACCTCAAGCGATGCGCGCATTTCCGTCACTTCGCGCACTTCGGCAATATCGAAGCTGGCAACCCGGACGCCCCGGCGCGGTTCGCTGACCACCAGCCCCTGGGCTTCAAGACGACGAAAGGCTTCGCGCACGGGAACGTGGCTGGCGCCAAATTCCTCGGCCAGGTGGTCCTGTCTTAATTTGGTGCCCGGCGCGATTTGCCCGGCAATGATCCGGTCTGCCAGTTGGCGGGTGATTTTGCCGGTTATCGTGTTGTCTTTGTCGTGATCCATGATTTTATAGATAATTTGTCAGCCGGACCTTGTCGAGCTTTCATATCGCTATCATAAAAACAGGCAGGTATTTGGGGTGTTCATCATCTGCGCCCCG
>JBNKVZ010000050.1:3945-27361 GCA_050299455.1 Thalassospira sp.
GACCAGGCATCTGACAGGGCCTTGAACCCGGCATCTTCGGCTTCGATGCGCCTTTGTTCGGAAAAGCGGCATTTGCCTTCGGGCAATACCGCCAAATCCAGCGGCATTCCGACCGACAAATTGGAGCGCAGGGTTGAATCCATCGATAAAAGGGCGGCTTTCACGCCTTCTTCAATCGGGGTTTCCTGGGTAATGACACGGTCCAGAATAGGTTTGCCGTATTTGTGCTCGCCAATTTGCAGGTAAGGCGTGTCTTCCGTGGCTTCGATAAAGTTGCCCGCGGCATAAATTAAAAACAGGCGCTGTGCCCCGCCGGCCCGCTGACCGCCCAAAATAATGCTGGCACCAGAGCTTTCTTTACGTTGCTCCAGGGTGTCCTGATATTTGTGCTGTACGGACTGCATGGCTTCGCCCACCAGTTCGGCAACGCGGAACATGGTCGGGGCGGTTAAAATGCTGTCATTTTCAGCGGTATCGGGGTTTTCGATGGCTTCGCGCAACACGCTGACCACGGCCTGGGTGATTGCCAGGTTTCCGGCTGTCAGCATAACGATGGCGCGTTCACCAGGAACTTCCCAGGCAAACATTTTACGATAGCGTGAAATGTTATCAAGGCCAGCATTGGTGCGGGTGTCGGACAGGAAAACCAGCCCTTCATCCAGCATGAGGCCCACGCAGTAGGTCATTTTATCTTTAGTCCAGTTATTGTTGGGCTTGCGAGACGATTACGGTTACATCCAAATCCTCGTCAGCGCCACCAGAATGTACACCCCGTATAGGTGATGCGTCTCTGGCGTCAAGTCCAGACCCCAACCGAACATAAAAATCGGTCGGGCAACACCGGTTGGCCGGATCAAAGCCGACCCAGCCAATATCTTTGATATAAAGTTCGGCCCAGGCATGGGCCGCTTCATGCGGGACACCTTCAGCATCGGCAAAAAGATAGCCCGAGACATAACGTGCCGGAATATCCATCAGGCGGGCCGCCGACAGCAATACATGGGCATGATCCTGGCATACGCCCTGCCCGGCGGCCAGCGCATCGGCCGCGGTGGTATGGGCATGGGTGGACCCGGGCACATAGTCAATTTCGTCGCGTACCGCCTCGGCGAGCGCATGTGCGGTTTGTAAAGCCGAGGCATCCTCTGGCAAAGATTTTTCAACCGATTTAACCAGTTTGCGAATGGCGGCACTGGGTTTGGTGATGGCGGTGGCGCGCAAAAATACCAGCGGGGATGCCTTTTCACGATGCCCGGACATCACGCCCGCCATATCAACGGTTTCGATCAGGCCACGTACGACAATTTCAACCTCGTCAACCGGGCCGTTGCAGGTCAGGGTGCTGACAGTATCGCCATATCCATCGATAAATTCCGAGGTAATGGCACAGTTCTCCGCATCGATCGACCAGTCAACAATGCGCTGACCATCAAACAGCGACGGCGTTAATTTCAGGCTTTGGGTCACATAACGGGCCGCAGGCGCATAGCGATAGCGGGTTTTATGTTCAATTGTCAGGCGCATCTTTATCGCCCCCCGTGATAATAGGTTTCGGCAATTGCCGATGATAAAGTCTGATAGCGTTGCAGGCAGTCACTGAGAAATTCATGCAGGCCGTGGCTGAAAATATCGTCCATATCCCCCTGGGTCAGGATCGCATAGGTATCGACCGCCATGCTGTGAACGGCATGGCGTTGCCCATATTGACGGGCCAGTCTTTCCAGGTGGTAAGTGATATTTTCCATGCAATGCGCCAGCGAGCGCGGGCTGAACGGATTTAAAATCAGAAAATGGGCAATCCGCCAGGGCGAATAATCATCGCGGTAAACCCAGTGAAAGGCCCGCATCGAGGAGGCGGCGCGCAAAACCGTGGTCCATTGGTAATTATCCACCCCGTCACCGACCATGCTGGTTTCGGGCAGCAGGACATAATATTTTACATCGAGCAGGCGGGCGGTGTTATCGGCCCGTTCAAGAAATGTGCCCAGGCGGATAAAATCATAACCGTCATTGCGCAGGATGGTGGAATCGGTCGCGCCGCGAAACAATGCGCCCTGGCTTTTGACCCAGTCGATAAAACCGGGCAAATCGGTTTTGGCCAGGTTGCGCATGGCGGTGCGGCGCAGTTCCATCAGGGCGCCATTTAAGGCTTCCCACATTTCCTGGGTGATGGCCGTGCGCATGGCGCGGGCATTGGCGCGCGCATATTCAAAACAGTTCAGGATCGATGACGGATTATCGCGATTAAAAATCAGGTAATCCGAAACCGTGGCCTGTGAAAGCTCGGTATTGTCGGAATCAAAACCTTCCGCGCAGCCCGCCGCTGATAGCACTGATCGCCATTCCGATCGGTTGCCATCGCCCGCGGCAGGCATTAATGCCATGCGATAGCCCATTTCAAGCAGGCGGGCCATATTTTCCGCACGTTCGACATAACGCGACAGCCAGAACAGATTTTCAGCAGTACGACTTAGCATGGTCTGTTCTCCCTTATTCCGCCATGATCCAGGTATCCTTCACCCCGCCACCCTGTGACGAATTAACGACAAGCGACCCTTCGCGCAGGGCAACGCGCGTTAATCCGCCTGCCGTCAGGCGAATATCGTCGCCAACCAGGCAGAATGGCCGAAAATCGACATGGCGCGGGGCAATGCCGCTTTCAACAAAGGTGGGACAGGCCGAAAGGGACAAGGTTGGCTGGGCAATAAAATCTGACGGATTGTTTTTTATGCGTTCGGCATAGGTTGCGCATTCTTCCCTGGTCGATGCCGGACCCACCAGCATGCCGTACCCGCCCGATCCATGAACTTCCTTCACCACCAGTTCGGGTAAATGTTCCAGCACATATTTCAGGTCGTCGGGGCGGGCGCATTTCCAGGTGGGGACATTATTGAGGATCGGTTCCTGGCCCAGATAAAACCGGATCATGTCGGGGACATAGGTGTAAATCGCCTTGTCATCGGCCACACCGGCCCCGGGGGCCGAACAAATCGCCACCCCGCCAGAACGATACACATTCATCAGGCCGGGCACACCCAATACGGAATCGGGGCGGAAACATAGCGGATCGATAAAGTCATCATCAATGCGGCGGTAAATCACATCCACCCGTTCCGGTCCACGGGTGGTCCGCATGTAAACCCGGCCTTCGGAAACAAACAGATCCTGCCCTTCGACCAGTTCAACCCCCATCTGGTCGGCAAGGAAGGAATGTTCGTAATAGGCGCTGTTCATGGCACCCGGGGTCAGCACGACAATATTGGGGTCGTGTTCACATTTGCGCGGCGCGATGCTTTTTAACGTTTTCAAAAGCTGGTCGGGATAGCCATCGACCGGTTCGATACGCAATTTGGAAAACAGTTCGGGAAACATCCGCATCATGATTTCGCGGTTTTCCAGCATGTAGGAAACCCCCGAAGGTGTGCGACAATTATCCTCGAGCACATAAAATTCATCGGGGCCAACGCGCACCACATCAACGCCAACAATATGGCTGTAAACCCGGCGGGGCGGGTCAATGCCAATGACGGCGGGCTCAAAGGCGGCGTTTTTATAAACCAGATCCGCCGGGACCACCCCGGCACGGATGATTTCGGAATTGTGGTAAACGTCGTACAAAAATGTATTTAGCGCGCGTGCGCGCTGTTTGACGCCGCGTTCCAGCCTGCGCCATTCCGATGCGGTAAAAATGCGGGGAATCAAATCAAATGGAATAAGCCGTTCCGGGTCGCCGCCCTCGCCATAAACGGCAAAGGTAATGCCGATTTTGCGAAACAGCGTTTCGGCTTCCAGTCGTTTTTGGGCCAGTATGTCCGGTCCGGTGGCATCCATCCAGTCAACCAGTGCGCGATAGGGGTCGCGCACCTGATCGTTCATTTTCATCTCGTTGAACATGCGCCATTCCCTTTCTGTCCGGGGCCTTTTTGACCTTCGTATAGATTAAAGGCAGCGGATCAGGCCGTGGTCAAGGCTGTTGAGACAAAAAGTGAATGTTTTTTATGCGCTTTATCCCCTTGATGAAAAAATATACTGCAACTGCGAAAGAACTGGGCAAAAACCTATGGTTATCAAGGGGCCACTGTTTTTTTCGGCCGCAGAACGTGGTGATGGTCTGCCGCATATAGCCGGGAATCGGTGAAATCGCGCCGGCCAAAAACCTCGCCCACCATGATCAGGGCGGTGCGGGTGATGCCGCTGCCTTTGACCTTGGCGCGGATATCGCCCAGCGTTCCGTAAAGGTAACGGGCATCGGGCCAGGTGGCGCGATAGGCAATCACAACCGGGCAATCTTCGCCATAATGCGGCACCAGGTCGCGCACCACATTTGCCAGGTTATTGATTGATAAATGAACCGCCAGTGTCGCGCGTGATTGGCCCAGTTCCGCCAGGCTTTCACCATCGGGCATGGAGGAGGACCGCATTGCGGTACGGGTCAGAATGACGGTTTGCGAAATATCGGGCAATGTCAGTTCCGCGCCGATTTCGGCGGCAACGGCGGCATAGGCCGACACACCCGGTGTGATGTCATAGGGAATATCAAGGTCTTCAAGGCGGCGGATCTGTTCGGCAATCGCCCCGTATATGGAGGGATCACCCGAATGCACCCGGGCGACATCCTGCCCGGCTGCGTGTGCAGTTTTCATTTCGGCGATGATTTCATCCAAATTCATCGGGGCGGTATCAATCACCCGGGCATCGGCCGGCGCGCTCGTCACAATTTCCTCGGGCACCAGCGACCCGGCATAAAGGCAAACCGGGCATTTTTCGATCAGGCGTAAGCCGCGGACCGTGATCAGGTCGGGGGCACCGGGACCAGCCCCAATGAAATGAACCGTCATGTTTTAGTCTTTCTTTGTCGTCGTGCTTTGGGCGGAATGGCTGCTATGAACCGGGGCCTTGGCGGCATCGGCCCCTTTTTTGGCATAGCCACGCGGGGTGTAAACCCATTCGCCCATGCCCCGGATGATATGTTTGCTGTTGCTGGACCCGACCAGAACGGTGGTCAGCATATCGACCATATCGACCTCAAGTTTCGATAACGGAACGACCGTAATTTCCTGATCCGGGCGGCCCAGTTGGCGGCCCAGTACCACCGGCGTATCCGCCGGGCGGTTATCCAGCAGCATGTCACGCGCGGTTGCCAGCAAATCGCGGCGGCGTTTGGAAACCGGGTTATAAAAGGCAATAACAAAATCGCCCGCCGCAGCGGCGGCGATCCGGCGCAAAATATCTTCACGCGGTGTTAAAAGGTCGGACAGGGAAATGGCGCAAAAATCATGGCCCAGCGGGGCACCAATACGTGCGGCTGCGGCTTGCAGGGCCGAAATACCCGGCGATACCTGTATGGCAACCCGGTTCCAGGCGGCTTTGTTTTCGCGGTCCAGCAATTCAAATACCAGGGTTGCCAGGGCATAAATACCGGCATCACCCGACCCGATCAGGGCGACATCGCGCCCCTCGGCGGCCAGTTCCAGGGCGTGGCGGGCGCGGGCTTCTTCGGCCCCCAGGTCGGAATGGTGCAATTCCTTACCGGTAATCAGGTCGCCCAACAGGTCCAGATACATCTGATAGCCAACAATATCGCTGGCCTGCGCGATCAGGGTGCTGGCTTCGGGGCTGCGCCAGCTTGCCTGGCCCGGCCCGATGCCCACAATCGATAAACGTCCCTGCCCGCGCCCGGTTTTTTGCGGCGAAATATCCGCTGGCGACAGGCCAATGGCACAGGTGGCGCGTTTTGATTTCTGTTTCGCAACGATCAATGTGCCATCGCTGCCAACACTGGCAAGGGCCGCCCCCTCGGCGACACCGTGGCAGCCGGTTTCGGCAAAGACGATGTCCGATGGGGTTTGCAGGCGCGGGGCCTGTTCTTCCAACTCGTTTGCGTTAAAAAAGCGGGCAGGAACGCCCAAATGGGTTGCCAGGGCATGAACGGCAGGTTCGTCGGCCTTAAGGTCGATCGAGGTAACACAGGCAACGGCCTTGGCACTTAACCCGGCATCGGCCAGGGTTTTTTCGGCCAGCGCGATCAGCTCGGCCGGTTCGCAATTGCGTTCGCACCCAACGCCCAGCGCCAGAACGGGCGGGTGGAACGTGACCGGGGCCAGATCGCCGCTTTGATCGGCGAGAATGCCGGTTTCGGCGCGCGCGGTAACATGCAGGGCGACGGTGCCGTGCTCATCCTGGGGGATGGCACTGTTGGTCAGCCAGGCGGCTGAGCCGGCATCGATGGTGATTTTGGCGCTGGCCCCGGCCAAAAGGGCGGCGGTGGCGGGTTTGACGGCGGCTTTATCGGCCAGTTTCCAGCCCGCAGGCGGTTCGTCCAGCGCCAGGCCCAGGGCGGCATCGCCCGGTGTGGTAATGGCGGCACGCGCGCCCAGCTTTTCGGCCAGATCACGCGCCAGTTTGTTGCCCCCGTGATGCCCGCCCAACAGCGGAATAAAGGTTTCACCGGCTTCATCCACCGCAATCACGGCGGCATCCTGCCATTTACCGGCCAAAAGCGGGGCCAGCGCGCGGATCAGAATGCCACTGGCACAGACACCGATAATCACATGGTCGGCGGCAAAGGTTTGTTGCAGATGCGCAATGGTATCATCAAAGGCAATATCCACTTCGCGGGTGGAAACCCGGGTGCGCAACCCGTGCAGGCTGGCCCCCTGCAGGGATGATGCAATGCGCTTTGCCGTGGGCAGGGCGCGCTGGGTTAAGCAAATCACCGCGATGGGGGCAATCGGGTCGGTTGGCAGGGGGGATGGGATGGGGCTGGTCATTTCCATGCGTCTCCGCGACGGTGGATCAGGATCATTGAAAAATATGGTGCGGTGGCATCATCGGGCAAGTCTGCCAGTGGCACCATTTTTTGGCTATCCAGGGTGGCGCGTTCGATATAACGCGCGCGGTCTGTCAGGCCCAGTTCGTTAATCACCTGTCGTACCTTGGCAAAATGGCGGCCCAGCTTGATGATGGCGGCGGCATCGGTATCGGCCAGTTGTGATTTCAGGCGCTCGGCTGGTAACGGGCCGGGAATGACCTGTAACACATCGTTTTTGGCAGCTAGGGGTGCGCCAAGCTGGGCGGCACAGGCCATCATGGAACTGACACCGGGAATGCTTTGTACCGGAAAGCCCGCCTCGGCCAGGCGGCCAAACAAATACATGAAGCTGCCGTAAAAAAATGGGTCACCTTCGCATAATACTGCCACGGTGCGCCCGGCGCGCAAATGGTCGCCAATTTCAAGGGCGGCGGCATCGTAAATACGATCAGCCGGTTGGCCCATTGGAATGCGAATGGCAATTTCAATGCGGCCTTCGGGCATGTGCGGGGCGACAATTTGCCGCGCCAGGCTGGCACCGTCTTCTAATGCCGGATAGGCAATGACATCCGCTTCTTGCAAAATTTTGTACGCTTTAAGCGTGATGAGGTCCGCTTCGCCAGGGCCAATGCCCAGCCCGTAGGCAGCCCCCTTTTGCGTCACGGGTGCGGTATTGCCTGCCTTTACGGTCATGATTTAACTCCGACATAATGTGTGACCGGGGCAAGGCTGTGCCAGCCGGTAAAGCTGCCGCGCGGTGCAAGCCGGGAAACGGCAAGGCGCGACAAGGTGCCGCCGATTTTATTATAAAATCGAAACAATTCCTGCTCGCCTTCCAGCGTAACGGTATTGGCCACCAGCCGGCCATGAAGGGGCAACAGCTCCCAGCATTTTTCCATCAGGTCCGGCGTGGTAATGCCACCGCCAATAAAAATGGCATCGGGTGTTGGTAAGCCCCCTTCTTTCGGGCCGGTTTTTGCCGTGGCAGCCTCAAGGGCGGCAAGGATGCTGGTGTGATGCAAGGCCAGGTCGGGCGTGCCCAGGCGCGTGGCATTTTTACGGATCATATCACAGCGATTGCCATCTTGCTCGATGGCAACGGCCTGCCCGCCCAGGCGCATCCATTCAATGGAAATACTGCCGCATCCTGCGCCC
The DNA here is from genome assembly GCA_050299455.1 of Thalassospira sp. Taxonomy (GTDB): domain Bacteria; phylum Pseudomonadota; class Alphaproteobacteria; order Rhodospirillales; family Thalassospiraceae; genus Thalassospira. Next base: position 11,912 of record JBNKVZ010000050.1, read on the forward strand.
AAATCCCATAAAACCGCCCCTTTCCAGATGCCAAGCGATGACAGGGTCTGGGCACGGATATCGGATTTCGTGATCATGCCGTCATGGATAAAGGCATCATCGGGCAGGCCGGGACCGAGTGGCAAAATGGTGGCCTTTGGGTCGGCGACCAGATCGATCAGAATGACATTTAACGGGTCAATGACGCCGCTGCCTTCATGGCCGGTTAGCGCGTCATGCTGCCATTCGCGGGCGGTTTTGGTGGTGATTTTTTCCTGCGCGCCGCCCAGTCTTTCGCAAATGGTCAGTTTGCTGTCGCCATAGCCTGCTTCGTAAAGCATTACGGCCACCAGTGCCGGAGTGGTCCCATCATGGGACAGGGCAATGATGCGCCCGCGTGGCCGCAGATGTGCGCGTAAATTTTCCGGTTTGCGGCCATGAAGGGTGATGACATCGCAATCCGCCAATGCCCAGCCGGTGCGGGCACAGGCCAGGCTGATCGAGGACGGGCTTGGAAATACGGAAATATTTTCGCACCCGAAATGATCAACCAGGGTGTTGCCAACGCCAAAAAACATCGGATCGCCACTGGCGAGGATGATCGGGTTTTGGCCCCGGAATTTGGCAATTTCGGCCATATTGGCCTCAAACGGGCTGATCCAGGGCATTTGTTGCCCGCCAATATCACCCGGCAGCATGGCAAGGTGGCGTTTGCCACCGAAAATGACTTTGGCCTGGCGAATTTCGGCGATGGCGGCTGGCGACAGGCCGGCAAAGCCCTCCTCGCCAATGCCGATGACGGTTATTTTGCCAGCAGGTGCAGCTGATATGCTGTCGGTCATTTTTATTCAGGCCTCCGTCTGTGTCGGTGAAGGTGACGGTGACGGGGATGTGCCATCGGCATTTTCGGCGGGTTTGGCAATACGCGCCAAGGCATTGACGGTTGCGGCTGTCACCGCGCTGCCGCCAAATCGCCCGCGCAGGGTGGCAAAGGGGATGCCGGCCTTATCGGCATGTTCGATCAGGGCTTCCTTGCTTTCGGCTGCCCCGACAAAACCCACCGGCATGCCAATGATCAGGGCCGGTTTGGGTAAATGCCCTGTTATAACCGCCTCAAGCAGGTGAAAAAGGGCGGTTGGCGCATTGCCAATGGCAACAATGCTGCCGTCAATCGCATTGGTCCAGGTTTCAACGGCGGCGGCGGACCGGGTGGTGCCAATCATGGCGGCCAGGGCGGGAATATTTTCGTCATTTAACCGGCAAATCACGGCATTATCGGCGGGCAATAGCCGCTTGATAATGCCGTTTTTTACCATTTCGGCATCGGTTAAAACTGGTTTTCCTGCCAGAAGGGCGGTGGTTGCCGCCCCGGTGACATCACCGCCAAAAACAATGTTTTCGGCCATGTCAACCAGGCCGCAGGCATGGATGATGCGTATGGTAACGGGCCGCAATTCATCGGAAAAACGGGCGAGGTCGGCTTCGGCTTCGATGGTGGCAAAGCTTTGCCGGTATATGGCCTGCGGGTCGCGCAGATAGTCAAACATAACCCCGCCCTTTGCGCCTGGTTCCGGCGTTGTTATTTGCCGGTTTTTTCTACCGTGCTGTGGGAATGGTCGTGATCATGGTTGTGGTTATCATGGTCATGGGAATGTCCGTGATCGTGAGAATGCCCGTGATCATGGCTGTGACCGTGGCTATGACCATGAGAATGGCCGTGCCCGTGGGAATGCCCATGACTATGCCCGTCGGTGCCAATGCCCATCACATGGTGATGATGGCCGACCTGCGGGGTGCCGACATCGCCTTCATAGCCAATGATCTGCTCGCGATATTTGCACAGCTGGCAATTCATATTGTTGTCGCCAGTGTCAATTTCCGTCAGGCGTTCGGCAAAGCTTTCCAGAACCAGCGGATGATCGGCCAGGTAGGATGCCTTGATGAATTCGACATCGGGGAATTCGGCGGCAACTTCATCGGTATGGCTATAGATGCGGTCGATCAGAATGCCGACAAACAGGAAATAAGGGAAAACCACGACCCGTTTGTACCCCAGCTTCATGGCTTCGCGCAGGCCGGCATTGACGCGCGGATGGGCCACTCCGGAATAGCTGATTTCAACCCGGCCAAAGCCCATGCCTTCCTGAAGCATGCGGGCAACCTTATAGACACTGGAATTGGCATCGGGGTCGTTGGTGCCCCGACCGACCACCATGAGCAGGGTGTCTTTGCGTTCAATGCTGTCATCGGCGGTTGCCAGGGCTTCTTCGATACGGTCGGCACTGGCGCGCAGCAATTTCGGGTCAATGGCCAGGTCGCGGCCAAATTTTACCGTGATATCGGGGTTTTCACGGTCGAAATTATTGACTTCGCTGGGCAGGTCATTTTTCACATGACCGGCGGCAAACAGCATGCCTGGCAGGGCGTAAATCTTTTTGTGACCAAGGGCTTTCAGTTTTTCAAAACCATCGCGCAAAATGGGATGAGCAAATTCCAGAAAGCCGCTTTCAACATCGTAATCGGCGAAGTGGGTCTGTTTCATTTGTTCAACCATATTGTTGAACTGTGAAACCGCACGTTCATCGCGTGAACCGTGCCCGCAAATCATGATCGCACCTTTGGGGGACATAAAGGCTGCTCCTTTTTCTCTCTCTCGCCAATGCGGTCTGAACCTGCCCTGATGGACATGGTGCCGCTCGATGTTCCTCACGTTTTCCCTGATTGAACACCCGATTGCAAGCAGCAGCTTTGGAAATTGTACTTTTGACTGTGCAGGCTTGTTACAGGATGTTGGTTAAGTTATGAAGAATATTGAAAAATTATGAAAATGGTTAAAGATGTGATCTGCAAAGTCATATTGACGTGATCGCGCAAGCGCCGCATCTTGCGGTGATGGAACAGGCATTTTTCGATTTTTTTGTCCCGATACCGGGCATTTATAGCTTTGGCGTTGCCGTGATCATTCTGGGTTTGGTCCTGGATGCGGTTGCGGGCGATATGCCGTGGTTGTTTTCCCGCATTGCCCATCCGGTGGTCTGGATCGGGCGGCTGATTTCGTTTTTTGAAAAACGCCTGAACCGCCCGGAACGCAGCAATGGTGACCGCTTGTTGCGCGGTGTTTTAACCGTGTTGATCGTTCTTTTGCTTGCCGGTGCCGTGGGCGGGGCCATTCAGTTTTGGGCGCTTCAGGCGCCCGCTGGCATTGTGGTCGAAATTTTCCTGTTAGGGGTGCTGATTGCGCAAAAGGGGCTGTATCAGCATGTGCAGGTGGTGGCAGACACGCTGGAGCATGATGGCTTGATCGCCGGGCGACAGGCGGTTGCCATGATTGTTGGGCGCGACACGGTCAACCTGGACCCGGCCGGGGTCAGCCGGGCAGCGATTGAAAGCTGTTCGGAGAATTTTTCCGACGGGGTGGTGGCCCCGCTTTTCTGGTTTGCGGTGGGCGGGCCGATTGGCCTGTGCCTGTATAAGGCGATTAATACGCTTGATTCCATGATCGGCCATCGTAACCGGCGCTATCTTTATTTCGGGCGCTTTGCGGCCCGGCTTGATGATGTTGCCAATTTCATCCCTGCCCGGCTGGCGGGCGGTTTGGTCTGTTTGGCGGTGTTGATTACGCTGGGTTTTGCTGCCGGGCGACGTGCCTGGGCCACCATGTGGCGCGATGCAAGCAAACATAAATCCCCCAATGCCGGTTGGCAGGAAGCGGCGATGGCAGGCGGATTGGATTTGTCATTGGCCGGTCCGCGCCAATATGGCAGCGAAATTGTCCAGGACCCCTATATCGGCGATGGTCGACGCGCCGCCACACCCGATGATATTCGGGCTGCTTTGCGGGTTTTTGTCCTGGCCTGTATTTTAAATGGTTTGTGGCCCGTGCTGATCTGGATGGCCCTGAACCGTTAAAGCAAAAGGCCTTGGATGGATGCGCCTGCCATGAAACCCGGTTTACCTCACCCGATAATCAGCCCTGAAAAGGCGGCAAATGGCGATGAAGCCGCCATCTTTTTATCGATGGTCAGCCAAAATCCTTATCATCAGGTGATTTTAAGCCGCATGGCATCCTTTGGGTTGGCGGATTGGTGGTTAACAGCCGGGTGTTTGGCGCAAACCATCTGGAACCTTCAGGCCGGATATGAGGTTACCGCCTATATTGCCGATTATGACCTTTTTTATTTCGATCCCGATACGGGGTTTGAGGCCGAAGATCGTGTGATCAAAAAGGTTGCTGCCCTGTTTGCCGATGTGCCGGTACGGGTGGAAATTCGTAATCAGGCACGGGTGCCAATTTGGTATGAACCAAAATTTGGCTTTGCCTATGGTGCGGTTCATCGCGCCAGCGATGGCATTGACCGGTTTGCCTATCAAACCACGGCAATTGGCCTGCGCCAGCAGCCAACGGGGCACTATGAAATTTATGCCCCGTTTGGGCTGGAAAATGTGTTGGCCGGTATTGTGGTGCCCAACCCGGTTTTGCCGGTGGCCGAGATTTACCGCCAGAAAACCAGCCGTTGGCGTAAAATCTGGCCGCATTTAACCATCCAGCCTTGGCCGGAATCATGATGTGATTTTCGATTTGAAATCGAAATAACCCTGATTAATCGTGATTAATCGGGTTTTTTATTCATCCGGGCAATGGTCGAGGTGGTTGAAAAGCCATCGGCCAGTTGGGCCAAAAATACCTTGCCGCCATAGCCTTGGACGATATCGGCACCAACCACGGTTTCAATGGTGTAATCCGCACCCTTGACCAGAATATCGGGTTTTAAGGCGGAAATGACTTCGATGGGGGTGTCTTCATCGAAAATCACCACACCGCTGACGGTTTCAAGCGAGCCTAAAACAGCTGCACGCGCCGCTTCGGACTGAACCGGGCGGGTTTCCCCCTTCAGCCGTTTGACCGAAGCATCGGAATTCAGGCCAATCACCAGCCGGTCGCATTGCGAACGGGCCTGTTGCAGCAAGCTGATATGACCGGGATGAAGCAGATCAAAACAGCCATTGGTAAAGCCAACTGTGTAGCCCTTGCGCCGCCAGCGTTCCACCCTGTCCACCATGCGGTCCAGCTTCATCAATTTTGCTTCGCCGATCATCAGGTCATGGTGATGCAACAGCGTGATCAGTTCGTCCGGGTAAACAATGGCCGTGCCAATTTTACCCACAACAATGCCCGCTGCGACATTGGCAATGCGGGCGGCATCGGCAATGTTGCTGCCCGCAGCAATGCTGGCCGCAAGGCAGGCCACCACCGTATCCCCCGCGCCTGATACGTCATAAACTTCGCGGGCTTCGGTTGGCAGGTGAATTGCGTCGCCATGGGCGGGCACCAGGGTCATGCCATCCTGGCTGCGCGTCAGCAGGACATTTTCAATGCCGCAATTTTCGATAATGTGGCGGGCGGCGCGAATGGCATCTTCGTCATTATTTACGGCAATGCCGGTGGCGGCCTCGGCCTCGGCCCGGTTGGGGGTCACCAGGGTAGCCCCGCGATAACGGCTGTAATCATTGCCTTTGGGGTCAACAATCACGGTTTTGCCCGCTGCACGGGCGGCATCAATTGTCGCACGGATCAAATCGCTGTCTACCAGCCCCTTGCCATAATCGGATAGAACCACGGCATTGACATCCGGGGTCAGGTGGCCGGTAAGGTCGCTTATATGGGCGCGGGTGGTATCGGCCGGGGGGGATGTGGTTTCGTTATCTGACCGTAATAATTGCTGCCCGCCGGCAATGAAGCGGGTTTTAATCGTGGTGGGGCGGTTGCGTTCGATCTGGATATAGGGTTCGACCAGCTTGTCGCTTGCGACATATTCCATCACTTCGCGGCCGGGCAAATCATCGCCCACCATCGATAAAAACTTGACCGATGCGCCCAGTGCCGTTGCATTGCGCACCACATTGCCCGCCCCGCCCAGCATGGCACTTTCGCGCTGGACCCGAATGACGGGAATGGGGGCCTCGGGCGAAATACGTGTTACCGACCCATAGACAAAACGATCGAGCATAACATCGCCAATACACAGGATTTTGGCATTTCCCAGCTCTTCAACCAGACGGGCAAGATGGCTTAGATCGGTCATGGGGGTACTTCCGGTGTCGGTTATCGTCGATATAGGGCAAAAGGCAGTTTGGCCTCAGGCGGGGCTGGCTTAGTCGCGCAGTCCCAGGCGGTATTCCAGAATGCCGACCAGCATTTGGCCCAGCATGATGTGCATTTCCTGAATGCGGGCCGTGGTTTGGCTGGGAACGATCATGACCGGGTCACACAGGGCCGCCATATCGCCGCCCGAACGCCCGGTCCAGCCGGTGGCAATCAGGCCCATTTCACTGGCTTTTTTCAGGGCAAGATTAACATTATTGCTGTTGCCCGATGTCGAAATGCCAATCGCGATATCGCCGGGTTTGCCGAGTGCCTCGATCTGGCGTTCAAACAAATAATCAAAACCGAAATCATTGCCAATCGCGGTCAGGGCCGAGCTGTCCGTTGTCAGGGCAATGGCGGGCAAAGCCCGGCGGTTATGAATATAGCGCACGGTAAATTCGGTTGCGATATGCTGGGCATCCCCTGCTGAACCGCCATTGCCGAAAAACAGCAGCTTGTTACCGGCATTCAGGGCATTTTCACACAGGTCAACCAGCTTGATAAAGGGCTCGCGCGTTGCTTCGCGCGTCTTGTTGACCAGGTCGAAATGCTCGTCAAACTCGGCATCAAAAAATGTGTTAATGTCCATTTTCGGCTCATATCTTGAAATTGCAGGTGGCAGCCATTATGCGAGACCAGGTCCCGGTTGTGTCTGATAGGGATCCGATTTTACCCGTATCAGGGCAAAATATCATGATCGCGGCGAAACTAGCACTTTGGTTTCACTGTGGCTATTGCTTATCAGGGCAGCAAGATGTGGCGTTGCAAATAGACCTTTACAGATAAGCGATCCTATCTTTGAGGCTGCATTTGGCGATAGATGAGCGTAAGAAAATATTCGACAATTCAGCGCTGTTGGATACATATGCTGTTAACGATAAAGATTTAAACTGTTTCGGATTTCGTGTTTTACGATCAAATGCACAAACAATCGGGTTCATATGTCTGATAATGCACTCCCCTCTCCCGAGGCGTTTCTGGTTGATTACGTCCGACGTCTGGAGCGTCGGCGGCAGGGTGTGGGTGCCGTCCATGTGCATATTTCCAAGTTGCAGAATTATAATCGCCGGGAACACCATATTCGCACTTGCCTGACCGCGTTCGAGGAGCTGGTGCCCGTGGTGACGGGGCGTCTGTTTGTTCTGACCAACCAGGATATTATTTTTATTTTTGAACAAAAATATGTCGACGAAGTCAATGCGGCTTTGTTTCGTTTGAAATTCCTGTTTAATGACGATCCGCTTTTGGCCGATAGCGTGGCACCCGATGGTGCGCCGGCCAGCTTTACCGACTTTTTTGATGTCGATAAGGAATATAAGGACTTCCTGCATTTAACCCAGCGCCTGGTGCGCAGTAACGCCACCCGCGACAAGGCCGTGAGCGAGGCCGCCAAGCGCCATAATGATGCGCCGGACCAGAATCAGGATGGTGCGCCGTTAACGCCAAAAATTCTCAGCCGGATCGACGAGGCCCTGCGTCGTGCCGATCTGTCCAATTTGATGCGCCGGCAGGCGATTTGTGCGGTGGTGGGCGGGGCGCAACCAACCCCGGTTTTCCATGAATTGTTCATTTCGATCCGCGATTTGCAGCATACCTTGCTGCCCGACATCAATGTCACATCCAATCGCTGGCTTTTTCAGCATTTAACGGAAATTCTTGATCGCCGGATGTTGTCGCTGCTCTCGCGGACCAACGATACCAGTGTTTCGGGCTCGGTCAGTATTAACCTTAATGTCTCGACCCTGCTTTCGCCGGAATTTTTGACCTTTGACAGTAATGTCAAGGCCGGTCAGCGCGGGACAATTGTGCTGGAATTGCAAAAGATCGATATTTTTGCCGATCTGGGGCAGTTTTTCTTTGCCCGTGATTTTTGCCGGGATCGGGGCTATCGCATCAGCATTGATGGCATCAGCCATCTTTCCCTGCCTTATATCAATCGTAACAAGCTGGGCCTTGATACGATCAAGATGATGTGGTCGCCCGAGATGATGGATCTGCCTGATGAAAAGGTGGATGAAATTCGTGAGGCGATTAAGGTGGCAGGCGATACGCGGGTGATCATGTGCCGTTGTGATGACCAAAGTGCTATTGATTTTGGCCATTCCGTCAATATCACCATGTTCCAGGGCCGGTATGTTGAACATTTGCTCAACGAATATGCCCGGGCGAAAAAGTAGCCGCTAAAATCTTTGTTATTCCGTCTGGAAACACAAACACCGCCAGAAATGATCCGGCGGTGTTTTGGTGTGTATTGGGTTTAAAGCGCTTTAATATCAGGATCGATAACGCGCTCAGGCGTTTTCGCGCGGGCTGACATGGGCGGTTTCAAACGTTGCCATATCGTTATGACAGGCGGCAGCGGCACGCAAAAGCGGCAGGGTTAACGCCGCTCCGGACCCTTCGCCCAGGCGCATATTGAAATCGAGCAACGGTTTTTTGCCCAGTTTTTCCACCAGGTTGCGATGCCCCGGTTCCGACGATAAATGCCCGACCAGGCAATGATCCAGCGCATCCTGGCGAATATGATGCAGCACGGCCGCTGCCGCACAGGAAACATAACCATCAAGCACCACCGGCACCCGTTGCAGGCGTGCTGCCAGGATGGCACCGGCCATGGCGGCAATTTCACGCCCGCCAACACAACGCAAAACTTCCAGCCCGTCGCGCATTTGATGGCGATGTAAAATGACCGCATCGCCCACCACCCGGGTTTTAAGGGCAAGGGTACTGTCGTCAATGCCGGTTCCCCGGCCGGTCCAGTCTTCAGGCGTGCCGCCAAACATCGCATGGGACATGGCTGCTGCTGCGGTGGTGTTGCCAATCCCCATTTCGCCAGGGACAAAAACATCCAGTCCGGTTTCAACCGCGCTCATGCCAAAGGCCATGGCTTCGGCGCAGTCTTCATCCAGCATGGCAGCTTCGCGGCTGAAATCATTGGTTGGAATTTCCAACGCAACTTCCATTACCCGCAACTCAGCATCAACCGCCTTGCAAATCTGGTTAATGGCAGCCCCGCTATTGATAAAGTTTTCCACCATTTGCTGGTTCACACTGACCGGAAAGGCCGAAACGCCCTGTTCGCACACCCCGTGGCTACCGGCAAAAATGGTGACACGCGGGCGGCTGGCGCGTGGGCGGGGGTTTCCCTGCCATTCTGCCAGCCAAAGGCTGATTTCTTCCAGCCGTCCCAGCGACCCTTCGGGTTTGGTCAATTGCGGTTCCCGCGCGATGACGGCATCACGGGCGGCTTTATCGGCCTGTGGCAGGTCAGCCATCAGGGCGCGGATATCATCCAGATTTTGCGGCGGGTGTTTGGGATCGAACATGAAAAAGTCTCCGGGGGGCAGGAAACACCTGGGATGGGAATGGTGCTTGGCATTGTTGCGCACCATGATTAGTCTTCCCTAAGCTAAATTGCCAGTTTGAAAATCGGAAAATGCCGGTGTCACCAGATCAACCTTCGTCCCCTCGCCCGCATTCTGACCAGCCCGAACCCGCCGTAATCGTGCAGGATGCACCTGCGGGTGCAGCCCGTGATGCGGATGTGCCTGATGTCGATGCGCCTGCCGATCACGCGGGGGATGCCAACATGACCAATATCGAACGCCTTATGGCCGATTTTGGCCGGGGTTTGATGTTGCTGTCGCGCATTCCCTGGCCGGCCCAGCTGGATTTTCAGTCCCGCTTGATGGCCCGGTCGGTCTGGTGTTGGCCGCTGGTGGGCGTATTTCTGGCCGGCATTGCCGTTATTCCGGCCCAGGCTGTTTTATGGCTGACGGGCAATACGGGGCTGGCGGCGGTTTTTGCCCTGTTGGCACTGGTGGGGTTGACCGGGGCCTTGCACGAGGATGGCCTGGCCGATTGCGCCGATGGTTTTGGCGGCGGCATGACGCGGGAACGCAAACTTGCCATCATGCGGGATAGCAGAATTGGCAGTTACGGCGTTGTCGCATTGGTCATTGCCTTTGCCGCGCGTTTTTTTGTGCTTGAACAGGCCCTTGATGGCGGCGTCTTTATGATGGTGATGCTTGTTATGGCAATGTTTTCGCGCCTTGCCATGCCGGTGATTATGGTGATGCTCCCCCCTGCCCGCGAGGATGGTTTGGGGCGGGGTGCGGGGCGTCCGGCATTTGTGTCCTTCATGATGGCTGGCCTGATCTGTCTCCTTTTAACCCTTCTTTTGGCCGGGCCGGTCATGATGCTGGCGGCCCTGCTGGCAATGGTGCTGGCCTGTTGTGTTGTCGGCTTTATTGCCCACTGGCAGATTGGCGGACAAAGCGGGGATGTGCTGGGATGTTGCCAGATCGTGGCTGAGATTTTTGTTGCGATATCGTTATTATCTGTTTTGAAATGGGGGTTGGCATGAGCCTTGGTACCGTGACACGCTGGTGGCTTGTTCGTCATGCGCCGGTGGATAACCCTGATGGGGTGATTTATGGCCGGACGGATCTGCCGGCTGTTTTTGAGGATGACCAGGCATTGGCGTCTTTGGCGGCCAGCCTGCCCAAGGATCCGGTTTATATTGCCACCCCGCTTTTGCGAAGCATTGAAACCCTTCGACAACTTCAGGCCTTGCACCCGGTTGAGGAGGGTCATCCAAATAATGATGCAGGACGGGTGAATGACATCATCGAACGTGTTGATGGCAATGCCATTGAATTGGTGCCAGACCTTGCCGAGCAGGATTTTGGCGACTGGGAAGGGCTTTTATGGTCCGATATTCCTGCCGATCAGGCTCGTCTGTTTTGGGATGATTTTGCCAATGCTGTTCCGCCGGGGGGCGAAAGTTTCTGTCAACTGGCCGAAAGGGTTGTGACCGCGTTTGTGCGCTTGAACCAGTTATATGCCGGTCGCGATATTGTTGCTGTTTTGCATGGTGGTCCCATTCGCGCCATTTTATCGCATATTCTGGCGATGGCACCGGGGGCCGCCCTGGCATTTGATATTGCGCCACTGGGTTTGACACGAATTGATTATTTTGACGCCCCCGACAACCCCGGCTGGCGGATTGACGGCGTCAATTTACGCCTGCGTCAGGGTTAGGACAGCGGGTTTGCTGCCCTGCCTGTGCAGGTTCAAATTCAGATAGTTTCAGGGGCAGTTGCGCAAGGATGGATTAGGCGGATTTGCGGCTGGGGACGGTTTCGTTATAGCTTGCGAATTCGGTAAAGAACTGATCCAGCGCGTCATGGGCGATGCCATGCTTAACGGCCAGTTCGTTGAGATCGCCAAGATAGGCCTTGTAATAATCAACCGGACGGCTGCGGGCCTTGCCGCGTAGCGGGGTGATTAACGGAAAGTCTTTTACAAATTCCGAACTTTCGATGGCAGATGAAATGTTATCATCGATAATGGCGGCCGGAACATTGTCAAATTTTTTGCCACAGGCCGAGAGCATTTTGCTGGCGGTCGGAATGGAAATGCCAGGCTGTCCCAGCAAATGATTCAGTGCTTCGTGATCGAAATTGTCGCGGTCAAACAGCTTGACCAGAACAGGCAGATCACGCACCAGAAGAGATAGTGCATTGACACGAATGCCGCGTGCATGCGCCCAGATGATGGCCGCAACCATCCCCTTTTCGGGATCCGCCAGGTACAGCTCGCGCACCTTGCGCCGTCGCAAAATGATGTCATCACCCTCTGCATATTGGTCCAGAAAACTGGAAAAATGGGGCGCATCGGTCTGAAGCCGGTCAAGCAGCTTGGTCCACATATCACGACGTGACGAGGTCTGCCAAATAACGTCTTCCTGGGCACGAATTTTGTTGACGTAATGTTCTATAGCCATTGGGACAAACAGTTCTGGTTTTAGCTGGAATGATGGTTGGCGCGAATTACCCGTGTCTCAAGTTCCCCGGTTTTCCGGGTGTTACGATATCGGCAAAGACATTCCGTTATGTTGTTGCGCCAATGTTCCCTGAAAGAATGTGTCTTCTCAACACATCAATTCTTACAAATACTGACCTTTCGTCTAGGTAGGGCTTACTGTTTGTACTCAAGGACCTTATCTTACGGCTGGTAATAAAGGTTTCGGTTCCGGTTAATAGCTTGAAAACTGCGCGTCTGCGGCATTTCACCCATCAAGCGGATTGATGTTTTTTCAGGAAATTTTGTCAGACTTTGATCTGCTCCAATAAAAAACATAAGATGTTGAAATAAGTGATCTAAACAACTATGGCGAATGAGTTTTTTTGTCTCTTCTCTTATTGGGGGAAAATGCAATTTCGATGCGGGGCCTTCTAATTCCGACTCTTTTAAGCTAGTGTCGCGGCGCCGACTGGAAACGGGAAATCCGGTGTAAGACCGGTGCTGCCCCCGCAACTGTAACGGGATGATGGGTCATTTGCGGCAGAATATCTGCCACCCACTAAAGGAGGAGGTAATCCCCTTTGGGAAGGGAAATGACCAACACGCCCGAAGCCAGGAAACCTGCCAGCGGTGATGCCGGCCTTTTGGGATAGGCATCAATTGCAACCGGGTCTCGGGTGGAGGCCATAGCGCAAGGAATGGGCGATGGCCCCAAATGTAATTGAAAACGGCGTCCACCTGATATTGGGGGGCGCACGTTCGGGCAAAAGCAAATTTGCCGAAGATATGGTTATTTCCGCAGGCGGAGGCACCTATATTGCCACCGGACGTGCCTGGGATGATGAAATGGCCGACCGTATTGCCCATCATAAACAACGCCGCGGTCCGCTTTGGGACACGATCGAGGAACCGCATGATTTGTGCGGTGTGCTGGAGCGTTTGGACCAGCAAAGCGAAGGCCCGGTTCTGGTCGATTGCCTGACCCTGTGGCTGACCAACCTCATGATTGCCGAAAACGACATTGATGCTGAAATCGAGCGCCTGTGTAGGCTGTTGCCAAAGCTGGCATTGCCGGTTTTGCTGGTCTCCAACGAGGTGGGGTTTGGCATTGTGCCGGAAAATGCGATGGCGCGGGCCTTTCGCGACCATGCCGGCCGCCTGCATCAGCGTATTGCCGCCCTTGCGCGTCAGGTGACGCTGGTGGTTGCAGGCATTCCCATGAGTGTTAAATAATTTCAATCCGGTATGTGATACCCGGTTTTTCAAGGATTAAAAGACAATGGCGCATTTGGGTAAAATTCCCGCAACCGTGATTACCGGCTTTTTGGGGGCCGGCAAAACCACCATGATCCGCAATATGCTGGAAAATGCTGGTGGCAAACGTATCGCCCTGATCATCAACGAATTTGGCGATGTGGGTGTGGATATGGATGTCATTAATGGCTGCGGCATTGAAGGCTGTGCCGAAGAAGATGTGCTTGAGCTTGCCAATGGTTGCATCTGCTGCACGGTGGCGGATGATTTCGTGCCGACCATGCAAAAGCTGCTGGATCGTGACACACCGCCAGATCATATCGTTATCGAAACTTCGGGTCTGGCCTTGCCCAAGCCGCTGGTAAAGGCCTTTAACTGGCCGGAAATTCGCTCGCGCGTGACGGTGGATGGGGTTGTGGCGGTGCTGGATGCCGCAGCCCTGCGTGATGGCCTGTTTGCCCATGACCATGATGCGGTCCAGGCCCTGCGCGAGGCGGATGAAAACCTGGATCACGAAAGCCCGATCGAAGAACTGTTTGAAGAACAGCTTCATTGTGCCGATATGGTCGTATTAAACAAAACTGACCTTTTGTCCGGCGATGAAAAGGCCAAGGTTGAGGCCGATATTCGTGCCGAGCTGAAACGCCCGTCGGTCAAAATCATCGCGACCGAACATGCGCGCATTGAAAATGCCGTATTGCTGGGGCTGGGGGCCGCCGCCGAGGATGACCTTGATAGCCGCCCGTCCCATCATGATGACGGCCATGAACATGACCATGATGATTTTGAAAGCTTTGTCGTTACCCTTGATGATGTCACGGATCCTGCCGCGCTGGAAAAACGCCTGATCAATGTGGTGCGGGAATTTGATGTTTTGCGCATCAAAGGCTTTGTTCATGTGCCGGGCAAGCCGATGCGCCATGTGGTGCAGGGCGTTGGTGAACGTTTTCAGCGTTATTTTGACCGCCCGTGGCAGGAAAATGAAACCCGCCAGTCGCGTCTGGTGGTGATTGGCCTGCATGATATGGATCAGCAGGCGATTACCAGCGCCATTCTCGCGGCCTGATCGGCTGAGAAAGTTCTTAAAAGGCAGCGCCCGTTGAAGGGGGCTGCCTTTTTGATCTTCTATCTTTCAACGTCCCTTCCTTTGCAGACAGGCCGAATTCATGCATTTACTTGCCGCACAGCCGGGAATGATCACCGATGGCAGCGAGGCCGTTGATCTGGGCCAAAGCCCCGGGGATGTTGTGATCCTTTCGGCAGCGGAATCCGAATTGGCCTGTCTGGCAACGGCACGGGGGCATCTTGAGGCCGAATTTCCCGGCAAGGTGCCATCGCTCCGCCTCGCCAGCCTGTTGCAGCTGGGCCATAACATGTCGGTCGATCTTTATATTGACGATGTGGTGTCCCATGCCCGTTTCATCATTGTGCGGGTGCTGGGCGGGCGTGGTTATTGGGAATATGGCATTGAACAATTGGTGGCCCTGGCGCGGGACCGCGATATTCCGCTGCTTTTGCTGCCCGGCGATGATCAGCCCGATGCCGAATTGCTGTCGCTTTCCACCCTGAAAGGTCAGGCCTGGCAGCAGGTTTGGCGCTATCTGGTTGAAGGCGGGCCGGCCAATGCCGAAAATTTGTTGCGATATGTTTATGAATATATCGCTGCGGAATCGGCAAATGCCCAACCCGCCATCCAGTGGCATTGGCAGCCGCCCGCACCCCTGGTCAAGGCCGGGCTTTATTGGCCGGGCAAAAGCAATGCGGCCCTGCCCGACCTTGCCGCCATGTGGCAGGCTGGCAAGCCAGTGGTGGCGGTGGTTTTTTACCGCGCACTGATTCAGGCCGGTAATCTGGATGTGATTGATGCCGTGATCACGTCGCTAGCACGGTCCGGCCTTAACGCCCTGCCCGTTTTTGTGTCGAGCCTGAAGGACCCGGTGGCCGCCGCACTGGTGGCAGACTGGCTGGCGGAAACAGAATGTGATTTGATTTTAAATACCACCGGCTTTGCTTTGGCCGTGCCCGGTGCCCAACGTGGTGAAAGCCCGTTTGATGCGGTGGATGCCCCGGTGATGCAGGTGGTGCTTTCGGGGGGCAGCGAGAGCGCCTGGCGCGATGGCGTAAATGGCCTTGCAGCGCGCGATATTGCCATGAATGTCGCCCTGCCCGAAGTTGATGGGCGCATCTTTTCCCGCGCCATATCCTTTAAGGGCTCTGCCGGGCGTGACCCGCTGACGGAAATTGATCTGGTCAAATATATCCCG
>JBNKVZ010000051.1:0-26893 GCA_050299455.1 Thalassospira sp.
AGCGTCGCTAACCTGGCGCAAGAGCGGTGGTATTGGTCCATCATCTATCATGACAGGGTCCATTCCTGCTGACCCGCTTTTTTGCCCGCAAAATGCGAGAAATTCACGGTAGTTGTCTGAAAACGTTACAGTTTCAAAGATAGAACTTTGTCCGTGTTTTTACGTTGATCCGCATCAAGAACGCTTCCAAACAGTCAGAAAAACAATTCAAACATGCCAGAAAACACCCGCTTTGAACGCGAATTTCCCACCTACAACTCGCGTCAAAAACAAGCCCGGTAAAAAAAACGACATTTCATTGAAAAAAGGACTTGTCAGACCGAACCACCCTTTATATAAACCGCGCCACACACCGAGCGGGTGTAGCTCAGTTGGTTAGAGCGCCGGCCTGTCACGCCGGAGGCCGCGGGTTCAAGTCCCGTCACTCGCGCCACTCTTTTTAGAGTACAAATAGGTCGCTGATCTTTGGATCATGCGGCTTTTTTTGTATTTATCTTCCAAACCTGCCGCCTGTATTTCAGTTTTGAAAACATTCAGCCAGGCCGTGCGGCCTTATTACACGGTGAACTTAACAATCGCCGATTCTAGACTTCCGAATTCCTCAGACGGCGCAAACAATTTCCTTCCCTGCCCTGTAATTTATCCCGCCGGTTCAAATTGTTAGCGACGACAGTTTCAGAAAATCATGCGCACCAGCGCAATCTATAGTGGTTTTTATTTTTCTCCGTTTGCCGAAAAATAGACATCCGGCATTTTTTACATGCCAATTGTTCGATTTGTTGCGCCGCAGCATTGATTACCTCCCCCAAGTGTGCTGTCATCTTGTAGTTACAAAACCGAGGCGAAAGACGGTATAACCGTTCTAAAGATTCGCACTTCGGACACCACCAAGAAGGGAGGCGCAACATGCGCAAGCTTATCGCGGGGCTAATTCTCGGCACTTCACTGGCCGCAACCCCATTATCAGCCATGGCTGGCACACCCAAAGACAGCCTGGTTATGGCCTTTGCTATCGATGACATTAAGTCACTTGATCCGGCAGAAATCTTCGAGTTTTCTGGCGCAGAATATTCTGCCAACACCTATGACCGCCTGATTGGTTATGACATTAATGACGTGTCAAAAATTCACGGTGTTGTTGCGGAAAGCTGGGACATTTCCGAAGACGGCAAAACCTATACCTTTAAAATCCGTGACGGCATCAAATTCGCATCCGGCAATCCGCTGACGGCCGAAGATGCGGCCTTCTCGCTGCGCCGTGTCATCAAACTCGACCTGTCGCCCGCCTTTATTCTGGGCCAGTTCGGTTTGACCAAGGACAATGTCGATGCCAAGATCACCGCACCGGACGAACATACCCTGGTGATGACCGTCGACAAACCCTATGCACCGACCTTTGTTCTCTATTGCCTGACAGCTGGCATCGGGTCGATCGTCGATAAAAAAGAAACCCTGGCCCATGAAAAAGATGGCGACCTGGGTAATGAATGGCTGAAAAACAATTATGCCGGTTCCGGTCCGTTCGAGCTGAAAAAATGGACCCCGAATGAAAGCCTGTCGCTGGTCGTCAACGATCATTACTGGGATGGCGTCCCGGCAATGAAACGTGTCATCATCCGCAGCATCCGCGAAGCCGCATCCCAGCAGCTTTTGCTGCAGAAAGGCGATATCGACGTTGCCCGTAACCTTGAAGCCGATCAGATTAACGCCCTGAAGGACAACAAGGATATCAAATTCGATAAACGCGCCAAAGGCACGCTCTGGTATCTGGGTCTGTCGCAGAAAAACAAATATCTGGCGAACCCCAAAGTCCGCGAAGCCCTGAAATACCTTGTTGATTACAAAGGCATCGCCAGCACCATCCTGAAAGGTCGCGCCACCATTCATCAGGCCTTCCTGCCAGACGGGTTCCTGGGCGCTTCGGACGCCAACCCCTATAAACTTGACGTTTCCAAAGCCAAGGAACTGCTCAAAGAGGCCGGATATCCGAACGGTTTCACCGTGACGATGGATACCCGTAACACCACCGCCATTACCGCAATGGCGCAGTCGATTCAGTCAACCATGGCCGAAGCTGGCATCAAACTGGAAATCATTCCGGGCGACGGCGCACAGACGCTGACCAAATATCGTGCCCGTCAGCATGATATTTATATTGGCCGTTGGGGTGCAGACTATCAGGACCCGAACACCAATGCGTCAACCTTTGCCTGGAACCCGGATAATTCCGACGATGCCGCAGCCAAGCCGCTCGCATGGCGTAACAGCTGGGACCCGAAAGAACTGACAGCTGAAACCGAAGCTGCCGTTCTTGAACGCGACACCCAGAAACGTATCGCCATGTATAAAGACCTTCAGAAGAAGGTTATGGAACGCGGGCCGTACGTGATCATGTTCCAGGAAACCGAAATTGCCGGTATCCGTGACAATGTTCATCATTTCGTGCTTGGCCCGTCGTTTGACGACAACAAATATCGTTTTGTGACCAAGGACTAAGGAACGGTTAGATGTCTACCGTGACACCAACCAGACGGGACGGGCGCAAACGCGCCCGTCTCCTTTCAGGCCCCGGCGGCAGCATTATTCGCGTCGCCTCCTCCGTTATCATTACTTTTTTAGGGCTGTTGCTTGTGACCTTTCTAATTGGTCGCATCCTGCCCATTGACCCCGTTCTTGCTGCCGTGGGCGACCATGCCACCGAAGCGGTCTATAATCGCGCGCGCGAAGAAATGGGGCTGAACCTGCCCTTATGGAAGCAGTTCTTTGTGTATGTCGGCAATGTCCTGCACGGGGATTTCGGGAAATCCATCCTGACATCACAACCCGTTCTCAGTGACATTCTGCGCGTCTTTCCCGCCACCCTGGAACTGGCCACCATCGGCACCATTATCGGTGTGACCTTTGGGGTCCCGCTTGGCGTTTTTGCCGCCGTTCACAAGGGAAAATGGCCGGACCATCTGGTGCGCATCTTTGGCCTTGTCGGCTATTCCATGCCTATTTTCTGGCTGGGGCTGATGGGGCTTCTGGTTTTTTACATGAAACTGGACTGGGTTGCCGGCCCCGGGCGA
This sequence comes from Thalassospira sp., assembly GCA_050299455.1. Lineage (GTDB taxonomy): Bacteria > Pseudomonadota > Alphaproteobacteria > Rhodospirillales > Thalassospiraceae > Thalassospira. The sequence goes on from JBNKVZ010000051.1 coordinate 3,069, forward strand.
ATTGATTCCTTTTATGCCGACTTTATCCAGCAAAGAACCGGGCTGATGCTGGTTGATACCCTGCTGGATGGCGATACCGACCTGTTCTGGAACGCCGTAAGCCACATTATCCTGCCCGCATCGATACTAGCCTATTTTTCACTGGCCTATATTGCCCGCATGACACGCTCTTTCATGCTTGAGCAATTAAGCCAGGAATATATTCTGGCCGCCCGTGTGAAGGGTATTTCCGAATTTCGCATCATCTGGCGTCATGCGCTGGGCAACGTGATGGTCCCGCTTGTCACGGTCATTGCCCTGTCCTATGCCAACCTTCTTGAAGGTTCGGTGCTGACGGAAACCATCTTTGCCTGGCCTGGCCTGGGCCTTTACATCACAAATTCGCTGTTGAATGCCGACATGAACGCCGTGTTGGGTGGCACCATTGTGGTGGGGGCCGTGTTTATTGGCGTTAATATGCTGTCCGATCTTTTGTATCGGCTGCTTGATCCGCGCGCCAGAAGGTAAAAAAATGCAAACAGTGACCAAACAAAATCCTGGCGGGTTGCGGCAGTGGCTAACGTCGAACACGCCGCAATCGCGGTTTCAGGCCCGTTGTGGCCGTGCCTGGCTGGCCTGGAACAAATTAACCGAAAACCGTCTTGCCATGATCGGGCTGGGTATTGTCCTGATCCTGATCATCCTGACCATTTTTGCCCCGATCATCGCCCCGTATAATCCGGTTGCCGCCGACCTTGGCAGTCGTATTGAGCCGCCCAGTGCCGCCCACTGGTTTGGCACCGACCAGTTGGGACGTGATATTCTGTCCCGCCTGATTTACGGCGCGCAATATACGCTCATGATCGTGGCCCTCGTCACCATCACCGCCGCCCCTGTTGGCCTGTTGATTGGCACGGTGGCGGGCTATTTTGGCGGATGGGTTGATTCGGTTTTGATGCGCATTACCGATATTTTCCTGGCATTCCCCAAACTGATCCTGGCGCTGGCCTTTGTCTCAGCACTTGGGCCGGGGCTTGAAAATGCCGTGCTGGCGATCGCCCTGACCGCCTGGCCGCCCTATGCCCGTATCGCACGCGCCGAAACCATTACGGTGCGCAAATCGGACTATATTGATGCCGCCCGCCTGCAGGGTGTTTCAAATGGCGGGCTTATTTTGGGTCATATCATGCCGATGTGCATCAGCTCGGTTGTGGTTCGTGTCACGCTGGATATGGCCGGCATGATCCTGATTGCCGCGGGCCTTGGCTTTTTGGGCCTGGGCGCACAGCCGCCAACGCCCGAATGGGGCGCGATGGTTTCCGAAGGTCGCCAGTTCCTGCTGCAACAATGGTGGGTTTCCACCGTACCGGGCCTGGCTATTTTTGTTGTCAGCCTTGGCTTTAACCTGCTGGGCGACGGCCTGCGCGATGTTCTTGACCCGCGTGGAGGAGACTGACCATGAGCCAGGAAAAACTGCTATCGGTCAAAAACCTGACCGTCACTTTCAGCACCTCCAAGGGACCGGTGAATGCCGTGCGCGGTGTGTCGTTTGATCTTGGCCGTGAAAGGCTGGGTATTGTCGGCGAATCCGGTTCGGGCAAATCGCAAACCGGGCGCGCCATTTTGGGGCTGACGGCGGGCAATGGCAGCATTGCCGCCGATGAAATGCAGTTCCACGATGTGGATTTGCGTAACCTTAGCCCGCGTCAATGGCGCAAGGTGCGCGGTGCGCGCATTTCCATGATCATGCAGGACCCGAAATATTCGCTCAATCCTGTCATGACGATTGGGGATCAAATCATCGAGGCCTACCGCGAACACCACAAGGTGGGCACCAAGGAAGCGACCCATCGTGCCATAGAAATGCTGGAAGCGGTTAAAATCCGCGACCCGCAGCGCGTTTTCAAATCCTACCCGCACGAGGTTTCGGGCGGGATGGGCCAGCGCGTGATGATTGCGATGATGCTGATCCCCGAACCGGAACTGATCATTGCCGATGAACCGACCTCGGCACTGGATGTGACGGTGCAGCTGCAGGTGATGGCCATTCTGGATGATCTGGTGCGCGAACGCGGCATGGCGCTGATTTTCATCAGCCATGATTTGCATCTGGTTTCGAGTTTTTGTGACCGGGTGCTGGTGATGTATCAGGGCCGTGTTGTCGAGGAAATCCGTGCCAGTGAACTTGACCAGGCCAAACATCCCTATACCCAGGGCCTGTTAAACTGCCTGCCCAAAATGGATGGCAATCATGACGACCTGCCGGTTTTGAAACGCCAGGCAAGCTGGGCGGAAGGATAAGCAATGATTGAAATTGAAAATCTCAATGCCTGGTTTGGTGAAAACCATGTCTTGAAGGATGTCTCGCTCAAGGTTGCGAAAAATGGCTCCTTTGGCTTGGTCGGCGAATCCGGTTCGGGTAAATCGACCGTTTTGCGCACCATGACCGGCCTGGTCGATGACTGGGAAGGCAATATCGTTGTGCAGGGTCATGAACTCGGCCCCAAACGCGACAAGGCCTTTTATCGCCAGGTGCAGATGGTGTTTCAGGACCCGTTTGGCTCGCTTCATCCGCGTCATACCATTGACCGGATTTTAAGCGAGCCGGTGTCGGTCCATAAACTGGGCGATTCTGACCGCCGGGTGGTTCGCGCCCTTGAACAGGTGGGGCTGGATAATTCGTTCCGGTTTCGCTATCCGCATCAGCTTTCGGGGGGGCAGCGCCAGCGTGTTGCCATTGCCCGCGCGCTGATTCTGGAACCCACTGTGCTGCTGCTGGATGAACCGACATCGGCACTGGATGTTTCGATCCAGGCCGAAGTGCTTAATTTGCTGGCGGCCTTGCGCCGTGATCTGGGCCTGACCTATATCATGGTCAGCCACGATCTGGCGGTTGTGGCCCATGTCTGTGATGATATCGCGATCATGAATCGCGGTCGCATTGTTGAACGCGCCACCGCCAGCCAGCTTGCTGAAGGTTCACTTGAACATCCCTATTCGCAACAGCTCTATAAGGCCGCCGGTGGATATGACCGCGCCGTTATTGACAGCTTTGTCGATTGGGACTGATCGGAGACGCCATGACAATCGCCACCAACACCGAATTTGCCACCCCTTTCGCCCCGGAAGACAGCGCCTTGCGTGACTATAAACGCCAGCACGTCCCCTCCTTTACCTGGGATGCGCATGCCTGCCTGCCGCTGGACCCGATCATTCCGATCGACCTGCTTGATACCTACCGTGCTGGAAATATCGATTATGTCTGCATCAATGTTGGCATGGATATGAATTCGGTTGGTCACATCATGCGGGTGATTGCCGATTTCCGCGCCAAAATCGCCGCCCACCCCGACAAATACATGCAGATCGAAACATTTGACGACCTGGCAAAGGCAAAAAAGGCCGGACTTCTCGGCGTAGGCTTTGACCTGGAAGGGTCAATGATGCTGCAGGACATGCCCGAAATGGTGCCGGTTTTTGCCAAGCTGGGCGTTAAACAAATCCACTTTGCCTATAACCGCAACAATTCGGTTGCCGGTGGCTGCCATGATACCGATGTGCCACTCACCCCCCTGGGCCACGACATGGTCAAGGCGGTCAATGCGGCAGGCATGATCATGGATTGTTCGCATACCGGGCGGCAAAGCAGCCTGGATATCATGCGGGTATCGAGCAAACCCGTGGTTTTCAGCCATGCCAACCCCAAGACTTTGGGCGGGCATGAACGCTGCATTGATGATGAACAGATCAAGGCCTGTGCCGATACCAATGGCGTGATTGGCGTCTGTGGTTTTCAGCGTTTCATCAAATCGGCCAATGCGCCCGAGGTGCCTGATATGCTGCGCCATATCAATTATCTGGTGGAACTGGTAGGCGTGAACCATGTTGGCATTGGCCTCGATACCATGCCATCGGTCAAGGGGGCCTATGACTTCCCCGAAGGTGTAGATCGTGCCTATTACTGGCCAGCAGAACGTGGCTATGGCCCCAATGCGGGCGGTGCGGCCGTATTTGACCCGCGCAAACTGCCCATGCTGGCCGATGCCCTGATCAATGAAGGCTATTTGCCCGATGATGTCGATAAAATCATGGGCGAAAACTTTATCCGTGTCGCCCGCGAAAGCTGGTAAGGCCATAAAATAATCCCCGGCCTTTGACAGGCCGGGGACCACAACATCTTCAGATCAAAGTAAAAACGCTCATCCACGGGCATCAGCACACTGTTGTCTGGCCCGGTTATGTTCTGCATCCGCCGACATCGGGATCGCCCCTGATAAAAAAGAAAAACCTCCATTTCTTAATTCCTAAAAAATGGAGGTTTGCCAGATCATACCCGCTAAACAGAATATTCCGTCAGGCGGTTGCCTCATCCTTTGGAATCGGGCGCGGACGGCCATTGTCGTCAATCGCGACAAAGGTGAACCGACCTTCCGTAACCTTGATACGCGGTTCCTGCCTGCGGCGTAAAACCCATGCCTCCAGCGACAGCACCATTGACGTGTTTCCCAGGCGTTCTATCTCGCCATAAACACAGACGACGTCCCCTACATAAACCGGGCGCAAAAATGTCATCCCGTCAACCGAAATGGTGACAACGCGCCCCTTGGCGATCTGCCCGGCAAGAACGCCACCGGCAATATCCATTTGCGACATCAGCCAGCCACCGAAAATGTCCCCGTCGGGGTTCGTGTCGCTGGGCATCGCCAAAGTCCGCGTACATAATTCGCCCTGCGGCGTCGGGTTTTCAGAATTCGATACTATTTCTTTTTTTTGTGCCATCAGACTCACTCCTGAGCGCCGGAAAACCGGCATTATCCTGTTTTTTTTGTCCTGACCCGGTTGCATTGCGAAACGAAAAACATTTTTATGGGCCGGGATTTAAATCTTATGGTACTCGTTTACCGACACGCTGCACCAGCGCCGAATGACGTATAACAATGATGTGTTGTGCACTTTCTTCAGGCGACGGAGCAGGACAGCAAATTATTCTATTAAAACAACCAGTTGCGTTCCGGGGAACATGACCGACCTTTTTGAAGATTCAAACCAAAGCACCACAAACGCATATTCCGCCAAGGATATCGAGGTTCTTGAGGGCCTTGAGCCGGTGCGCCGGCGTCCGGGTATGTATATTGGTGGCACCGATGACACCGCCCTGCACCACCTGGTGGCCGAGATCCTCGATAACTCGATGGACGAAGCGGTGGCGGGCCATGCCGACTGGATCGAACTGGAAGTACAGACCGATAATACCGTTCTGATCCGCGATAACGGGCGTGGTATTCCGACAGACCCGCACCCGAAATTTCCCGATAAATCGGCGTTGGAAGTCATTTTGACCACCCTGCATTCGGGCGGCAAATTTTCCGGCAAGGCCTATGAAACATCGGGCGGTTTGCACGGGGTTGGTATGTCGGTGGTGAACGCCCTGACCGACAAATTCCGCGTTGAAGTGGCGCGCGACCGCAAGCTGGTCTTTCAGGAATATTCCAAGGGCGCACCGCTTGGCCCGCTGCAGGATGGCGGCACGGTTAATAACCGGCGCGGTACCACGGTTATTTTCCGCCCCGATCCCGAAATTTTTGGCGCCCGGGCAAAGCTGAAGCCTGGCACCATTTTCCGCATGGCGCGGTCCAAGGCCTATCTTTACAAGGGTGTTGAAATTCGCTGGTCGTGCGATCCGTCGCTTTTGACCAGTGATGACCCGACCCCGCAAAAAGAAGTGCTGAAATTCCCCAACGGGATTTTGGACTATCTGGAAATGACCCTGAAGGGTCGTGAGATGGTCACGGAACGCCCCTTTGCCGGGGAAGCCAAATTTTCCGACAGCCCGGGCCGGGTTGAATGGGCTGTGGGTTGGCCCGATGGCGGCGAAGGATATTTTCATTCCTATTGTAATACCGTCCCGACCCCGCTGGGCGGCACACACGAGGCCGGTTTTCGCTATGCGCTGACCAAGGCGATCAAGGCCTATGGCGATATGGTGGGCCTGAAAAAGGCTTCCACCATCACCGCCGAAGACGTTTTTGGCGGCGGCTGCATCATGCTGTCGGTCTTTATCCCCGACCCGCAATTTCAGGGCCAGACCAAGGAAAAGCTGGGCACGCAAAATGCGACCAAACTGGTTGAAACCGCGGTTCGCGACCATTTTGACCACTGGCTGACCGGGGATACCGAAAATGCCAAGCACCTTTTGGAACGCATTATCATGCGGGCCGAAGAACGCATGCGCCGCAAGGAAAAGAAAGAAACCAAACGCCAATCCGCCACAAGGCGCCTGCGTTTGCCCGGCAAGCTGACGGATTGTTCGCGCTCGATTGCAGCAGGCACCGAAATTTTCCTGGTCGAAGGGGATTCGGCCGGTGGGTCGGCCAAGCAGGCACGAGATCGCGAAACCCAGGCAGTTTTGCCATTGCGCGGTAAAATCCTCAACGTGGCCTCGGCCACCCGCGAAAAGATGATGGCGAACCAGGAAATCAAGGACATGATCGAAGCCTTTGGCTGCGGCACCGGTTCTGATTTCAGCCTGAAAGATTTGCGTTATGAACGCATCATCATCATGACCGATGCTGACGTGGACGGCGCGCATATCGCATCGCTTCTGATGACATTCTTTTATCAGGAAATGCCGGGGCTGATTGAAAATGGCAGCCTGTTCCTCGCCATGCCGCCGCTTTATCGCCTGACCCAAGGTGGCAAAAGCATCTATGCGATGGACGATGCCGAAAAAGAAACCCTGCTCAATACCGAGTTTAAAAACCCCAACAAGGTCGAAATTTCGCGCTTTAAAGGTTTGGGTGAAATGCCCTCGCAGCAATTGCGCGATACCACCATGTCGCGGGCAAACCGCACCCCTCTGCGCGTCACCCTGCCCGACGCTGCCGAACCGGATGGGCGCGAACAGACCAAGGACCTGGTAGGCCGCCTGATGGGCAAGAAGCCGGAACTGCGTTTCCAGTTCATTCAGGAACATGCCCGCTTTGTCGAGGATATCGACGTTTAAAGCCGCTTAAAGACCCTCATCATCAAACCCGGCATTTGCGTGCCGGGTTTTTTGTACCCGATGACCCGTCTTTCCACGATCAAACAGCACCTCCGCCATTCAGGCAGCGCCCCCAAGAAACTTTGCAAAAACACTGACATTTTGCCAATCCATGACCTATCTTTCGGATGTCATGCCTTTGGTTGTATCTTATCCTGGCTTTGCCCCACCCTGTTACAAGAACCCCACCCGTTACAGGACAATCATCATTCTTGGTTGGAACGTCACACAGGAGTCCCCTTCCATGTCTGTCAAAACCCGCAAATATGCTCTGCTCGCGGCTCTTATGGGTCTTGCCGCCCCCCTGCTTGGGGCCTGCGGCAACATCATCGAGACACCATATTACGAAACCACCAATGTCTCCGGGTTTAGAAGCTATGCCGCCCCTTCCAACATTATGGTGATGGAAGTCCATGACGGACAAACCGGCATTGATGATGCGCGCTGGGCCAGCCTGTTTTCCAATCATGGTTTTGCCCCGCAATTGCAATTTATCACGCCCGAACAGGCAAAAGCCGAGATGGCAAATGCCAAAACAGGCGATAATCATCCAACCCTACGCCCGGATCAGCGGATGGTGGTTGTCGTCAATCCCACGCGCGATACCTGGCGCAATGAAATGTGCAAAAACCCGCAAAACACTGTCGCAACACCTGGGGAAAAGTCCATCCCGGTGCGCTTTGCCTTTTGTTCGGGCGACAGGGCGATTTCAGAAATCAAAGCGAATATGACCAATCCGATCACGCAAAAACAGCTTGATGACATGTCATCGCCCCTCATCCATTACCTGTTTCCCATCAGCCAGCCAGACCACAATGACGACCGTTGCTCGCGCTTCAATCCCGGCTGTTAGTCTTTATCGGGACCGTTAAACGGACATCCCCACGCATATACGCAAACCCCGCCAGCATTTTGTGGCGGGATTTCATGTAAGCAGTCAGAAGCGACCGCAATTATGCAGGGGCCGCCATAGTGCGAAAGCGGTGTTCTTCCTGTGTCAGGCCGCCATAGCCATAGGCGGATGCCCGGCAATCAAGGATATGGATGTTTGAGTGCGGGTGCAGATTACCAATGATCCCCTCAAGCAAGGCAAAAGCAGCATGATGATATTCTGCCTTTTCAGCGTTGGTATTGGTTTCATCGGTGATTGTAAGTTCAAGACGAAACGCATTTTTACCATGCTGCACCAGGGAACGGCCCGCGATGAACCATTGATCGCGCGGGTGATAGCGCACAAACATGGTCGTGCGCCCCATTTCTTTTTTCAGCACCTGGCAGGTAAGACTGCAAAGCTCTGCCACAAGGCGCTGTGTCAAGGCGGGGTCAGGCTCGCCTGAAACGATAAGGGTGATACCGGGCATTTTGGGGTCCTATCTGTTTATTTTTAAGTCACCCCGATCATATCTTTGCATTACTATTGGAAAAGCAGGAATATACGATCTTATCCATCGGAAAAACGGATAGATAAATGAACCGACTGTTCGATCTCGATTTTCTCAGAACGCTTGTTGTCATCTCGGAAACCGGCAGTTTCTCGGCCGCCGCCCCGTGCCTGTGCCGATCACAATCGGCCATTAGCGAGCAGATCCGTAAACTTGAGGAAATGTGTGGGGTCACCCTGCTTGTTCGCAGCAAAAGCGGTGCGAAGCTGACATCTGCCGGTGAACGCCTTGTCGGCCATGCGCAGGAGCTATTGGCCCTAAGTGATGCCGCCTTGCGAGACATGCAGAACGCCCGGCTTGCCGGTGATTTGCATTTGGCAATTACGGATTATTTCCGTCCCGCGGCCCTGCCCACCCTGTTGCGACGGGTACGAGACCGATTCCCGCATCTTCATTTGCATGTCTCGATCCGCAAAAGTATCGCCATTCATGCGGCAAAAGCCGACGAATTCGATATCGGGCTGGCCATGTCAATTCTGAACGGTGACGGTTTAAAAACCAAAGACAGTAGCACGCATGTTTCCCTGCGCCGTGAGCCGCTGGTGTGGGTTGCCGATAAATCCTTCACCATGCCTGAAAATGGCATCGTGCCGCTTGTTGTTCTGCCAGACACCTGCTCGCTTCAGCGTTTTATCGTCAAATCGCTTAAATCTTGCGAAACACCCTATGTCATTGCGCATTCTGCATCCGGCGTTGCAGGCTTGCAAATGGCGCTAAGTGCGGGGCTTGGCGTCACCTGCCTGAATGCCTCGGCCATTCCCAAGGGGGCTGTGTCGCTCAATCATCTTGCCCAGCTGCCGACCATGCCGGACATCGAATTTAACCTTGTGGTGCCAAACGGCAAGGACCGCTCCCCGATATCCGAGGTGCGGCAGATGTTGACCGAACATCTGCGCTAACCCCCGAGAAGAGGACGGAATTTTGCCGAGGCAACCTCGCGATAAGAACTAGCGAATCAGCGCACTCAATTCTTTAAATTCCGGCGTGCCTGCCACGCGCAACCATTCAAACATCACACTTTCGCGGGTCACAATTTTGGCCCCGGCATCGCGCATCCGCTCCAGCCCGAAAATGCGGTCATGCTGCTTGCGCGATGACACCGCATCGGCAACGACAAAAACCTCGCGTCCCCGCTCGATCAGGTCCAGCACGGTTTGCAATACACAAACATGGGTTTCCATGCCTGCCACCACGACCTGGTCGCGCCCGTGATTGTCTTCCAGCTTTGTCAGGAATCCTTCCGCCCCAACGCAGGAAAAACTGATTTTGGGAATAACATTGCCGCCATCGGCAACGTCCTGGCCATTATCCAGCAAATCCAGAATGGATTTGGCCGTGTGGCCCAACCCCTTGGGATATTGTTCGGTCACAATCACGGGCACAGAAAGACGATTGGCGCATTTTAACAAAAAGCAGCAGGCATCAATCATTTCAACCGGGTCAAGGCATGCTGGATAAAGCTTTTCCTGAACATCAACAATGACCAGCGTAGACCGGTCTGCGTCCATCAACATCGTCAGCCTCCTTATGGAATGGCGCAAATCAAAGCACGAATTTCAACCACGATATGTCCGAACCAGGCCTCAAACAAGCATCGAAGCGGGGAAAAATGCAGGTAAGCTACCTTTTTAAAGGCGTTTTTCTTGACTTGAGCCGGGCTTGGCTTTACCACCCAAGCAGATTTGTCTCTAAGTAAATCAATCTTTAACGCATTTTTTGCGGGAACCCGAAACATATGACTTTCGCCGATCTCGGTCTGAGCGAAGATATCCTCAAAGCCGTTGCAGACGCCGGTTATGACACACCGACCCCCATTCAGCGCCAAGCCATCCCATCTGTGATGATGGCCCGTGATATTCTTGGCTGCGCCCAAACCGGGACGGGGAAAACGGCCAGCTTTGTGTTGCCGATGCTTGATATTCTTCATCACGGCCGTGCGCGCATGCGGATGCCGCGCTCTATCATCCTGGAACCAACCCGCGAGTTGGCAACCCAGGTGGCTCACAATTTTGACACCTACGGCAAATATGTCCCGCTTTCCAAGGCGTTGGTGATTGGCGGGGAATCGTTTGTTGAACAGCAAAAGATTCTGGAAAAAGGGGCCGATGTTATTATCGCCACCCCGGGCCGCCTGATTGACACCTTTGAGCGCGGCAAGCTTCTGCTGTCAGACTGCAAATTGCTGGTCATCGACGAAGCCGACCGCATGCTCGATATGGGGTTCATCCCGGATATTGAAAAAATCGTCAATATGCTGCCCAAGCAGCGCCAGACGCTGTTTTTCTCGGCCACCATGCCCAAGGAAATCCGTCGCCTTGCCGACAAATTCCTGAGCAATCCGAAAGAAATTACCGTTTCGGCCCCCTCAAGCATGGCAACCACGCTTGAGCATAAATTGCTGGTCATTGACGATATGGACAAGCGCGAAGCCCTTCGCCGCCTGATCCGCAACGAAAATATCAAGAACGCCTTTGTCTTTTGCAATCGCAAAAAAGACGTCGATATTCTTTATAAATCGCTGACCAAACACGGCTTTAATGCCGGTCGCATGCATGGCGACCTGGTACAGAGCGAACGGACCGAAACGCTTGATAAATTCAAAAGCGGCGAAATTACCGTTCTGATCTGTTCGGATGTGGCAGCACGCGGCATTGACGTTGCCGAGGTTTCGCACGTCTTTAACTTTGATGTGCCCTTTAACGCCGAGGATTACGTTCACCGTACCGGGCGTACCGGCCGCGCTGGTCGCGAAGGGAAGGCATTTACCCTTGCCACCCCGGAAGATGGCAAGCTGGTCGAAGCGATCAATAAAATCATCAATATGTCGATTCCCCTGACATCGGTGGAGGGAATCGAGACCCTGGAACTGGACTTTAGCGGTAAAAAGCGCCGGAACAAGCGCAACAGCCGCAAGGGGAATGACCGCAGCGACAGGAATGATCGGAATGACCGGAATGCGCGCAACGCATCCCGGCGTGACAGTGCTGCGAACCAGAATCAGAACCAGGACAATACAAACAGCCCGGCAGCTGCTGCCGCCCCGGCCAAACCCGCAGAGCAGGCCCCACAGGCCAGCAAGCGCGATAATCCGGCAAGCAACAGCAATTCGGGCCAGAATAACAACACCAATACCAACACGTCAGCCCGCCCGGCTCGGGAGCCGCGTGAAGATCGTTATCAAAACCGCCCGCAGCGCGACCGTAAGAACAATAACCGTCGCGACCGGGATGATCATCATGACGACAAACCGGTCATCGGCATGGGCGACCATGTCCCGGCCTTTTTGCTGACCCCTGTTCCGCAATCATCCCTGCGCCGGCCCGTTGCCGCCGACAAAGACGAGGATGAAGGCAACAGCACAGCACCGAAAAAGACGGGCCGTAAAACCACCAGCCGCAAGACGACCAGCCCGCGCAGAAACCGCAAACTGGCACCCGCCCAGGCTGACAAAGCCGATGAGGCGGCCAAACCGGCCGCTGAGGTGAAAGCACCGGCAGACGCATCGGTAAATGAGCCGGCTGAAACGGCGGACAAAACAGCGCCTGTCGCCGCACAAGCCGCCCCGACACCGGAAAACACGGCATCTGGCGACAGTAACAAAACCGCTGATGCGCCGGTCTCCGAAACCAAAGCGGAAGCCGTAGCCGAGGCCAACACCGAAACCGGAACCCCGGCCGAAGCGAAAGCAGATACAGAGGCAGAGACCGAGGCAAAACCGGCCAAAGCAAAAACAACCCGCGCCCCGCGTAAACCGCGCGCCAAGGCAGCCGCAAAACCAAGAACCGCCAGAAAAACCGCGAAAGCGCAAGCTGACGGCGAAGAGGTTAAAGCCGATGCCGACGGGGCCGCTGGGGCAGATACCGCCGATACTGCCGAAGGTAAAGACGCCAAACCAAAGAAGGCTGCCGCCAAAAAACCGGCCAAGCCCCGCGCCCCGCGTAAACCCCGTAAAAAGACCGAAACGGCCGCCAAAGAGGGCGATACCGGCACGGCCGAAAGCCCGGCTGCACCCAGCACCGAGCCAACAGCCCCCGATCAGACCAGTTAATCTGGGCTAAATTTGCCGTGACAAACAATAAAGGCCGCCGAAATCGTTTCGGCGGCCTTTTGTTATGATCGATGGATCAATAGATCGATACGAAAGATTTACACGGCGCGGAACAGACCGGTTGATGTTTTGCGTTCCGTTGGTTTACGACGGCGCATCAATTTCAGCATCGTTTCAATCGAGATCGATTGCAGTGTGGCATAGGTAATGGCTTCAATTTCATCCATCACCAGCGACAGGGCAACACCGGCATTGGTTTCCTGCACAATCCCGTTTGAAGGCCCTGCCCCCACTTCCTCGAACAGTTCGACCACATCTAGCAGGGTGGTTCGTTTGGCATTACCACAAAAACGATAACCACCGCCGGCCCCACGCACCGATTCCACCAGTCCGGCACGGCCCAGATCGCGCAAAACCTTGGCCAGATGGTTGGTCGAGATATTGTAACGTTCGGCAATTTCGGATGCCGAAAGCTGGCGTTCGCTATCTTCGGCCAATTCCAACACGGCATATAGGGCAAACAATGTCGCCTTTTGCAAAGACATCATGGCTTAGCCCTCCTCTTCCATATCGGTTTCAAGCTGGATGAAAGGCCCGGCCATCATGCCCTGGGCGCGGAAAAAGGACATCAGGTCGGTGGCATCACGCGGGATCATGGTGCGGACCTTTTGAACACCAGCATGGCGGAAACAACGGCAAATCTCGCGATACAGGATGGTGCCGATACCGCCCATGCGCAAATCAGGCTCGACACTGACGGTGCCGACCCAGCCGCATGGAACGGAATTGAATTCCCAGGACCGGACCTCGCCAAAAATGCAGCCCAGCAGGGTCTCGCCTTCTTCGGCTACCAGGAAAAAGCGGCTGTCCTTGCGGTTGCCATAACGCACAAACAGATCATCCCAATAGTCAGGCTTGCGCAGGCCGGTCGTGCGTTCGTCAAGGTCAACAACATTCGGCAGGTCTTCTTTGACGGCGGGCCGGATATTGATTTCATGATCATCGATATAAACCCGGTTATGTCCCGGTTTGTTATTTGCTGCGTCCACCAAAATAGCCTTTCCTGTACCACAGGCACCCTGCAGGTCCCTGCGCCCTCGCCAGGCGATGTCGCCCATCCCAAATACGTAATTTAGTACGATTATACTACACTGTCCGGATGGCAGGCAGCAATGATAAGTTACCCATATGCCCCGTGACAAAGGCCCCGATCGGCCCGCATGGCACCCAGCCTGCCAATTACAGGATACTGGCGCCATTTTAACAGCACCGTAGCTTTACAGGGCCTTGCCCTTGCAATAGCGCCCCCAAAGTTGCAGGGCAACACTTAATCTTGTTTAGCCTTGGCAAAACGCCCAAACAGAAAGCAGGCTACAGGCAGGTTCAACCAGCACGCTGTTACCCGCAAATATCGCAGATTATCAGCGCGATATATCACGCAATGATTGACAGAACGCCCAAGTCGTGGCTTATCGCGGCGAGGAGATTGCTGCGTAAAATCTGCCAATCGGGCAAAATATTTGCGCAGCCCGCATTCGCCATCTAACTGCATTTTCGTCAAAGGGAGTAGGCACGCTATGGCGCGCAACGGTTTTGATGCAATTGACCGCAATATTCTTCGAGAAATTCAGGAAGATGGCCGCATCTCGATGGTGGAACTGGCCGACAAGGTCGGGCTTTCGGTTTCGCCCTGTTTGCGCCGCTTGCGCAAACTCGAAGAAAGCGGCGTTATTCGCAAATATGTCGCCCTGCTTGACCCGTCACATCTGCATTTGGGGGTGAATGTTTTTGTCACCGTTTCCCTGACCCAGCATGATGAACCCTCGCTGCGGCGCTTTGAAACAGCCGTGCAGCAGCACCCGGAAATTGTCGATTGCTATGCCATGGTCGGCAATCAGGATTATATGATGCGGATCGTGGTCCAGGACCCCGCCGCCTATCAAAAATTCCTGTCAGACGTCATGATGAAACTGCCCGGTGTGGCCAATATCAAATCCAGCTTCACGCTCCACGAAGTCAAAAACAGCACCCGCCTGCCCGTTCCCGAAACCGACTGATCCTGATCCTTTTCCTGTTCTGTTTTATCCCGCGCTTTCCCCGCCCAAACCCGCCAGGCAAAACACAGCCTAGCTTTTGGCAAAGCCGGCTGCGTCCCGCGGGATAATGCTTGGAAACAGCACCGCCAATGTTAAACCACGGGCCAGGAAAAACAGATTAAACGCCGCCCACAGGGCATGATTGCTGTTCAGGGCCACAGCCCCCCAAGCCAACAGCGCAAACAGGGCAACGGAAAATATCATCATATTGCGCCAGTGACGCGTTTGCATCGCCCCTAAAAACACCCCGTCAAACTGAAAACCCAGCACACCTGTAATGGGCAAGGCAATTGCCCAGGGCAGGAACGCATAGGCCGCATCACGCACTTCTTCAATGCTGGTCAGCCCCTTGATAATCGGCACGCCGCAAAGGGCAAATAACAACGCCATCGTGCAGGCGGAAACAACGGCCCACATTGTGGTTTTGCGCACCGCCCACAAAAACTGTTTGCGCCGTTCGGCACCATAAGCCTGCCCAACCAGGGTTTCGGCCGCATGGGCAAAACCATCCAGCGCAAAAGAGGCAAACATCAGGAAATTTTGCAAAACCGCATTGGCCGCCAGCGTGACATCGCCAAAGCGGGCACTAAAGGTTGTGAAAAGGGCAAAGGCGGATGTCAGGGCCAGCGTGCGAATGAAAATATCGCCATTAACCTGCATCAGGCGCAACAAACGATCCCGATCAAACAGCACCACATCGCGCCAGCGCCCGCCCAACCGTTTCAAATGCGGCTGCATTAAAAACCAGCCCAGAATAACCCCGGAATAATCGGCAATCACGGTGGCGCCGGCAACCCCGCGCACATCCCAGCCAAAACCCTGCACAAACAAAATATCAAGCACGATATTGAGCGAGTTCAAAACGACCTGGAAAATAAACACCGCCCGGCTGTCACGCATCGCCAGCAACCAGCCCAACATGCAATATTGCATCAAGGTCGCCGGTGAGGCCCATATACGGACATGGAAATAATCGCGCGCGGCGGCTTCAACATCAGGAGTCGGTGCAATCAGCCGCATGGCAAGTTCCACAATCGGCCATTGCAAGATCATCACCAAGGCCCCGCCGGCAATTGCAATCAGCGCACCACGGGCAAAAACCGCCCGCACTTCCTGCGGATCCCGCCGGCCAAAGGCCTGGGCGGCAAGCCCGGTGGTTGCCATGCGCAGGAAACCGAAGCTCCAGAACACATAACTGAAAATCAACGCCCCAACCGCAACCGCACCAATATAATGCGGGCTATTCAAATGCCCCACCACGGCGGTATCAACCGCGCCTAACAAAGGCACAGTGGCATTGGACAGAATGATGGGAACGGTAAGCGCCAGAACGCGCCTGTCCCCCTTACTCAACCAGCGGCGAGAAATTAACATTGACCCCTCATGAATACTGGAAAATCTTCGGCAATATTGAACAGGAACCGAATGATCGGCATTTTCTAATTATTCTCATGTCATATCCCGCAATATCCGGCATGGCGAGATTTGTTTGCCAAAACCGGGGGAAAGACAGGCAAAATGGCCCCCATTTCCAGACATTATTGATAGATTGTTATTTGTATCCAATATACTAAAAAAGACCTCTCCGGGTCATCTTTAACGCCACAAAAAAACCGCTTACCCACAAACCCTTTAGCGCGGCGAAAAAAATCAACCCAAAGGCGTTTTTTCGGAAAAATTCCATAATTGGCGCGATTTATCACATCCCGTCTGCCAATGCGTCCTATGACGCCCGCAGCAGATACACCATTTTACCCACAACCTTATCCACATTAGTGTCGCGATTTGGAACAATCGGGCACAAACCCTTGCCCTAAACCGGGCTTTCCGGCAGGGTGCGGGTTTACGTGATTATAGTTCGGGAACGCACACATGTCGCAAACAGCCCTTGAAGGGCCGGAATTTCCGGCTGCATCGGGAACAACCAAAAGCATCGTTATTTTTTTGCACGGCTATGGTGCCGATGGTGCCGACCTGATTGGTCTGGCCCCGGAATTGGCGAAATTTCTGCCAGACACCGCCTTTTACGCCCCCAATGCCCCCCACCCTTGCGAAATGTCACCGTTCGGGCGGCAATGGTTTAGTCTGGCATCCTATGATCCCGAATTTTTGCGCCGCAATGCCGAAACCATGCCCAGTGCCTTGAAGGCATTGACCCAAGGGGCGCGGGAAAACACCGCATCAATTGCGACCTTCATCAAAGACGTGCTATCACGCCATAACCTGACGGCGGATCAACTGGCCCTGGTCGGATTTTCCCAGGGCACAATGATGGCCCTGCAACTCGCACCGCGTTACGACCAACAAATCGCGGGTGTTGTCGGCTTTTCCGGGGCCTTGCTGGGAACCGACACGCTGGCAAGCGAAATCAAATCGCGCCCGCCCATCACGCTAATACACGGCAGCGACGACCCGGTTGTGCCGGTTCAGGCATCGCAATTGGCACAAACGGCGTTGGCGGAAAACGGTTTTGACGTCAGCTATCATGAACGCCCCGGCCTGCCACATGGCATTGATGGCGAAGGGCTCACAATCGCGGCAAATTTCCTGCGCGAAAAACTGTCCTGAGAGACGGTGCCACTCCGCCAAATACTTGTAATATCAATAAAAAACCCGCCATTAACGTGGCGGGTTTTGATCTATCCAGGCAATGAATGCTAGGGCAAGGATCTAAGGACCATATCGGGAGACAGCTTTATCGCTGATCAGCCGTTATTTTCCGGTGGCATGGCATCATCGCCCGATGGCGCCTCGTCACTGGCATTCAGGCATTCCTTGACCCAAACGTCATATACAGGATGTTCAAGTGCCGACAGCCCCGGGGTGGAGGCAAACATCCAGCCATCAAAAACCTCGACATCGGATTTGTCTTCGGAACGATGGTCGGTAATTTCAAGGAAACTGGCACTTTCGGGCCGTTCTTCGGGTGGTGTGCGGTAACAGGCATCCACCTTGATGGTCAGCGACCCGAAATTGACACTTTGCCCCACCGGCACGTCAAAGGTGGAAATGCGGGCCGTAATTTTATCAAGCCCCTGAAGCTGCGCGACATTCGCCTTGCGATAATCAAGCGCGGACGCATTCGTAACAATGCCGGCCATCAAACTGGTGGCCAGGGCACCTGTTGCCAGCAGGGATTTTACAGTCATTGGAATTATTTCTCCGCCGTCCCATAGGGATTTTCAAGTTCCGCAACAACATCGCGCATCACGTCACGAAACTGTTCTTCATCACATCCCATCAACAGGGCATCTTCCAATGCGTCCTGCATCATCGCGCGCAGTTCGACGAAATTTTCGTTCAGAACCTTGATCTTTTCAACGCAGGATAGCGGCGCCCCATCAGGGTTATGCCAGACAGGCATGTCTTTGGTCATGTCCGACTTGCTCATGAGTTGCTCCGCTCCGTCTTGGGGATCAGATGTTATAACAACACCTGATCTTGCTGCGCCAAAAGATGCAAACCAAAACGGGCGAAATCATGACAAATCGCTGATTTGCATAAAGTTTCGCCCGTCAACGCACCCTTATTTTCCCGCCGGTGCCGGCTCCTTGCTGCCGCCATTGCCCTGTGATTTACTGGAATAAATCACCTGACCAATCAATTCCTCAAGGTTTACAGAACCTTGCGTATATTGAATGGTGCCGCCCGGCTTGATCATATCAATGTCACCGCCCGGTTCGAGAGAGACAAACTTGCCCCCCAAAAGACCATCCGATGCAATTTTGGCAGCACTGTCGGTCGGCAGTTCCACATTGGGCTGAATTTTCATATGGACGACCGCCATATAGGTTTTCGGGTCAAGATTCTGCGAGATCACAGAACCAACCTTCACACCGGAAATTCGCACATCGTTACCCGTTGCCAAACCGTCAATACGGTTGAAGCTCGCCGAAAGCTCATAGCCCCCGTCAACCGAGCTTAGCCCGGCACGCGAATAGGAAAAGAAGGCGAAAGCGACCGCAACGCAAATAACCGCGCCACCTGCCAGTGTTTCGACCAGCCTGTTGCCCATACCTTAAACCCATCCTTGCAATGTTACATATAAATCCGGCTGCGCCATCATCGGCCCCTGTCCGGTCAATCAGCCTTCCGGCGACCAGGACTGATAGTCACCCGTTGCCTTGGCCCGCTTGCCGCCTTCGTAATCGTGCCCTTTGGGACGATAGGCATGCTTGGTGCCCGTCAGATTGGGCTGATGTTCTTTCTGCCAATCATAACGGTCTTCCGGTTTTTCTGACAGCGGCGCATCCAGCGTGTAATGCAGCCAGGCATGCCATTCTGCCGGCACCTTGGAGCCTTCATCAAGGCCCTTATAGATCACCCAACGCTTGGCTTTACGGCCCGGCGTCGCCTTTTTTTCGGTATAATAAACATTACCAAAACGATCTTCGCCAACGCGCTTGCCAAACAGCGAAGTATAGATACGGGTCCCGACGGTGGCCATATTTGCGGTCTCTCTCCAAATTGTGTTGCCCTGTCATTCAGTACAAGTACAGGACGCTGGCTGCGCGAACGCGAACCAAGGACAATTACGCACCCTATATGTCCCGATGTTCGCCCAAAGTCAATGTTTCAAGCCACCCCATCACGTCACATCGGGCAGAATCTGCCAAGCGGTTTCAGGCATTTATCGCAGCGCAAAATTTCCCCACAAGCACAGCAGAAAGCACGACTCTTTGGATCAATGCGGTTTGCGCCCTTTGTCCCCCGATTTATCCACAGCCTGCCCCCTGGTTAAAGCGGCTGAAAACAAAGGAAAAATGTCATTTTACCAAGCCTAAAAAACCATGATTTTCACATAAATTACATGAACTTAGACGTCAGATTGTGTCAGATTTAGTCAGAATTTAAAATGTTGTTAACGCTCAGTGCTGGATTCAAATCGCAAAGGACGTTAGGTTGGGCCTCGCACCATTATTGGCGGGTCACGACATACTATATATAGCGTATCAGACGCGAGTCCCTGATTGACCGCCAGATAGGGCCGATAAAAAACCTCGACGCGACAAAGCCTTATCGGGGATTCAATTATTGTTAACCAGATCGGCCAAAAATCCCTCTCAGCGAAGAAACACTAGAACCGCTACATATAGTGGTTAATTTCATGTCAACCACAAAGTTTGGTGGACGCGGCGCATTTCATCGCCTTATAATGCGCTCCCGACGGGGCACCATCCCAAGGGAACCCACCACACAAACCGGCCAGACCAAATCGACCCTTTCCAAGGAAGGTCGGACGGGGTGGCTTGACGTTTAGAGCAAACAATATCTGGTTCACGAAAACAGCGTGTGCATCACCTGTTATACGTACCGGAAACGGAGCAAACCATGCGGATTACCAGGCAGTTCACACAGGACGGTGTCAGCCCGTATGCTGACATCGAGTTTCGCAAGTCATCCTGCAAAATCAAAAATCCCGATGGATCGACGGTTTTTGAAATGAACGACATTGACGTGCCGTCAGGTTGGTCACAGGTGGCAAGTGATGTTCTTGCCCAGAAATATTTCCGCAAGGCCGGTGTGCCGGTTGCTCTTAAACCGGTTAAGGAAAAAGACGTTCCCGAATGGCTGTGGCGCCACGAGGCCGACAAGCCAACCCTGGAGAAAATGCCCGCTGAAGAACGCTATACCAGCGAACTGAGCGCAACCCAGGTATTTGACCGTCTTGCTGGCACCTGGGCCTATTGGGGTTGGAAAGGCGGCTATTTTGATGCCGAATCCGATGCCCGCGCCTTCTTTGATGAAATGCGTTACCAGCTTGCCCACCAGATGGGTGCGCCGAACTCGCCGCAATGGTTCAATACCGGTTTGCATTGGGCCTATGGCATTGATGGTCCGGCACAGGGCCATTCCTATGTCGATTATAAAACCGGCAAACTGACCAAATCCACCGGTGCTTACGAGCATCCGCAGCCCCATGCCTGCTTCATCCAGTCCGTTTCGGACGATCTGGTCAATGAAGGCGGCATCATGGACCTGTGGACTCGCGAAGCCCGCCTGTTCAAATATGGCTCTGGCACCGGATCGAACTTTTCCAATGTCCGTGGTGAAGGTGAAGCCCTGTCGGGTGGTGGCCGTTCATCGGGCCTGATGAGCTTCCTGAAAATTGGTGACCGTGCTGCGGGTGCCATCAAATCGGGCGGCACCACGCGCCGTGCAGCAAAGATGGTGGTGGTTGATATTGATCACCCCGATATTGAAAAGTATATCGACTGGAAAGTCGTAGAAGAACAGAAGGTCGCGGCCCTGGTTGCCGGGTCCAAACTGGCGGAAAAGCACCTGAGTGCGGTTCTGAGCGCGTGTAACAACTGGGACGGTGCCGCCGATTCCGAAGACCGCCTGAACCCGCGCAGCAACCCGCAGCTTAAAGAAGCCATCCTGGCCGCACGCGCGGTGATGATCCCCGATTCTTATATCAACAAGATCATCCAGTTCGCCCGCGAAGGCTTTACCGATATCAGCTTCAAAACCTACGACACTGACTGGGATTCGGAAGCCTATCTGACCGTTTCGGGCCAGAACTCCAATAACTCGGTCCGTGTTTCGAACGACTTTTTGCAGGCAGTGCTTGATGACGGCAACTGGAACCTGATCCGCCGGACCGACGGCAAGGTTGCCGAAACCATCCGCGCACGCGATTTGTGGGACAAAGTTGGCGAAGCCGCCTGGGCCTGCGCTGACCCCGGCATCCAGTATGACACCACCATCAATGAATGGCATACCTGCCCGAATTCCGGCCGCATCAATGCGTCCAACCCGTGTTCGGAATATATGTTCCTGGATGATACCGCCTGTAACCTGGCCTCCATGAACCTGATGAATTTCCGTGCCGATGATGGCGGCATTGACATTGCCGCCTATGAACATGCCGTGCGTTTGTGGACGGTGGTGCTGGAAGTTTCGGTGCTGATGGCGCAGTTCCCGTCAGACCGCATTGCAGAGCTGTCCTATCGTTACCGCACGCTCGGCCTTGGCTATGCCAATATTGGCGGCCTTTTGATGAGCATGGGCATTTCCTATGACAGCGACGAAGGCCGCGCCATTTGTGCGTCCCTGACCGCCATCATGTGTGGTGTTTCCTATGCCACCTCGGCCGAAATGGCGGGTGAACTGGGTGCATTCCCCGGTTATGCCGACAATGCCCAGGAAATGCTGCGGGTGATGCGCAACCATCGCCGGGCTGCACATGGCGAACAGGAAGGTTATGAAGGCCTGTCGGTTAATCCGGTGCCGCTGCTTGCTGCCGATAGCCCCTATGCCGATCTTCCGGTTGCGGCCCGTGCCGCCTGGGACAAGGCGCTGGAACTGGGTGAGAAGCATGGTTATCGCAATGCGCAAACCACGGTTATCGCCCCGACCGGCACCATTGGCCTGGTCATGGATTGCGACACCACCGGCATCGAGCCGGACTTTGCCCTGGTGAAATTCAAAAAACTGGCCGGTGGTGGTTACTTTAAAATCATCAACCGCACCGTTCCGGTTGCCCTGGCAACGCTGGGCTACACCGAACGGCAGATTCGCGATATTGAAAAATACGCGGTTGGCCACGGCACCCTGGAAGGTGCGCCCTCCATCACCCACGATGCGCTCCGCGCCAAGGGCTTTGATGACGATGCGATTGCCAAAATCGAAGGCGCGCTTGAAAACGCGTTCGACATCAAATTCGTGTTTAACAAATACACCTTTGGCGAAGAATATTGCGTCAAGAAGCTGGGTCTGGATGCCAAGGCGATCAACGATATCAGCTATGACATGCTGGCCGCCCTTGGCTTTGGCAAAAAGGAAATCGAAGCAGCAAACACCTATGTTTGTGGCGCGATGACCCTGGAAGGTGCGCCGCACCTGCGTGATGAAGACCTGTCGGTCTTTGATTGCGCCAATCCGTGTGGCCGCATTGGCAAACGTTACCTGTCAGCCGACAGCCACATTCGCATGATGGCCGCCGCCCAGCCGTTTATTTCCGGTGCGATTTCCAAAACCATCAACATGCCCAACACTGCCTCGATCCAGGATTGCAAGGATGCCTATATCCATTCCTGGAAACTGGGCCTGAAGGCAAATGCGCTTTATCGCGATGGATCGAAACTCAGCCAGCCGCTGAATTCCGCCCTGGTGGAAGAAGACGATTACGCCGATCAGCCGACCGCCGCCAAGGCGGCCGAAGTTTCGGAAAAAATCGTTGAAAAAATCATCGAGCGCGTCATTCGTGGCGATCGCCGTTCCCTGCCCTCGCGCCGCAAGGGCTATACCCAGAAGGCCACCGTTGGCGGTCACAAGGTTTACCTGCGCACCGGCGAATATGAAGACGGCAAGCTGGGCGAAATCTTCATCGACATGCACAAGGAAGGTGCGGCTTTCCGGTCATTGATGAACAATTTTGCCATCTCGGTTTCCATCGGCCTGCAATATGGCGTGCCGCTGGAAGAATATGTCGAAGCCTTCACCTTCACCCGTTTTGAACCCTCGGGCATGGTGTCGGGCAATGATGCGATCAAGATGGCAACCTCCATCCTTGATTACATGTTCCGCGAACTGGCCATTTCCTATCTGGGCCGCAACGACCTGGCCCATGTTCAGCCGTCCGACGTTCTGCCCGATGCCGTTGGCAAGGGTGTGGCCGAAGGCGACCTGGGCGAAGAAGCCAAGGCCGAAGACCGCGCGATTGAAACCATCCGCAAGGTGGCATCAAGCGGCTTTGTCCGTCGCAACCTCTATGTGGTTGATGGCGGGGCCCCGGTTGAAGAACGCGTGGTGATGAAAGCCACTGGCACCGATCATGGACATGCGCATGATCACAGCCAAAAGGCCGAAACCGCCAGCATCGCCACCACCACCGCGCCAAGCGGCGGCGACACCGCGATCCTCAATGCCAGCGAAGAGGTCATGTCGGCAACGGATGTCAAGATGGACCGTATCCGTGAAGCCCGAATGAAAGGCTATGAAGGTGATGGTTGCCCGGAATGCGGTAACTTCACCCTGGTGCGCAACGGCACCTGCCTGAAATGCGACACCTGCGGGAGCACAAGCGGGTGTAGCTGAGGAATCACGTCGCCCTGCTTGGCTAAATTCGCCGGCCGGTTCCGTAAATAGGCGCCGGCCTCATGGCTGGGAAATAAATAATGAGTATTTCAAACAGCAGAGATTTTATTAGAGAAATTAAGCTCCATCCGGAACGCTTTTATATTATACATTATTCATGCCGAAGCCTATACGAT
>JBNKVZ010000052.1:0-25903 GCA_050299455.1 Thalassospira sp.
GTGCGCCAATGCCCATCAGCAAAATGGTTGCGGCCAGCAACCAGCGATCAACCGTCCACCACCAGACACTGAGCAGCGATGTATCGGCACGGGAAAAGGCAATATTGCCGTTTTTATCGCCAAACAGGGATTTCATCATGCCTCCGGATTGGTGCGGGATGCGATGTCGGCGGTGGTGGTGCAAAAATCGTTGTAAAGCGCGCGGAAGGCATCGCCGCGAGCTTCAAAACTTTTGAACTGGTCAAAGGATGCACAGGCCGGCGACAGCAAAATCACAGGGGCCGTTGGCACGCTGTCCATTTCTTTATCCGAAACGGCCTGATCGGCCTTTGCGCTTTCAAGTGCGCGCCGGGTGGCAACATCCAGCGTGCCGCACATTTCATAGGGCAGTTGTCCTTCTAGGTCGGCGGCAAAGGCCTGTGCGGCATCGCCAATCAGGAAGGCTTTTTTGATGCGGCCATAATAGGTTTCAAGCCCGGCAATACCGCCTTCCTTGGGTTTGCCGCCCAAAATCCAGTAAATATTGTCATAGGCCGACAGGGCCTTTGCCGTGGCTTCGGCATTGGTGGCCTTGCTGTCATTTACAAAGATGACGCCATTAACGGCACCCAATTGTTCCTGACGATGGGCTAAACCGGGAAAGGACATGATTCCGGCAATAATATCGCCCGGCGCAACATTGCGTGCCCGGCACAGGGCATAGGCAAAGGCGATATTTTGCCAGTTATGGCGCCCCGGCATGTGGGTAACGGTGGCAAGGTCCAGGATCGGGTCCTGGGCGTTGTCCAGGTCGTCGATTAACCAGTGATCCTTGACATAAACGCCGTGCGGGGCTGCGCCATTAACCGAAATTTCCACCATGCGATGGCCGCCTTCGCGGGCCAGTTCGGTTGCCATTTGGGCGCAATGGTCATCATCAATGGAAATGATGGCCCATTTCGGCCCTTTCTGGCGGGCGAAAATATTGCGTTTCGCGCCGATATAGCCCGTCATGCCACCATGCCGGTCCAGGTGGTCCGGGGTGATGTTCAAAAGCGCACTGGCATCAAAGGCCGCCTGGTCCAACAGGTCCAGCTGGTAACTGGAAAGTTCCAGTACGTAGCAGTCATCCGCACCCAGTGCGTCAAACCCCAAGACCGGATAGCCCAGATTACCGCCCACCTGGGTTGTGATGCCTGATTGTTCAATGATGTGCGCGGTCAGCGCCGTGGTGGTTGATTTGCCATTGGTGCCGGTAATTGCCAGCATCGGTGTATCGGCCACGGTGGAACACAGCAATTCAACATCACAGACAATCGGCTTGCCCGCCCGGCGCGCCTTTTCAGCCGCAGGGTGCGGGGTGGGGAAGGTGGAAGGAATGCCGGGGCTGATCACCAGCATTTCCGGCACGTTCCAGTCGCATTCCACCAGATTGACCGGCGTGACATTTAACTCGTCAAGCTGATGACGGCTTTGTGCATTGTCATCCCAGGCCCAAACATCGGCCCCTGATGTGACCAGAGCCTTCACACTGGCCAGCCCCGATTTGCCAAGGCCCAAAACCGCCACGGTCTTTCCGCGAAAATGTGAAAGGTCGATCAATGCTGTATTCCGATCAGAACAGGGATGTTAACGCAGTTTCAGGGTTGCCAGACCAATCAGGGCCAGAATGACCGAAATGATCCAGAAGCGAATGACGATGGTGGGTTCGTGCCAGCCCTTTTTTTCAAAGTGATGGTGTAACGGCGCCATGCGAAACACGCGCTTGCCCGTGAGTTTGAACGACCCAACCTGAATAATGACCGATACGGTTTCGAGAACAAAAAGACCGCCGATAATGGCCAAAACAAGTTCGTGCTTGGTAACAACGGCAACAGCGCCCAGCGCGCCCCCCAGGGCAAGGGACCCGGTATCGCCCATAAACACCATTGCCGGCGGCGCATTGAACCACAAAAAGCCCAGCCCCGCGCCAACAAGCGCACCCAAAAGGATGGTTAATTCGCCAGAGCCAGCAATGTAGTGAACCTGCAAATAATCGGCGAATTGAATATTGCCAATCAGATACGTGATCAGGGCAAAGCTGGCCGCGGCAATCATGACCGGCACAATGGCCAGGCCATCCAGGCCGTCGGTCAGGTTGACCGCGTTGGACGCGCCCACCATGACAAACATGGCAAAGGGAACAAAAAACCAGCCCAGATCAAGCAGCAGGTTTTTAAAAAACGGAAAGGCCAGTTGTGTTGCCAGGGCCGGGTCGGTGTTAAAGGAAATCCACCAGGCGGCAAGGGCGGCAATGGAAAATTGTCCAACCAGCTTGGCCTTGCCCGGCAGGCCCTTTGAATTGCGCTTGGAGACTTTCAGGAAATCGTCCATGAAGCCCAAAAAGCCATAACCGATTGTGACCAGCAGCACCGCCCAGACATAGGGATTTTTCAAATCCGCCCATAACAGGGTGGCAACGCTGGTGGAAATCAGCAGCAAAAGCCCGCCCATTGTCGGCGTGCCTTTTTTCGTCAGAAGGTGGCTTTCCGGCCCGTCTTCACGAATGGGCTGACCTTCGTTCTGGCGCGAGCGCAGCATGTCAATCAGCCAGGGACCCAATACAAACGCCAGCACCAGCGATGTAAAGACCGCACCGCCGGTACGAAAGGTAATATACCGGAACAGATTAAACAGCGGAAACTGGTCGGCCAGCGGGTATAGCAGGTTATAGAGCATTGGCTCTCGGGTTCCTTATGCGTCAGTTGGATGCCGGGGCAGTGCCCGTTTGACCCGATTTTAGGGCCGAAACAATTTTAGAAACGTAAATGCCAAGCGATCCTTTGACCAAAACAACGTCTCCATCGCCAATTGAAGACGAAATTGGCGCAATCGCCTCTTCTGCAGTGTCAAAATGGCCCAAATGACGTTCTTTTGGCAGTTCTTCGGCCAGCAATGCCATCATCGGCCCCACGGTAAAGACACCGTCGATTCCCAAATGTTCCAGCGGGTGGGCCAGGTCACGGTGCATTTTTTCCGCATCCTCACCCAATTCACGCATATCGCCCAAAATGGCAATGCGACGGCCATTTTCACCGGGCTTTTCATTGGCCAGCACCTTAAGGCCCGCCATCATCGATGTGGGATTGGCGTTATAGGCATCGTCAATCAGCAGGTAGTGGCCTTTTGCGCTGCCATCCGCATCCTTAAGGGCCAGGGCATGGTGCGCGCCGCGCCCGTCGGGCGGTGTGACATCAGCCAAATCCTGCGCGGCACGAACAACATCAGCGCCGATTTGGTCCACACAGGCCAGCACGGCAAGCGAATTGATGACCCAATGTTCGCCGGGGCAGCCCATGAAATATTCAAGGTCACGGCCGCCGATGCGCGCACGCACGGCACTGCCGCCGGTAACGATATTGGCTTCAAACAGGCGGTAGGCGGCGGTGGCATCGGTGCCAAAGCCCTTGATATTGGTAATGCCCAGTTCCTTGGCCCGGCGGGCCAGGGCAAAATAATGAAGGTTGTCGCGGTTCAGAACGACGCTGCCGTTTTTATCCAACCCGTCAAAAATTTCGGCCTTGGCCTTGGCGATTTCGCCTTCATCCTTGAAAAATTCGGTATGGGCGCCCACCACGGTGGTAATCAGCGCCACCGCAGGCTTGACCATTTGAACCAGCGGCGAAATTTCACCGGGATGGTTCATGCCAATTTCAAAAACGCCATATTGCGCATCGACCGGCAGGGTCGCCAGGCTAAGCGGCACGCCCCAATGGTTGTTAAAGCTGGCCGGGCTGGCATGGGTTTTCGCCTGTTCGCCCAGCACATATTTAAGGGCTTCCTTGGTGCCGGTTTTGCCGACACTGCCGGTAATGGCAATGATTTTGGCCTTGCTGCGGGCACGCCCGGCCATGCCAAGGCGCACCATGGCATCTAGCGTATCATCCACAATCAGGGCCGGGGCATCTTTGGGCAGGCAAGAGGCGTCTGAAACCAGGGCGGCACGGCAACCGGCCTCAAAGGCCTTGGCAACAAACTGATGACCATCAAAATTCGGGCCTTTCAGCGCAATAAACAGGTCGCCGGGCCGGGTTTTGCGGCTGTCGATTGAAATGCCACTGACCTGCCAGTCACCAGCGACAATGCCGCCGGTGGCAGATACGGCGTCCTCTGCCGTCCATAAAACAGCTTCACTCATCGCGTTTCTTCTTTCTGTTGGTCTGCTCGTCTGCCTGGCAGTTTGCATCCATGCCTTGCCGGTTAATGTGCCCGCATTGCAGGCATATTAACCGGTCAGGGCTGGTGTCAGTTTCCGCCCAGTAAAATATTGCGGGCAACGGCGGCATCGTCGAAGGGCAATACCGTTCCCTTCACGATCTGGCCGCGTTCGTGGCCCTTGCCTGCAATAATCAGAATGTCATTGCGTTGCAAGATGCCAATGCCCCGTTTGATGGCTTCGGCACGGTCGCCAATTTCAACCGCCCCTTCGCAGGCGGCCTTGATCGCCGCACGAATGGTGGCAGGCTCTTCGCTGCGCGGATTATCATCGGTGATGATGGCAATATCGGCATGTTCCTTCACCACACGCCCCATTTCCGGGCGTTTGCCGGTATCGCGGTCCCCGCCAGCGCCAAATACGCAAACCACCCGGCCCTTGCAATGGGGGCGAACAGCCTTGATCACGGTTTCAAGGGCGTCAGGGGTGTGGGCGTAATCGACAAAAACCGGTGCGCCAAATTTGGTTTTACCGACCAGTTCCAGGCGGCCGCGCACGCCTGTCAGTTTTTCAAGCGCGTTCACCGCATTGGCAACATCCGCGCCAGATGCAATGACAATGCCCAGGGCGGCTAGCGCATTCATGATCTGGAAGGTGCCCATCAAGGGCAAATGAATGTTATGTTCTTCACCCTCGATCGCAATGCGGATTTGCGTGCCGGTGGCATCGGGCTTGGCCGATAACAGCTGAATACCTTCGCCCTTAACACCATAGGACAGAATGTTAATGCCGCGATCCTCGCAAATGTGCCGCAATTTGGCATATTGGGGAATGTCGGCATTGATCACTGCGGTGCCATCTGTTGTCAGCAATTCGCCAAACAGGCGGGCCTTGGCGGCGAAATATTTGTCAAAATCGCCGTGATAATCCAGATGGTCGCGCGACAGATTGGTAAAGGCAGCGACCTTTATTTTCACCCCGTCCAGGCGGTATTGGTCCAGCCCGTGCGAACTGGCTTCCATGGCGACATGGGTAACGCCAATGTCGCACATATCGGCCAGCGAATGATGCAGGGCGACCGGGTCTGGCGTGGTGAGCGACCCGGGAATTTTGGCCCCGGCTGCGCGAATGCCCAGCGTGCCAATCGACCCGGAAAGATTACCCAGGATCGTCCAGAGCTGTTCGGTGAAAACCGCCGTCGATGTTTTGCCATTGGTGCCGGTAATGGCGGCAACGGTATCGGGCTGGTGGCCATAAAAACGTGCCGCCAGCTGCGCATAGCGCTGACGCGGGTTTTCAACCGGAATTAACGGCACGGTAACGGCCGGTTCTTTCGGTGTGTCTTTCGGGGCCAAAATCGCCGATGCACCAGAGCGCAGGGCATCCTTGATGTATTTGGTCCCGTCGTCTCGTGCCCCCTGAAGGGCAGCGAACATATATCCTTCACGAACTGCGCGTGAATCTGCGGTCAGGCCCTTAATGTCCGGGTCTTGTCCCTGGGCATGTTTCATTGCTGCCTGATCTCCTGCCATAAGCTCAGAAAGACGCAAGTTTGCGTTCCTCCTTGCGAAGATCCAATCGCAACGCCTGCTCTATTTCCGGCGCCTTCGCGTACGCCGGCTCAATCCCGAGAAGGGGAGCAATACGTGTCACAACCTTGCCAACAGCGGGGGCTGAAACCCAGCCCGCCGTGGCATAACCAAAAGTTTCTTTTGTGCCTTGTGGTCCGTCCAACGTCACCAGAACCGCATAACGCGGGTCCTGCATCGGGAAGGCGGCCACAAAGGTCGACATTCGGGCGTTTTTGACGTAGCGCCCGTTTACCAGTTTGTCCGCCGTGCCGGTTTTACCCCCTAGGAAGTAACCCGGAACGTCGGCTTTTTTGCCTGATCCTTCAGTGACGACAAGGCGCATCAGGCGGCGCATTTCGTCAGACGTTTTTTTAGAAATCACCCGCACGCCCGCCGGTGCGCCATCCTGTTTGAGAATGGTGCTGGGGCGGCGAATACCCCCGTTGGAAATGGTGGCAATGCCATTGACCAATTGCAGCGGTGTTACCGCGATGCCATGCCCGTAGGAAATCGTCATCAGGTTGATTTCGCGCCACGGATTGGGCAGCAGCGGGGCACCGACTTCGGGCAGTTCGACATCGGATTTATCGAGAAAGCCAAAGGCCTTCATGTATTTTTTCTGGGTATCAATGCCAAATTCCATCGCCATCCGTGCTGACCCGATATTCGAGCTATAGGCCAGAATTTCCGGCACGCTCAGCCAGCGGTTTTCGGCATGGAAGTCATGGATGCTAAAGCGTGCGACACGCAACGGCTTGGTGGCATCATAGGTGCTGTTCAATGTTGCCGTGCCGGTATCAAGCGCAATGGCGGCATTAAACAGTTTAAACACCGACCCCTGTTCATAAACGCCCAGGGTTGCACGGTTAAAGCGTGCATCTGCCGGGCCCTGTCCGGGGCGGTGCGGGTCAAAGTCGGGCAGGGAAACCATGCCCAGCACTTCGCCGGTATAAATATCCATCACCAGGCCGGTGGCACCCGCCGCACTGTAAGTTTGCATGGCGCTGGCGACTTCGGCGCGCAGGGCATGCTGCACCCGAATATCGACCGACAGGCGCAACGGGCCGGAATTGCTGCGCAGGTCATTGTCAAATTCGCGTTCGGCCCCGGCAATGCCGTTATTGTCAATATCGGTAAAGCCCAGCACATGGGCAAACAGGCGGCCCTGCGGGTAAACGCGGCGTTCTTCACGCTGGAAGTTCAGGCCGGGAATGCCCAGCGCATTGACCTTGTATTGCTGGTCCGGCGTCAGGTTACGGCGGATCCAGACAAATGCCTTTTGCGAGCCCAAATGGCGGATCAGCGTATCGCGATCCAGGCCGGGCAGCACGGTCAGCAAATGGTCAGCCGCGCCAACCGGGTCCTTGATGACACGGGCATCGGCATAAAGCGAACTTGTCGGAAGGTCGGTCGCCAGCAAAATGCCGTTACGGTCCACAATGTCGGCCCGTTCGGTTTTAAGCTCGCGGCTGTCCGTACCGGCGGTCAGTTCCGGTTCGTTGCCCTGTTTTAACACGGTGGCGTTAAACAGGCCCCCGGCAATCCATAAAAAGCCCAGGCCAAACATGATGCCGGTAATAAAAATGCGATTACGCGCTGTTTCCAGCGCGTGCTTTTCACGTTGTTCCGGGCCAAGTTCGGGGCGATCACCGCGTAGCCAATATGAAAACCGCAACAGGTTCATTGCTGGCCTCCGCCATTATCGGGGGCCGGAATGGCGGCACTTGGGCCATCAATGATGATGTTTTCCGCCGCCTCGTCATAGGCGCGCTCAGACGGGCGATCACGCGGAGCGGGCATATAGGCAACCGCTTCGCCAAATTTGTCCAGGCGATACCGCTTGGCTTCGGTATCGGTCGGGATATTGTCGATGCTGGCCATCTGAATGGGCTGAATTTGTTGCAATTTCAGATATTTCTTTGCCAGTTTCTCGATCCGGGCCGGGGAATTCAGATAGCTCCATTCCGCCTGGAAAACATGAATGCTTTCCTGCTCGTCCAGGATTTCCGACTGAATGGACGCATAGCGGCGCTCCAGGCGCTCAACCTCATGCGAAATCCAGTAGGTGCCCACACCAATCAGAACGGTCATCAGAAACCAGAAGGCTGTCATGATCTTGGTCATGCGTTTCCTCCGGTCTGACGGGCGGTTGAAGGAACATCATTGCGTGCCGCAGCCCGCAATTTGGCCGAGCGTGCACGCGGATTGGCACGCAATTCGTCTTTTTGCGCGGTAACGGCCTTGCGGCTCAGGCTGGCGAAGGTTGGCTTTGCCACCTCGGGTTCGCCAGGCAGGCGACGGGACTGTTTGTTTGGGTCGCCGCAGCGTTCCTTGAAAAAGGTTTTGACCAGCCGGTCTTCCAGCGAATGGAAGGTCACAACCACCAGGCGGCCGCCGGGCTTAAGCATGGCTTCGGCAGCCACCAGGGCGCGGTCCAGTTCGCCCAGTTCGTCATTGACGTAAATGCGCAGGCCCTGGAAGGTGCGGGTGGCCGGGTCAATACCGTCTTTGGATTTGCGCACGACGGACCGCACCGCACTGGCAAGCTGGCCGGTGGAGGTAAAGGGCGTTTCGGCGCGCATTTCAACAATCTTGCGGGCAACCTTGCGCGATGCGCGTTCTTCGCCAAAGCGGTAAATGACATTGGCAATGTCTTCTTCTTCGGCGGTATTGACGAAATCGGCGGCACTGGGCCCGGACATCGACATGCGCATATCAAGCGGGCCATCGGCGCGGAAGGAAAACCCGCGATCAGCCTGGTCCAGCTGCATGGAGGAGACGCCAATATCCAGCACGATGCCGTCAACCTGTGCGACCCCGTGTGTGGGCAGCAGGGTCGCCATATCGCCAAAGCATCCCTCAACCATATGAAAGCGGCCGTCATAGGCCGCTTCAAGTTTATGGCCGGTTTCAACCGCACTGGGGTCGCGGTCAATGCCATAAAGCGTGCAGGGCGCATGATCCAGAATGGCACGGCTATACCCCCCGGCACCAAAGGTGCCATCCACCATGATTTCGCCTTCGGCGGGGTTCAGATGTTCCAGAACCTCGCGCAGGAGAACGGGTTTGTGCGGGTTGGCCGGTGACGGGTCAAATGGCAGGGGGCTTGTCATTACGCGTCATCCTCTGGCAGGTCGGGGTCAGAGGAGGAGTTGGCAGCAGCACGGGCCGGCATGGCAGATGCCGGTTTCAGCTTCAGCGTTGAACCGCGATTAACCAGGCGGGTGCGGCTGGCGGTTTTACGATCCGCAAAGGTGTCGGGGTTCCAGATGCGGAAGGTCCGGCCACGGCCCACAAAGGCCACCTGGTCGGTGATCCCGGCATAGTCGATCAATTCCTGGGGCAGAATGATACGGCCTTCGCCATCAAAGGGCAGGGCATGGGAGGCACCAAGGATGGTATCGGCCAGGTCTTCTGCTTCGTCAGAGAACATTTCCATATCGTCGAGGGAGGCGGCAATACGCTCCATATGGCTTTCAGAGCAGCCCTCGATCGTGGGTTCCTTGGGGGATTCATAGACATAAATACCGGCAAAGCCATCGGCTTCCAAGGCGGCACGGAACCTTTTGGGCACGGAGACGCGCCCTTTCCGGTCCAGTTTGTGAATGTGCGTCCCTGTGAACAGCACCCGCCTAAATCCCCTGCTGATCAATCGCTGGATAACGAAGTTTGGAAAGAGACATCGCCAACCAGACGTCTGTGCCCCACTTGGCACTGCCAAAATGCCTGTTGAATGGGGTAACATGGGATTATATGGGGGTCAATGGGATTTGATGGGTATAACTGTGATATTTGTGGGCAATTCTGCCCTTTTTCGGCCTTTTTTCAAGGTGGCAAAATGGGCGTAAAAGGTGCAATTTCAGTGCGTTTTTGCGCTTTGACCCATGAAATCCCAAATTTGACCATGCCAACCCATCAGGGATTGGTTTTTTTGCGATAATGGAGTTTGATGGGGCAAAGGGCATTTTCGCGGTGCTGGATTTGCCCGTCTGCCATTTTGCAAACCGGAGTCAGTTTTGCAGACAAAGACTATGATCAGGTTAATTGCGGGCGGTTTTGCCCTGCTGGGTTTGCTGGGGGCGGGGCCTGTTTTTGCCCAAGGTAGTACGACGGGCAGTCAAAGCCGGTCGGGCACCAGCAATCATGGCAAAACCCAAACCCAGTCGCAGGGAAGCTATAACGCGTTTTCGCCGCAAATGCGCCAGATGTTGCCGGCCTTAATGCAGCAATTGCAAAACAACCCCGCCTTGCTTGAACAGTTTGGCCTGAATGGCCTTGCAGGTGCGGCCCTGGGGCAGGGGGGTGCTGACGGTGGTGGCAATTACGGTACCGGCGGTATTGGCGGAATGGGCTTGCCTTTACCGGCCATTCCCGGTGTGAATGTACCCAATGTCCCGGGGGCGCAAAATGGTACTGGTACTGGTGCTGGTACTGCTAGCGGATCAAACACGGCGGCGGCGGAGGCCGCGCGCAAGGGCGGGCTTGTTGTGCCGCCGATGCCGGTGCCCGAACAGGTTAAAATCTATCGTGACCAGTATCATCCGTCCGATATTAACCAGGATGGCCGGATCGATGCGGATGAAGCTGCCAGTTACGCCGCCTGGATGTTTCGCCGCCACGATATAAACGGTGATAATGTTTTGGTGCTGCGCGAGTTTTCCGCAGTCGAGGCTTTGCCGGGTTCGGCTGCGGCCAATCGGTCCCGGCTGCGGACCGAGGCGCGCCGCCTTGAATTGCTGTTTCCCCAATATGACAGCAATCATGATCAAATGATCGACAAGGCCGAATTCATGAACAAAATTGCCGCGAATTTTGATGAAAAACGCGGGGCGGCCAAGGATGTCAGTCCCTTTGTTTTTCAAACCGTTCTGCCATTTTAAGGGGCGCGGGAAAGGTCGGGTTTTCGTTGGGGTTGCGGTGGTGCTTGTCGCAGGTTGGCAATTGGGGGCTGGCGGCCTATTGTTAAGGAATTGTCACGACAGAAAAGGTGACAAAACCTGTCTTGCAGGTCATACATGGCCGAAATGATCCGGCATGCCAAGACGGAGACCGCCTATGGAAAGCAACGAAATCTACGCCCCCGTTCGCTCCTCAAGCGACGCTGACCAGCCGAAAAATACGGACGGCGAGGTTACTCTGTCTGATGCCGAGAAAGACCCGCGCACTGATATTGAAGTTAGCGAACGTCACGTAGAAGCGGAGCTTGCTGCTGCCGCTGCTGAGGGTGAAGAGGACATTCATTGTGATGCCGATAGCCTGAGCGACATTGATGCCGGCAGCCTGGTTGGCGAACCTGCCGCGATTGTCGGCACCAAAATTGCCGTACCAGACAAAACCGGCAATGCCTCCCCGGTCTGGATTGACCTGTTGGAGCCAACGGCCAGTGAATTGCGCGCCATTGAGGCGCGATTTGGTATCGAGGTGCCAACCCGCGAAGAAATGCAGGAAATCGAGCTGTCATCGCGTTTATATGATGAAGACGGTGCCCTGTTTATGACCGTGACCATCCTGAACCGGGCGGCAACCGATGACCCGGAAAGTGCGGCGGTTACGTTCATTTTGGCGAAAAAAACGCTGATCACGCTGCGCTATGCTGACCCGGTGCCGTTTAAAACCTTTACCCGGCGGGTAAAACGCTCGTCCGGGCTGGCAAGTTCGTCTGATGCGGTTTTACTGGGCCTGCTTGAACAGATTGTCGACCGGCTGGCTGATATTATGGAAATTTCGGTGGCCGATCTGGAAAAAATCTCGAATGCGGTTTTCTCCAAGGAAGGCAATGGATCAGACCAGGACCACCACGAAAACCTGCGCCGCATTGGCCGGGCGGGCAACCTTGCCAGCAAGGCAAAGGACAGCTTGCTCAACCTTAATCGCATGGCGCTGTTTTTAAATACCCAGGCCCGGTTTAAAAAGGATGCCAAGGTCCGCCTGAAAACCCTGTCGCGCGATATTGTGTCGATTACCGAACATGCCAATTTCGTCGCCAACAAGGTGACGTTCCTGCTTGATGCGACATTGGGCATGATCAATCTGGAACAGAACAATATCATCAAGATTTTTTCGGTTGCAGCCGCGGCCTTCCTGCCACCAACCCTGATCGCCAGCATTTATGGCATGAACTTCCAATTCATGCCCGAACTGCATTGGGAATATGGGTATCCGCTGGCAATTGCCTTGATGGTTTTGTCTGCGGTGGGGCCGCTTTGGTATTTCAAGCGGAAAGGCTGGCTTTAAATCGTGCGCGATAGTCGCCAGGCGCAACGCCGAGGTTTTTGACAAAGGCACGGCGCATGCGTTCATAATCCCCAAAGCCGCATAAACTGGCGATTTTCCCCATCGTAAAGTCGCTATTTTCCAGATAGTGACGGGCTTCATCCAGTCGCATGGCTTCAAGCGCGTGGGCCGGGCCTTTGCCGGTTTCGCGGGCATAAATCCGCGAAAAATTCCGCGGGCTCATATGGGCCTGTGCGGCCAGATCCTCAACATTCAGGCGCAGATGCAGGTTTTTGCGCATCCAGACATGCAAGTCATCAAAGCGTCCGGTTTTATCCGTACCCTGTTGTGTCAGGGGCTGGCTGAATTGTGATTGACCGCCCGGGCGTTTGATAAACATGATCAGCCCGCGGGCCACCGCCAGTGCCTGTTCCCGGCCAAGGTCCTGCTCGATCATGACAATTGCCATGTCGATGCCGGTTGTTACCCCGGCCGATGTCCAGATTGGGCCATCGCGCACATAAATCGGGTCTGTTTTCACCCTCGCATCGGGAAAATGCTGCGCCAGGCGATCACACCAGCGCCAATGCGTGACAACCTCGCGCCCGGTCAGATACCCCGCCTGGCCCAGCAAAAATGCGCCAATGCAAATGGATGCCACCCGTCTGACCCGGTTTTGCTGCGCGATTAGCCAATTTAGCAAAACCGTGTCTTGCAGGGCGGCCAGCTTTTCATCGGTTCCGGCAATGATCAGGGTGTCGATAGGCTGTTTTGAAACCTCGTCCAGCGCAATTGTGGGCAGGGCAATGCCGGTATCGGTCATAATTGGCCCGCCATTACGCGATGCCAGCACGATGTCATAGGGCAGGCGGCTGGTATTTTCGGTTTTGTTCGTTGCATTGTCCTGCCCGCCATTCTGGCGGTCCGTGGCAAGCAGGTTGGCATCGTGAAAGGCCTGTAGCGGGCCAGTCACGTCGA
Organism: Thalassospira sp.; assembly: GCA_050299455.1. Taxonomy (GTDB): domain Bacteria; phylum Pseudomonadota; class Alphaproteobacteria; order Rhodospirillales; family Thalassospiraceae; genus Thalassospira. Next base: position 12,937 of record JBNKVZ010000052.1, read on the forward strand.
GCAAAACAGAATGCGGTGTTATGACAAAAACGATCCGTCGTTGTTCCATTTTCGGTCTTTGCCATGTTGCGTATGTGTGTTTGGCATAAAATAAGGGATGTTTGTCATTTATGCCAGACCAGGAAGGCGTAATCTGTGTTGTGTGCATGGTGCCGCCAAACACATCGCCAGATGACAGGACATAAAATGACGCTGACGATAAACCATACTGCCAACGCCAATACCAACGCGATTGCGCCGGACCTTCCCGTTCTGATCCTGATTGACTGGCAGGTCGGGTTTCGGGACCTGGATTATTGGGGCCAGCGCAATAATCCTGCCGCCGAAGAAAACGCCCAAAGCCTGTTGTCATTCTGGCGCGAAAGGGGCGGGTGCATTATCCATGTTCGTCATGATTCAACCACGCCGGGCTCGCCCCTTTTCCCCGGCAAGGACAGCCATGCCTTCGAGGCATTCGCCACCCCGCAGGCGGGAGAGGTGGTTTACGGTAAAACCGTCAATTCCGCCTTTATCTGCACGACATTGGAGGCGGATTTGCGCGCTGCGGGGCATAACAGACTGGTGATAAGCGGGATTAGCACCGATCATTGTGTGAACACGACCACACGCATGGCGGGAAATTTGGGTTTTGAGGTGCAATTGGTGGCCGATGCCTGTTTTTGTTTTGACCGCATCCATCCCGCCGGGCAAACCATAGCGGCACAAATGGTTCATGATGTCCATCTTGCCAGCCTGTCAGGGGAATTTGCCCGGATCGTTACGACAGATGAAATCATAAAGCGGTCAATTTAATGCAATTGACTCGCAAGTAGGATGGGGGCACTTTGGGCCAAATTCTTGACAGGAGGCCGTAATGGCGAAAATTGAAAACCACGATCAATTGCGTCGCATTTACGGCGACCCCATGGAAATTGCACTGCAAAAAGAACTTCCCGTTCTGGATAAGCATTGCCGCCGTTTTATTGAATTGGCCCCGTTTGCTGTTATTTCATCGGCAAATGAAAAAGGCGAGGGCGATGTTAGCCCGCGCGGCGACGGCCCCGGTTTTGTGAAGGTGCGCGATGACAAAACCATTCTGATGCCGGATCGCCCTGGCAACCGTCGCCTTGATACATTAACCAATATTCTGGTTAATCCGCAGGTGGGGCTGTTGTTTATGGTGCCGGGTATGAATGAAACCCTGCGCATTAATGGCACGGCAGAGATCCATGATGATGCCGACCTGTTGGCCTTGTTCGCCGATACCGGCAAGCTGCCTATTTCGGTGATCAAAATTACGGTTCGCGAAGCCTATCTGCATTGTGCCAAGTCGCTGATGCGCTCGCGCTTGTGGCGGGCTGATGCGCAGATTGACCGTAAATCCTTCCCGACATTGGGCGCGATCATCAAGGACCAGCTTTCGATGGAAAGCGGGGATGAGGCCACCCAGGAAGAAACCGATGCCTATTTCGCCAAATCGATTGCGGAAAAAGGCTAACGCCTTTTAGCCATCCAAAACAGATATTGGCCCGGTATCGAAAGATGCCGGGTTTTTGCTGTGCGGCAGCTTTAACAGAACAAGCGTCGCTTTAGCATAAGAAAGAAAATACCAGATGGCCTGTAAGCCGGGTTCTGTCCATGCGGCGAACCGCACTGTATGGCCATTCATCTGGGACATTCGTCACCGAATGCCTCCTGCAACCAACCCGAATGGTGGCCCGAAAACCGACCTGCCGACGACGGCGAACCGCCCGGCCGACCATTCCTATTAGGTTTTGCTCCCGGTGGGGTTTACCATGCGTCCCGCGTTGCCGAAGGACCGGTGCGCTCTTACCGCACCCTTTCACCCTTGCCCGATGGCTTGCGCGATCGGGCGGTTTGCTTTCTGTGGCACTTTCCCTAGGGTCGCCCCCGCCAGACGTTATCTGGCACCGTGTTTCCGTGGAGCCCGGACTTTCCTCCCCTTCTTGTGTTGCCACAAGAAAGGGCGACCATCCAGCCATCTGGTGCGCGCGGTGTACGCTAGCGCGCCCCCAAGGTCAAGCAAAAGCACGACCCTGTATATGGATTGAAAGTCAGGATGCGCGTACAGAATATAGTCTGTACGCCTCTTGAAAATGAGGTATTAAGTGCACCACTTAAGGATAGTTTCCTCTATACATATCTGACAGGTGCTCTTTATGCTCAAGGTGCGTTTGCGCCAGCTTTGGTTGTTTTTATTGGTTTTGGTTGTTGGTGGCGTGCCATTGGCACGGTCCCAGGCCCAGGCCGCGACCGATGACGTGCGCATGTGCTTTACCCGTTGGGAACCCTACGCTTATGACAATGATGACGGTCATGGACCTGCGGGTTTGGCCATCGATATTGCCAAGCGTGCCTTTGAGCTATCGGGCCGTGAGGTGATCTTTGTCGAAATGCCCCATTCACGGTGTCACTTCGGTATTCGTCTGGGTATTTATGACGGTATTCTGTTTGAAAGCCTGAAAGAAAAAACGGTCGAAAAAATGGTTTCCTCGCGTTTTGCCCTGGTGGACCGGGTGCTGGTTGCCGTGGTGCGCGACAGTTACGCCCGCACCCGTTATGAGGGCCTGAGCACATTTGAAGGGGCAAACTGGCTGCATGTTGTTGGTGATGATTATCCGGCAAAGATCATCAATAACCCGGATATGTATCCGGTTGATGTGGGGGAAAATGCCCACGGCCTGTTGATGTTGCGTCGGAACTATGTCGATGTCGTCTTTCGCGATCTGGCCAGCCTGCATTTTGGCACCGATGCCGTCACGGGGGGCTCCGGGTTAAAGACCCTGTTGCCGGCCGTGGATGTCGAACCCTTTTATATGCGCCTGGAAGAACGGCTGGCCCCGATTATGGCTGATTACGACGATGCCATTGCCAAAATGCTGGCGGACGGCACCATTGACCGCCTGTTTTACAAGCATCTCGGTTTTGGGCGCACGGCCTTTAATCACTATTTTTCCGGCGATGACACACCCATTTCGCCGCAGGACCGCCTGATGCCATAAATGCCTGCCGTGTTTCACGAAAGCGGCGGGCACTGATCGATCAGGTCTTTTAGGATGGCAATGCTTTGTGCATCGGCCTGCCCATTCAGGCAAGAAGGCCGCCAGTGCCGCTGAAAGGCAACACGGTTATGCACCGGGTCCCCCGGGCCATAGCCAAATTGCAAAAGCAGGCTGTCAAACAGGGCTTCGCAATCTTCATTTTCAGTCTGCGATGATGTTGCCGCTGGTGCCGCTTCATTGTCATCGCCTTCGCTGTTGCCATCGCCTTCGCCAGCGTTATCGGACAGGGCTGCGGTATTTTGTGGCGGGGTATGTTCGCCTGCGGCAATGGCGGTGACGATTTGATCATCGTGATAGGTATGTTGCGATGTGGCGTTGTTGGCGTCGTCCTTGTCGGATTGCGGGTTTTCTGCGCCTTCGCGCGGCCACAGGCCAATGCCCTCGGCAGCCAGTTGCTGCCAGGGGAAAAGCTCGCCGGGGTCTTCCTTGCGGTCCGGGGCAAGGTCAGAATGGGCAATGATGTGATGGGCGGGAATGTCATGTCGGGCCAAAATGGCCTGGCACAGCGCCTTTAGTGCATCAATCTGGCGGACGGCGAAGGGCCGGTAGCCAAATTCATGGCCGGGATTGACAATTTCAATACCGATCGAGCGCGAATTGACATCGCAGCATCCGCGCCACTGGCCGCGTCCGGCATGCCAGGCACGTTTGCCCTCGGCCACAAGCTGATAGATACAGCCATCTTCCTCGATCATGTAATGGGCGGAAACCTGGGAGGCCGGGTCGCACATGCGCTCCAGCGCCAATTCACCGCTCAGCATGCCGGTATAATGCAATACCAGCATGTCAATTGCGCTGTCGGCAGGGCGTTCGCCAAAATTGGGCGAGGGATGCCAGATAATGGGCTGTTCCTGCTGTCCCGGCATTGTGTTTAATCCATCCCCTGTTCCAGGTTCTGCGGTGGTTTGCGAAGCATGATCACGCCCACACCCGCCAGAACGGTTAACCCGCCAATGATTTTAAACGTGCTGACGGTTTCGCCAAATACCAGAATTGACCCCGTCACACTGATCACGGGTGATAACAGCGACCAGGGCACCACCTGATTAACATCATAGGTCTTGAGCAGATAATACCACGACCCATACGCGACGATAGACGACATCACGACGGTGAAGGCCAAATTTGCCCAGGCCACCCAGCTTGCATTGATAACGGCGTTTACAGCACCTGGTTCCAGAATAAATGACAAAGCCAGCAATTGCGGTGCGGCCATCAGGCCCATCCAGCCATTCAATTCAAAGGTGTTGATGTCGCCCAGCTTTTTGATCAACACATTGGCAATCGCCCACATCAGGGCGGCAAGCACCACAAGCAGCAGGGGCAATTTAAGATCGGTCATGGACGGGTCCCAGAACATCAGGGTCACACCGATAAAGGCCAGCGTCATGCCCAGCAGGCGTTTCCAGCCCAGCCGGTCATTGAAAAAATAGGTTGCCAGCATCGATGAAAAGGGCACACCCAGCAAAATGATGATGGCGACGGGCCCGGCATCGAGCATGGAAAGGGCACAAAACAGAACGCCAAAATGCCCGGTACCAAACACGAATGACAGCAAGGCCAGCTTGGGCATTTTGTCGCGCGGGACCTTGGTAAACGGGACCAGCAGGGCCGCAACCGCGATAAAGCGTATGGCCGTTAGCATGACAGGCGGGATTTCACTTACCGCGCCTTTGACGGTCAAAATGTTAATGCCCCAGATAATGGCGACAGAAAGCGATAGCAACGTGGCTTTTAGGGGCATGAAACAACCTGAAATTCAAAGGGGGCGCGACCTGCCGGGCAGGTGTCGCACTGAAACTTCCGGTCGCTATGGTTACGTGTTTGTTTTGAATCACTCAAGCGAATTGAGGCAGGGGGACCTTTGCTCAAAAGGGTAGCCCGGCCAACCAGATGGCCCGATTTGCCCGCATGAAAAAAGGGAAGCTGCGGTTTTGCAGCTTCCCTTTGAAATTCTATAAACAGGCCCATTATATAAACAGGGTCAGGCCGGGTTAGGCGATGCCCAGTTCCTCGCGTAGCATTTCCAGTTCCAGCCAGCGTTCCTCGGCCTTTTCAATTTCGGCACGGGCGGCATTCATGCGGTCCAGCTTTTTCTGGAAGGCTGCCGGGTCCGATGTAAACAGCGTGCCATCGGCAAGGTCGGCTTCTAGTTGGGCAATCTCGGCTTCCAGTTTTTCGATGCTGGCCGGCAGCATGTCGTAATCGCGCTGGTCCTTATAGCTTAGCTTGCCCTTGGCTTTGGGTTTTGCCGGGCCAGCGCCATCGGTTTTGGCATTGGATTGTTTTTTACCGATTTTGGTGCTGGTTTGGATGGTGTTGGTATCGGCCTTGGCCGATAGCTTGCGCAAATGCACATAATCCGAATAGCCACCGGGATATTCGGTGGCAATGCCATTGCCTTCCATCACGATGGAGGATGTGACAACCCGATCCAGAAAATCACGGTCATGGCTGACCAGCAGCAGCGTGCCTTCATATTCCGACAGCATTTCCTGCAACAGATCCAGCGTATCCATATCAAGATCGTTGGTCGGTTCGTCCATGATCAGAAGGTTGGTCGGTTTTGCCAGTTCCTTTGCCAGCAGCAACCGGTTGCGTTCGCCGCCCGAAAGGGCGCCAACCGGGCTTCTGGCCTGTTTTTCATCAAACAGGAAGTCGCGCAAATAGCTGACCACATGGCGCGGATTGCCGCGCACCATGATCTGGTCGCCGCCCACATCGCACAGCGTATCCCACAGGGTTTTGCTGTCATCCAGGGCGGCACGTTTTTGGTCAAAATAGGTTGGCGTCAAATTGGTGCCGATTTTGACCGTGCCTTCATCCGGTTCGGTCTGCCCGGTCAGAATTTTTAACAGCGTGGTTTTACCCGCCCCGTTCGGGCCGATAATACCCACCTTGTCGCCGCGTAAAATGCGCGTCGAGAAGCCCGAAATGATATGTTTGTCATCCCAGGATTTGCCAATATCGGTGGCTTCGATCACCACCTTGCCCGATGTGCTGCCGGTTTCAGAAGCCAGCGACACATTGCCAATACGCCCCACCTGTTCGGAACGTTCATGGCGCATTTCATAAAGGCGGCGCAGGCGGCCCTGGTTACGTTTGCGCCGGGCGGTAATGCCTTGCACGGCCCAAACCGATTCCTGGGCAATCAGTTTATCCAGTTTGGCGCGTTCCTCGGCTTCCTTGCGGTAAACTTCTTCGGACCATTCATCAAAAAGGGCAAAGCTTTGGTCATTGCGGCGCAAAACTCCGCGATCAAGCCACAAAACACCGTTGGAAATGGCATTCAAAAAGGCACGGTCATGCGAAATCACCACAACAGCGCCGCGAAACGCCTTGATCTCGCTTTCCAGCCATTCAATCGTCGGCAGGTCCAAATGGTTGGTGGGTTCGTCTAGCAACAATACCTGCGGATCGGCAATCAGCGCGCGGGCAATGGCGGTGCGTCGACCTTCCCCGCCTGACAGGGTATTGGGGTCGGCCTTGGGGTCAATCTTGACGGCATCCAACAGCATATCCGCCCGATAGGCATAATCCTGTTCGTGGTCCTCAAGGGCGGCCAGCACATAATCCTCGACTGTGGCGTAATCGGCAAAGCGTGGTTCCTGTGCCAGATAGGCGACCTTGCAGCCCGGCTGGACAAAGCGTTCGCCGCCATCGGCCTCGATCTCGCCAGCAATAATTTTCAACAGCGTGGATTTCCCGCCGCCATTGCGACCGACCAGACACAATCGGTCCCGTTCGCCAATGGCAACCGAAACGTCGGAAAACAGGTCATTGCCGCCAAAAGTCAGGCGGATGTCGTTAATATTGATCAGCGGTGGCGCCATGAAAATTCAAAACCCTGAAAACGGTAAACTCGATGCCCCCTGCAAACCGCAAAACGCCCGGCGGTGCAAGTGAAATCATGTGAAGGTGCCCGGCAAAGGCAACCGCGATAGCCATTATGGGGGCAAACGCGCATGAAGCCCGGTGGTGCCGGTTAATTGGCATTCTGCCCCAAAACAACGATAAAACCGCCGGTCCCCCCGGTATTTAACCCGGTATTTAACCCGGTGTTAAATATGGCGTTCCTTGCAAATCTGGTCCCAGGCGGCGTTGATGCGGGCCATTTTTTCGTTGGCCTGTTCAACAAATTCTTCGGGCATGCCCTTTGCCATCAGAAGGTCGGGGTGGTTTTCGCGCGATAATTTGCGGTGTGCGGCCTTGAGTTCCTCGTTGCTGGCATCGCGTGTCAGCCCCAGTTGTTTGTAAGGGTCCTGTTCGCTGCGCGGGGCGGTGTTGCCATGATGAACCCGTTCAAAATCAACATCTTCAAAGCCAAAGATATTGGCAACCTTGCGCAAATATTCCTTTTCGGATGGGTGTAACTCGCCATCGGCAAGGGCGATTTGATGCAGGGCTTCGAGGATGCTTTCCAGCACCGCCCGTTCACCGGCAAACATTTGGGCAATCTGGCGGGCATAGGGTTCATAGCCGTCCGGCGATTTACGTGCGGCATCAAAAATCTGGCCGACCTGGGCGGCATCCGGGCCGCTGACGCGAAACAGCCGTTTGAAGGTGTTAATTTCCTCGCGGGTGACGGTGCCATCCGCCTTGGCCATTTTCGCCGACAGCACAATCACCCCGGTGGCAAAGGCGACCTGGCGCGGGTCTGCGCCGCCAAAATGCCCGGCCTGCTGCCCCCACGGATTGCCGCCGCTATGGGGCCCCCACGGGCCGTTATGCGATGAAATGCGGTCCTGGTTGAAGCTGCCTTCATTGGCCTTATCCACCATATGGCCCGCCGCCGCGCCCAAAATGGCACCGAGCGGACCGCCCAGGGCAAAGCCCGCTGCGCCGCCAATAATCTTGCCCCAGATGCTCATGGTTTCAATGCTCCGAATGTCAGTAAGGCGGTGCAACGAAACACGGCGCCGGATTGTTTCAAACTGATCCAGAAATAGGGCAATACCGCCCCCTCGGCAAGGGTGGCAGGCACCAAGAAGTATTAACCGTTTTTTCTGCGTCGTGATTATTGAAACGGTGTCAGGGAGCACCACCTAAAGTAGGGACTGTATCCTTAAGTATTATTTTGGTGCTGTTTCCATGCAATTCCTGTCAAGATTCCGTCTGATCTATCAAATCTCCCTGATCGGCGCGACAGCACTGGTGATCTTTGCCTGTGTCGCAATCGGACAATTTGTTGCCAATCAGTCCCGTCAGATTGCGGAACAGGCTGCGGTGGTGGCAATGGCCGACCGTGAGGTGATTGGCAAGGTGTCGGTGGATTTTTTAAACGCTCGACGCCGGGAAAAAGACTTTTTGCTGCGGCGCGACGAAAAATATGTCCAGCTGCATGGTGAAACCGTCACCAGTGTGCTGGATGGTTTGAACCATTTGCGTGATCGTTCGGAACTGACGGTTGATGTCGCTGCCATTGAACAGATCCGTGACCTGTTTAAAAACTACGCCACGGCATTTGGCGAGGTTGTGGCCCTTCAGCGTACAATTGGTCTTGATGAAAAAAGCGGCTTGATGGGGAAATTACGCACATCCGTTCACGATGTGGAAAATGACCTGAAAAAATACAATGCCGACAAATTGACCGTGCTGATGCTGATGATGCGTCGCCACGAAAAGGATTTTCTTGCCCGTCTGAATAGCAAATATATTGCCGAAATGGACCAGCGCCTGGGTGAATTTGAAACCGCGCTGGCCGGCAGTGATAATATTCCGGCGGCAGAAAAGGCCCGTTTGCTGCAATTGATGACGTCTTACAATGCGGACTTCAAGAATGTCGCCGATGCGATTTTGCAACGCGAAGCAAAGCTTCAGATATTGAGCGACTATTTTGCTGTGGCAGAGCCATTATTGACGTCGCTGGCAAACCATATCGAAAGCTATGCCGACCAGCAGCGCAGCGAAGCCGAGGCGATTGCAGAAAGCAGTTTGCTGTTCAGTATTTTGGCATTTGTGATTGGTGCCATCGTTTTGATTGTTATGTCGGTGGTTCTTTCACGCGGGATTGTATCGGCGATTGCGGCCTTGACGGACAAAATGACGCGCTTGGCACATAATGATTTTGATGTCGATTTGTCCGAGGCCAGCCGCAAAGACGAAATTGGCGAAATGGGCCGCGCGGTTATGGTGTTTCGTGAAAACGGTATCGAACGCCGTCAACTGGAAGCCGAACAGGCACGCCAGCAGGAAGAACGTCGTATTCGGATGGAAAAGCAGGAACAAAATATTCGCGAATTCGACGAGGTTGTCGTTAAGGTGATGGCAACGGTTGAAGAGGCGGTTCAGCGTCTGCACGGGTCATCCGACCTCCTTCGGGGCAGTGCTGAAACCTCGTCACGCCAGTCTGTTATCGTTTCTTCCGGCGCCGAAGAGGCATCGGCCAATGTGCAGCTTGTTGCAACTGCCGCAACGGAGCTGTCGGCATCGATTAATGAAATTTCCGCCCAGGTGACAGATACGTCGAATATGGCGCTCACGGCTTCTGACCGGGCGCGTTCGACCAGCAGCAACATCCAGCGTCTGGATGATGCGGCTGTTCATATCGGCGAGGTGATCGGCCTGATCAGTGATATTGCCGCGCAGACCAACCTTTTGGCCCTGAATGCCACGATTGAGGCTGCCCGCGCGGGTGATGCGGGCAAAGGTTTTGCCGTGGTTGCCAGCGAAGTGAAAAACCTGGCGACGCAGACCGGCAAGGCCACCCAGGAAATTACCAGTCAGGTTACAGGGATTCAGGGGGCTACCCGTGAGGCTGTTTCTGCTATTGATGAAATTGTCAGTATGATTGCCGAAATCAGTCAGCGGGCATCTTCCGTGGCTGCCGCCATCGAGGAACAAACCGCTGCAACCAGCGAAATTTCCCAGAATGTTGAACAGGCGGCCTTGGGAACGGAAGAAATCTCCGCCGCGATGGTCGGGTTAAGCGGCGCGATCGCGGATACCAATAATGCTGCCGGTGATGTCAACCGGTCAGCGACCGACCTTGGTCAGCAAAACAGTAAATTACAGCAGGAAGTGCACCGGTTTCTTGGCAGTATGCGGGTGCTTTAACGACAAAACGTTGACAATAGTCGGGGATCAAGTCTTGTGAAGGGCGGTGATTCTGCAATAAAGTAACGGTAAACCGTTATCTTGGTGATTCGGGCAGGGTAATGTCCGGATTATGTTTCGGTTAGCGCATCTATGAAATAACTGGAACGTCTGATATGGCCGAAAAACACCGCATCGTTTCTTCTTCTCATCTGGTTTCCGACCGTGCTGCCGAGCTGTCCGAGCTGGAATTTGCCTTGATCCTGTCGGGCAATGCCTTTAACCGCTGGGTCGTGCGCTGTATGCGGGCGGCGGGAATGCCGGATCTGTCCATTCTTGATATTCTGGTCTTGCACAATGTGAATTCGCGCGAACGGGAAAAAAGCCTGTCGGAAGTGTGTTTTGTGCTGAATGTTGAAGACAGCCATCTGGTGAATTACGCATTGAAGAAATTGCGCAAGCAGGGCCTGGTTGAGGGGGTTAAGCGGGGCAAGGAAGTGCATTATGCCACCTCGCAGGAAGGCCGCGACCTGTGCCAGCGTTATCGCGAGGTGCGTGAGGCCTGCCTGATTGAAACCTTCGAACGGCTGGGGGTTAACCACGGCGAAGTGGGCGATGTTGCCAAAACCCTGCGGGCCATTTCCGGTGTGTATGACCAGGCCTCGCGGGCGGCGAGTGCTATATAGGCAGCAGGCCTGATGGCATTTGGGGCGCCTGATTGCGGCCTTGGCTGTGGTGTGTGATTTTGCCTGAAGGGGACCTGTTTGGTCCTGTTTCCTGCACGCGAAATGAAACAGGGCGAGTCCTTAAATCGTCCAGTTTGATAAACGAAAATGGCAGCATCCCTGGCGGGACGCTGCCATTGTCATTTTGGGCGATTGCCCGTTTTCCATCCACGTTACTTAATAAACCGCGCTTTTCAGAACGTTAGAGTGGCAGGATTCTGCGCAAAAAATAAGCAGCGCATTTTTTGCATGACTGTTATGAAAGCACGTTGACAAAATGATGATAAAATGTGACCGTTTTGTTGGAAGGCTAATTTGAAAACAAAAAACGGGAGACTGATGACATGTTGAAAAAGGCGCTTTCGGCGGTTGCCGTTGCTGCGATGACCTTTTCGGCGGGGGCCGCAATGGCCGCAGACAAATGGGACATGGCAACCCCTTATCCGGATGCGACATTCCACACCCAGAACATCATCGAATTTGCCAAGGACGTGGAAACCGCGACCAATGGCGAACTGGCAATTACGGTGCATTCGGGTGGGTCACTGTTCAAACATGCCGAAATCAAACGGTCCGTTCAACGTGGCCTGGTGCCGATTGGCGAAGTGCTGATTTCGCTATTGGCCAATGAAGACCCGGTTTACACCGTTGATGCCATCCCGTTTCTGGCAACCAGCTATGATGATGCCAGAAAGCTGTGGGATGTGTCGCGCAGCACGATTGAGGCAAAGCTGGCAAAAGACGGTTTGAAAGTGCTTTACGCGGTTCCGTGGCCAGCCCAGGGCCTTTATACCGCCGACAAGGTCAATTCCGTTGCTGATCTTAAAGGTCTTAAATTCCGCGCTTATAACGCCACCACATCGCAGCTGGCCGAATTGACCGGCATGATCCCGACCCAGGTGGAAGTCCCCGAAATTCCGACGGCCTTTGCCACCGGCATTGTCGAAGCCATGATGACCTCGCCTTCGACCGGGGCGAATTCCAAGGCGTGGGATTTTGTCGATAATTTCTATGATGTGCAGGCCTGGTTGCCCAAAAACATGGTGATCGTGAATGCCAGATCCTTTGATCGCTTGTCGCCCGATGTGCAGAAAGCCGTAATGGATGCTGCTGCCAAGGCCGAAGAGCGTGGCTGGAAAATGAGCATGAACGAAGCTGAAGCCAAAAAAGCAATCCTTAAGGAAAACGGCATGAATGTTGCCGCCCCCAGTGCCGAGCTAAAGGCTGGCCTTGCCAAGGTGGGCGATGAAATGGTTGCCGATTGGCTTAAGAAAACCGGTGCCACCGGCCAGTCCATCATTGACGCTTATAAGAAATAAGATCCTCCCTTGTATTGTCCGGGGTGTTTGCAAATCGCCCCGGACAATCATCAAAACGATATTTCGTATCTCACGATTAACCACCGGGATGACCGGGTGGAAAGGGGATCCCTGTGCGTAAATCACTGGATATTCTTTTTGGGATAACGTCGGTTTTGGCTGCTGTGTTTCTGGTGATGATCGCAGTGCTGATCCTGTCACAATCCATTGGGCGTTTGATCGGGCATGTTATTCCCGATGCCAATGAATTATCGGGCTTTTCGCTGGCCGCGGGCATGTTTTTGGCGCTGGGTCCGGCCTTGCGGCATGGGGCGCATATTCGGGTATTGCTGGTTGTTGGGCAAATATCGGGTGTGCCGCGCCGCATCATGGACCTGATCACATTGGCGTTTGCCGTTTTTCTTGCCGGTTATTTTACCTGGTGGATGGGCGTTCTGGCCCAGGAAAGTTTTTCTTATGGCGATGCGTCGCCCGGCGTGTTGGCCTTTCCGCTTTGGATACCGCAAACCGCGATGACCTTTGGCCTTGGCATGTTAACGCTGGCGCTGGTGGAAGGGCTTGTTGACACGCTTTGTGGGCGCGCCACCGTTTTTGCCGACCGCGAAACCAGCGACATGACCGAATAGGGGATAGCACAGATGGAAGTTCTTGAAATCGGCATGGTCCTGATGGCGCTGCTCTTCCTGTTTTTGGGGGCGGGTCTTTGGGTGGCTTTGTCGCTGTTTGCCATTGGCATTATCGGGCTTGAATTCTTTTCCGGCGCACAAACCGGCCCGGTCATGGCAACCACCGCCTGGAGCAGCATTGCCACCTGGTCGCTCGCACC
>JBNKVZ010000053.1:0-25519 GCA_050299455.1 Thalassospira sp.
GTCATCATGACCCAACCGGCGCATGTTCGCTTGGCATCCTTGCGCGAAATCGCACAATCCCTGCCGACGGATAAAAAGGTCTTTCTCGGTGCCATTCCCGGTTTTTGCGGTTTTGATTGGCTTGCCGAAAATGTCATCGGGCCGCGCGATAATGTGGTGATTTGGGGCATGAAGGATGTGCCCCATACCGCCTTTGACCTGCAACCGGGGCAATCGGTGCGCATGGGCGGGGCCAAAAGTGTGTTGCATATTGCCCTGCATGACCGTGAAGACAAAGCCGATGGCGTTGTTTTGCAACAGCATTTGCAACGCCTGTATCAAAGCCGCGTCGACCTTTTGCAAAGTTTCCTTGAAATCACCCTGACACCGGGCAATCCGATCATGCACAGCTCGGTCATTTACGGGTTGATCGGGCCTTATGGGCAATGGCGGGACAGGGCGTTTGACGCCCCGCTTTGCTGGTGGTCGGACTGCCCGGAAATCGGGGCGTATTTTCTTGAACGCTGCGATGCCGAAAGCCAGGCGCTGTGTCAAAAAATTGCCCGTGACCTTGAAATCGATTTGTCCTCTGTCCGCCCCCTAAAGGACGAGATTGCCGATGCCTATGGCAGTCAGATCAAGGATCGGCGCACCATGTGGAGTGTGCTGACCACCAACCGCGCCTATGAAGGCATACAAGCCCCGCTGGTGGCCGATAACAGCGGCACGGGTTGGGTCATGGACCGCGAAAGCCGCGCCTTTCACGAGGATGTCGCCTTCGGTCTGGCTTTGCTGGTTGAAATGGGCCGGCGCATGTCTGTCCCCCTGCCACATATCGAAGAGATTTTTAGCTGGTGTGCAACCCATATGGGCGGTTTGCAACGCTCCTCTCTTGATTATTTCCCAAAACACTGGCCGACGGAAAGAACGACGTCATGAATGAAAACGTTCCTGTTAATTTTACCCCGAATGACGGTGCCAATCTATCGGCTGTACCTGGCGCATTTGACGACGCCCAGCGCAATGCCATGCGCCGCGTGATCCGCTGCTTGTTTGCCGAAGGTATTCTGAACCCCGAGAAACTGGTTTTTGTCGGGCAGGGCCATAGTGCCATTTTCCCGATCTGGGACAGGCAGTGCCTGCTGTGTTTTGACGATTTGCAAACGGCACCAGCCCAAACCTTTGTCAATTACGGTACGATTGCCTTTGTCAACGAAGACGGGCACAGGCAGATTGTGCGCACCGTTTCCGACCTGCTTGATCACCTGTTGCCCTCCTTTGATTTTGATCCCGCCGATATCGGGGCAGAACATTTGAAGGGCGATATTGCCAATAGTATCGAAAATGATGTGTTGGCACGCGCCTTTCGCGCGGACTGGAACAACCAGTTACACCAGGCAATCACGGATCATCATGCATCTGGCCTGATTGATTATCTCAGGCAAACCTGTTCGGTGCGTGATGCGGCCATTTTGCTCGATCAATGGGGATCGCTGGAAGGGCATCCGTTTTATCCCACCTGGAAAACCAAGCCCAATCTGACAGCGCAGGAAGTGATCAGCCTGTCGCCGGAGTTTTCCGCCATTGTGCCGGTGCGGGTCGCCGCCTTACGGCGCGATATGGCGCATCTGGAATGTATGGCCGGGATTGACAATATCCACGACTGGTTTGCGCAAAACTACCCGGAAATCTGGGGGGAATGGTGTGATATTTTGCGGGCCGATGGTGAAACCATCGAAAACTGGTTGCCCCTGCCCATTCATGCCTGGCATTTGCAAAACCATGTCCAATCGCATTTCCGTACCGAAATAGAAGACGGCATTTTACGCCTGGAAGGGCCGAATATCGATACGCGGCCCAGCATGTCATTTCGCACCATGCTGCCGGTCAAAGGCGAAACCACCCCCTTTATCAAATTACCCGTTGCCATTTGGCTGACCAGCGAAATGCGCACCTTGCAGGCAAAGTCCATTCATATGGGACCACGCTTTAGCACAGTGATCAGCCAAATTCTGGCCGATGAAAACGGGTTTGATCAAACCCTTGAAATGTTTACCGAAGATGTCGGTATTCATTACAAACATGCCGAACGCCAGGATGATGCCGAAGGCAAACATCTTTCGGTCATTTTCCGCACGACCAATGGCAAACTGGACCGGGATGACAATTTATTGCCTGTCACGGTGGCCTCCTTGCTGACCCGTGCGCCTTCCGGCGATCATCCGTTGATTGCGGAACTGGTTGACGGACCGTCCGGGCCCGCAAGCCAGGACGATGTCATTGCCTTTTTCAGGGACTATGCCCGGGTTGTTCTTACCCCGGTCATCCAGATTTACTTGCTTTACGGTGTTGCTCTGGAAGCACATCAGCAAAACACATCCATTTTGTTTGATCCGGCAGGGAAACCGGTTCGGATGCTGATCCGCGATTTTGGCGATGGTCGTGCCTATCGACCGTTGCTTAACGAACGCGGATACGACCTGAAATCCTATTATTACAAGGGCATTTTGCCGACCATCTTTGAAGATGACATCGAACCGGTGCGATCCTTTGTCATTGATGCCTGTTTTGTTTGCCATCTTCACGAAGTCGCACAGGTTTTAATCCGTCATTATCACTTAAAAAATGACGTTCTGTGGCGCGTGATGGGGCAGGAAACCGCTGCCGCGTTTGATGCAATACAGAAGCGGACCGGGGATGCGCATTTTTGGCAGCAGGAAAAAAACCAGTTCCTGACACAAGGCTGGTCCACCCGGTCAGTATTGCGGATGCATCTGCAAAAATATGCCGATTACCGCATTCAGCATCAATTGCCCAATCCAATGGCCGGCGGGGTGGATCACACGTCATGACGCCTGTTCATGCGCGGATTCCCCTCCGCTGGAAAATACACATATTGTTCATCATCCAGCTTGTATCGATGGGCGCAATGGAAATGAGCGGGCCGTTCTGGCCCGTTCATTTGCGTGCTTTGGCAAGTTCGGATCAACTCTTTACCATTGCCAGTATCGGCGTTTATGTCGGCCCGATGCTGGGCATTATGCTGACCAGCACGTTCTGGGGCCGTCTGGGCGACCGTTTTGGTCACAAGGCCATGATGATCCGTGCCCTGGCCGGGCTGGCCATTACCCAACTGGCCCTGGCATGGTCGAATGATGTGTTTGTCATTTTGCTGTTGCGGTTTTTGCAAGGCGCCTGTGCCGGTTATATCGCGCCCGCCCAGGCCTATGGTGTCA
Organism: Thalassospira sp.; assembly: GCA_050299455.1. Taxonomy (GTDB): domain Bacteria; phylum Pseudomonadota; class Alphaproteobacteria; order Rhodospirillales; family Thalassospiraceae; genus Thalassospira. The sequence goes on from JBNKVZ010000053.1 coordinate 3,216, forward strand.
GCATTGAAAACCCGGCCCGCCGGGCAAAGCTGTTTGCCTATTTGCAGGTTTCCACCAATCTGGGCTCGTTGCTAGGGGCGCTGATTGGCGGGGTGATCCTTGATCACGCAGCATTTTTCTGGATCAACTTTTCCGCTGGCTTGTTATGTGCCGCCTGTATCGGGGCCGTTGCCATTTTGCTGCCCAGTATCAGCGCCGATCATAGCCATCAAAAAACACCGTCAAAAAGCACAATCCCCGAAAAACCCGGGGCAAAAACACCAGCGGCACCAATCAGCGTTCTGAAATCACCGCAGATTTTGTCGCTTTTAACCATCCTTGGCGTGTTGTTGATGGCGCGCATGGTGACGCAATCGCCGTTTTCAATTTACGTGCTATCGACCTTTGATGTTGGCAACTGGCTTGTTGGCCTGTGTTACGGCCTGTTGGCGATGGGCTTTGTCGTTTCGGCATCATTTTGGGCGCGTCATTTTGAAAATCGCGAGATGGGCGATGTGTTGACACGGATGTGCGCCATCATTGGTGGCTGCGTTCTTGTCACATTGGTCGCCGGTCTGACCCGATCGGTCCCGGTATTTACGGTGATGTATTTTTCCTGGGGTGTGTTGCTGGGCGCAACCACGCCGGTCTTAACCGCCCTGATCTCGCGGGCGGCCGGCGAAAACCGCCAGGGACATGTCCTGGGCATTGCACAAAGCAGTTCGCAATTTGCCGCCATTGCCGGCATCGCCCTGGGCGGCTGGTTCAGCCAGTCTGTCGGCCTGTCAAAAATCTATTTCTTTGTCGCCTTCGTCTATTTTATCGGGTTGGGCATCACGGCTGCTGTGCGTGTTTCCATGACGCGCCAAAACGCCGTTGCCCGCCAGCCGGGAGAGTAAAATTGAAAATAATGAGAGAGATAACAGCGATCTTCGCCGTCGCAATGGCCGGGTTACTGGCATGTGCCGCACCCGCCTGGGCCAAGATGGTTACGGTCACCGATGTTGCCGGGCGGGAGTTACAGGTCAATGTGCCGGTGAAACGCGTTGTGTTGGGCGAGGGGCGCCAGCTTTATGTCATCGCCATGCTGGACCGTGAAAACCCGGCCAAGCGCATTGTCGGCTGGCGCAATGATTTGATCGAGGCCGACCCTGGCACCTATCACGAATATGAAAAAGCCTTTCCGGCATTTGCCAAAATCCCGACTTTTTCGGGCCTGGAGCAAAGCCTGATCGATATTGAAACAACCATCGCGCAAAAGCCCGATGTGGTTTTTTTAAACCTTGAAACCAAAAAGGCCGTTGATGAGGCCAACTTTGTTGAAAAGCTGAAAAAGCTGCATATCCCGGTGGTTTATGTCGATTTTCGCCATGACCCTGAACATAATACCGAACCATCCATGCGCGTTATGGGCAAACTTTTTGGCCAGGAAGAACGCGCCGAGGCCTTCATCAATTTTCGCCGCACCCAGATCGCCCGGGTGACGGATGTGCTGAAAAAGGCCCATCCGCCGCGCCCCAAAGTGTTCATTGATCGCGCCGCCGGGTTTTATCAGGATTGCTGCCACACATTTGGCAATGGCAATTTTGGCGCAATGGTTGAAATGGCCGGAGGCGACAATATTGCCAAGGGCATCATCCCGGGCACCTTTGGGCAGTTAAACGCCGAACAGGTGATCGTTTCCAACCCCGACCAGGTCATTATCACTAGTGCGAACTGGCAGGCTTATGTGCCGGGAGGCCATTGGGTGCCGGTCGGGCCGGGGGCCAATATCGCGGATGTGCAAAAGAAACTGGCCTATTACCCGACACGCCCCGCCTATAGCGGGATAGCCGCGCAAAAAACCGGCGCATTTCATGCCATATGGCACCAGTTTTACAACAGCCCCTATCAATTTGTTGCCATTCAGCAATTTGCCAAATGGTTCCACCCGGACCTGTTTAAGGACCTTGATCCTGACGAAACCTTTCGCAAATTCCACGAACAATTTTTGCCGATTAAGTATCAGCCGGGATATTTTGCCAGCCTGAAGAAAAAGCCATGAAACTTCGACATATCAACAATCAGGAATTGATCGGCGGGCAACATTATCGGCATGTTGTCCGTCGCCGTTTAATGTTACTGGCAGGCCTTGGCAGTGCCTTGTTTGTCAGCATCTGTTTTGATCTTTCACTAGGGCCGGCCAATATCCCCGTGATGGATGTAATACGCGCCCTGTTTTTGCCCGGCCATGTCACGGACCAGATTTCAGTTGTGGTGCGCGACATCCGTCTGCCAATTGCGGCAATGGCGGTTGTGGTGGGCGCTGCCCTGGCCATTGCCGGGGCCCAAATGCAAACCATTTTGAACAATCCGCTGGCAAGCCCCTTTACCCTGGGGATTTCAGCCGCCGCCGGCTTTGGCGCGTCACTGGTACTGGCCTTTAGCATTACGGTTTTGCCGGTTGCAGCGGCCATTATGGTGCCGGTAAACGCCTTTATCATGGCGATGCTGGCCGCCTTGGTGATTCATCTGCTGAGTATGCGGCGCGGGGCCAATACCCAAACCATCGTTTTGCTGGGTATTGCAATGGTGTTCAGCTTTAACGCGCTGTTGGCCCTTGTGCAGTTTCTGGCCTCGTCCGAGGGGTTAGCCGCCGTTGTGTTCTGGACAATGGGCAGCCTGACCAAGGCCTCTTGGCCGAAATTTTTTGTCGTCTGTGCCATTTTGGCAATCGTGATGCCAATTTTTATTGCCCGGGCCTGGGCCATGACCGCCATGCGCATGGGCGATGAAAAGGCTGCCAGCTTTGGCATTCGTGTTGGCAGGCTGCGCCTGGAAACCATGATGCTGGTCAGTCTTCTTGCCGCTATTCCGGTGTCATTTGTCGGGACCATTGGCTTTGTCGGCCTGGTGGGGCCGCATATTGCCCGCCTGATGATCGGCGAAGATCAACGCTTTTTCCTGCCGGCATCCGCCCTTGCAGGGGCGCTGTTGCTTTCGGCCAGTTCCGTTGCCAGCAAAACCCTGATTTCCGGCGCCATTTTGCCCATTGGCATTGTGACATCGCTGGTCGGTATTCCGTTTTTTGTTTCCCTTGTTCTGACGAATTCAAAAAAACTATGGTAGTTCTTACACTTGACCAGATTGGTGCGCGACTGGGTAAAAAAACCGTACTTTCCAATATTTCCGCCGGGCCGTTTCGCAGCGGCGACGTGATTGCCGTGGTTGGCCCCAACGCGGCAGGAAAATCCACGTTGTTTAAACGCATTTGCGGCCTGATTACCGGGCCGGGCCAGGTGGATTATTACTATAAGGGCCAAAGCCTGGAAAAATCGCGGGATGGCATGTGTTATGTGCCGCAAAACACGATGGTTTCTGTTGCCTTAAATGTATATGAGGCGGTTTTGCTGGCAAAAAAACAGGGCGGGGACTGGCATGTTTCATCGCGCGATATGGAAATTGTTGATCAGACCCTGGCTTTGCTGGGCATTCTGGACCTGTCCAATCGCCCGGTTGGCGAATTAAGCGGCGGGCAAATGCAGCTTGTCAGTATTGCGCAGGCATTGGTGCGCGACCCGAATGTTTTACTGCTAGATGAACCAACATCTGCCCTTGATCTGAGCCGCAGCCACCAGATCCTGGCCCTCATGCGCAGCCTTGCCAAAAAACGCAACATGCTGGTGATGATGGCCTTGCACGACCTTAACGATGTGCTGCGATATGCCGATCATACATTGGTGATTGCAAATGGCACCCTGGTCGCAGGCGGCCCAACACAGGATGTCATTACCGAGGCCCTGTTACACGATGTCTACCGGGTGCGCGCCCGGCTGGAGCTTTGTAGTGCAGGTCAAACACAGGTCATTGTCGATGGCGCGTTAAACGAATATGTCTGACAAACGCAAGAAGGCTCACATCACCTGTTTATCCCGGTGTTTCATCCAACTGGCATATTCAGGGTGATGGGGGCGCATGTCTTTATAAAGCCAGACCATGCGGTCGATAAACCACAGCTTGGCAAGCATGATGACGCACATGCCAAACAGGGTTGGCCAAACCTCAAGCCAGATTAGCCCAAACAGCCACAAAAAGGTCGCCAGGGCAGAAATGGTATTAAGGATATGGCCCATACGAAGATGATGTTGCGGGATCGGGATTTTTTGGCGGTTCAACCAAACCCGTTCCCCCAGCACCCCCTGGGACATCCAGTTATCGGTATCATCAGGCGGTGAAAACAGCCGGGGATTAACCCATAACCACAACAGCGCCCCAGCAACCGGCAGCAAGGCCCAGGGGCCAATCCAAATGCGGCTCCAAACGGCAAGGCTGATCAGGGGCAGGGCGGCAACGCGGCTCCAACCGCTCCAAGGATTGGTATGACGTTGCCAGATTTCCGGCGACATCCCCATCAGCTTCTCGGCGTGTTTCGCAATGTGCAGCATATGGCTACGCCCTGTTGATCAAGACGGATATTCTAAATCGTTTTGCCGTGCCGACAAACAAAAACACCCCCGGCAATAAAACCGGGGGTGTTCGGATGTAAGGCCAAATGGCCCGCTATCTCAGTCTGTTGCAGGATTACTGCAAATCAAAACGGTCGGCATTCATCACCTTGGTCCAGGCGGCGACGAAATCCTTGACGAATTTTTCAAGGTTATCGTCCTGGGCATAAACCTCGGCATAGGAACGCAGGATCGAGTTGGAACCAAATACCAGATCAACGCGGGTTGCGGTCCATTTGGTATCGCCGGTTTTGCGATCCACGATATTATACAGGTTCTGACCTGCCGGTTTCCAGTTATAGGCCATGTCGGTCAGATTGACGAAAAAGTCATTCGTCAGCTTGCCCGGACGGTCGGTAAAGACACCATGTTTGGTGGCACCATAATTGGTGTCCAGGGCGCGCATACCGCCAACCAGAACCGTCATTTCCGGTGCACTCAGGCCCAGAAGCTGGGCACGGTCCAGCAGCATTTCTTCTGCCGAAACAACATAGTCCTTCTTCAGCCAGTTGCGGAAACCATCCGCCAGCGGCTCAAGAACGTCAAAGCTGTCCGCATCGGTCATCTCCTCGGTGGCATCGCCACGGCCCGCGGTAAACGGAACGGTGATATTGACACCGGCATCATGGGCGGCCTTTTCAACCGCAGCACTACCGCCAAGGACGATCAGGTCTGCGATCGAAACCTTTTTATCCAGCCCGGCCTGAATACCTTCCAGGGTTTTCAAAACCTTTGCCAGACGGTCGGGTTCGTTGCCTTCCCAATCCTTTTGCGGGGCCAGACGGATGCGGGCACCATTGGCACCACCACGCATGTCCGAACCACGATAGGTCCGTGCACTATCCCAGGCGGTATTGATCAGTTCGGCACTGGTCAGCCCGGAATTCAGCAATTTTGCCTTCAGATCGGCAATTTCGCTGTCCGACAGGGTGTAATCCACGGTCGGGATCGGGTCCTGCCAGATCAAATCTTCGCTCGGTACATCCGGGCCGAAATAACGGGCCTTCGGACCCATGTCACGGTGGGTCAGTTTGAACCACGCACGGGCAAAGGTTTCCGAGAAATATTCCGGGTCCTGCATGAATTTCTGGCAGATCGCGTTATAGGTCGGATCAACCTTCATTGCCATGTCGGCATCGGTCATCATCGGCATGCAACGGATCGACGGGTCTTCGACATCGACCGGCATGTCTTCTTCTTTAATGTCGACCGGTTTCCACTGCCATGCGCCTGCCGGGCTTTTGGTCAGTTCCCATTCATAGCCGAACAGCAGGTCAAACCAGCCCATATCCCACTGGGTCGGGTTTTTGGTCCAGGCACCTTCGATACCGGAAACAACGGTGTCACGGCCAATGCCACGACCCTTGGTGTTCATCCAGCCCATGCCCTGTGCGGTCACATCGGCGGCTTCGGGTTCGGCGCTCAGATTGGCGGCATCGCCATTACCATGACTTTTACCAATGGTGTGGCCACCGGCGGTCAGGGCTGCGGTTTCTTCGTCATCCATTGCCATACGGGCAAAGGTTTCACGCACCTGGGCGGCGGTTTTCATCGGGTCCGGCTGGCCGTTAACACCTTCCGGGTTCACATAGATCAGGCCCATCTGCACGGCAGCAAGCGGGTTTTCCATGGTTTCCGGTTTTGCGACATCGCCATAACGGCCATCGCTCGGTGCCAGCCATTCTTTTTCAGCACCCCAGTAAACGTCTTTTTCCGGATGCCAAATGTCTTTACGGCCAAAGCCAAAACCAAAGGTTTTCAAACCGGCAACTTCATAGGCAATGGTGCCTGACAGAATGATCAGGTCGGCCCAGGAAATTTTGTTGCCGTATTTCTTTTTGATCGGCCACAGCAGACGACGGCCTTTGTCGGTATTCACGTTATCGGGCCAGGAATTCAGCGGCGCGAAACGCTGGTTGCCCGTCCCGCCGCCGCCGCGACCATCGGCCAAACGATAGGAACCTGCGGCATGCCAGGCGACACGGGCGAACATGCCAACATAGCTGCCCCAGTCTGCCGGCCACCATTCCTGGCTTTCGGTCATCAGCTGGCGAAGGTCATTTTTCAGGGCTTCGACATCAAGCTTTTTCAGTTCTTCATGATAGTCAAAATCCTGACCAAGCGGATTGGTTTTGGCATCATGCTGATGAAGAATGTCGAAATTCAGGGCATTGGGCCACCAGTCCATTACTGTGGTGCCCAGGGCGGTTTGACCGCCATGCATGACCGGGCATTTTCCTGCTGTTGCGTTTCCGTCCATGTCTCTCTCCGTTGATGGCTGAGAAGTTTGCTATTTTGTGGCGTAACCAGGTTAACTTGAAAAAAATATCGTTTGGGATCTGCGGGTTAGGCCTGTTCCCGAACGGTAATCTGTTCAAAAACCTGATAGATCAGTGATTTCGTAAACGCGTGGCATCAATATCAGGGCCTGAGCACATCGCGTTTACATCCAGGTGAATATTTGACTAAAGAATTGCGAATGTTGTGTTTTTCAGGGTGGTGAATGGGGTTGTTTGGCTTGAAATGACTGTACCTCCAATCTGATATATAGGTAAAATAGTTATTTTTTTATTTTTTGATAGTTTTTATCGATGATATTGCCGGTAGGGCAAAAATCTATCCGATAAGATGGTGTTGATGGTGCCAGATTGGAACAGGGGAGCCGACAATTCCTCAACATCATTTCGGGAAAAGTCTGGCAAGAATATGGTCACTGGCAAAGGGACGTGCGCATCAAAGACAGAACGATCAATCCCGTTCAACACCACTTATTTGGTGCGTCACCTGTATTTCATGACCGGCAGCCATTGGCCTGTCGGTCATGTCTCATCTGGGACGGGTAATATACCACATATCAAGACCGCGCGTCAGCTTGCTGTGGGGAAGTGGGGAGGATCGGCGGCTCGATTGTTTCTTATTTATATGTCTGACAGCACAAGATTTGGTCGGGGTTGCATTTTGCCTGAAAATTTGGCCACGAAACCCTTCATCATCGACAGGAAATGTCGCCCGCGGGCCGAACGTAGCCATAAAATTGGGAAAGCGGGATGGCTTTCGGCATTTTATTGGGAAGATATGGCGCAAGAATTCTCTGATGAAAATCGGCTCATAATGCATCTTCCTGCCGAAAACACAGTACCGCTAGCATGTGGGTCACATCGACGACGAGCGATAGGATATTAAGGTATTTTGATGAAAACACTTCTGCTGAAAAAAAATGATGTCAGCCAGCTGGTCGAAATGGCGGATGTGATCCCTGCCGTTGAAGAGGCCTATAAGGCCTTTAGCAACAAAGACGTGATACAACCGAATTATATCGGCATCAAATTACCGGACCATCGTGGCGAGATCGATTTCAAGCTGTGTTATTCCAAGCTGAATGAAAACATTTCCATGAAGGCGCATTCCGGCGGATTTACCGATAATCCTGATCAATATGGTCTGCCCGCCAGCATGGGCACCATTCTGTTATTTGATGCACAAAGCTGTGCGCTGATTTGCATCATGGATGGCAGCCTGATCACGGGGTTGAGAACCGGTGCGTCAGGCGCTGTGTCAGTGAAAATGCTGGCGCGTAAAAATGCCCGCAAGATAACCTGCATTGGCACAGGCAATCAGGCCAGGATGCAGATACGCTCGCTTAAAGAAGTCATGAAAAATGACGAAATCCACGCCTGGAGCCGCACACCCGAAAACCTGTTGCGCTTCAAAACAGAGATTGAGCAGGAATTTGACATCCCGGTCATTGCCGCCAATTCCAAAAAGGAAGCGGTCGAGCAGGCTGATATCCTTGTGACAACAACGCGCGGCAAAGGGGACCTTGTTGAAGCATCCTGGGTCAAACCCGGGACCCATATTGTCGCGATTGGCACAGATGCCCCTGGCAAGCAGGAACTTGATCCCGAAATCTTTCGCAATGCCAAAGTGGTGGTCGATTCAGTGTCGCAATGCTGTCAAAAGGGCGAAACTTGGCATGCGTTGGAAAACAACATTATCACACAAGACGACATCCACGCCGAAATTGGCGAGATATTGCTGGGGCAAAAAGCCGGGCGCGAAAGCGAAGACGAAATCACGATTTTCGATTCCACCGGTATGGCCATTCAGGACAATACGACCGCAAAACAGATTTATCTGAACGCAATCGATAAGAATATCGGCACCTTTTTTCCTTTTTTTGAGTGATGGTCATGCGCAACTACCCGACAATCCAGGATATCCACGAAGCCCGCGAACGCCTGAAACCCCATATCCGGCATACACCGCTTTTGCAGGCGGATAAAATTGAACCCCAGGTGGGCTGCCAGCTATATCTCAAGCCGGAAACGCTTCAGATTACCGGCGCTTTTAAAATTCGCGGTGCCTTGAACAAGGCCCTGTCCTTGCCGCGTGAAGAAACTGCCAACGGGATTATTGCAACCTCTTCTGGCAATCACGCGCAAGGGCTTGCTTATGCCGCACGCATGCTGGGCGTGAAGGCGATATTGGTTCTGCCGGTCACATCCCCCAAGATCAAAATCGAAAATACCAAGGCGCTGGGCGCTGAGGTCATTCTGTTTGATGGCGATACTGCCGCACGCTGGAAAAGAGTGTATGAAATCGCGGCAGAGAACAACTTTGTCCCCGTTCATGCATTTGAAGATCCGATGGTCATGGCAGGCCAGGGCACGATGGCGTGCGAAATTCTGGAAGATCTGGCAGATGTTGACACGGTTATTGTCCCGGTTGGTGGCGGCGGGCTGATTTCCGGTGTGGCAACAGCCATCAAGGAAACAAAACCGTCCGTCCGCGTGATCGGCGCGGAACCTGCCTTGACGCCGAAATATTTCCAAAGCCGCCTGAACAAAAAACGGACGTCTCTGCCGTTAAAAGATACCATCGCCGATGGGTTAAGGATCAGCGTTCCCGGTCAGAACCCGTTTCCCATTATCGAAAAATATGTCGATGAAATCGTCCTTGTTGAAGACGAGCATATTATTGCCGGCATGCGCAGCCTTGCCAAGGATGCAAAACTGATTGCAGAACCCGCCGCATCCATCGGTGTGGGGGCCTTGCTGGCCGGGTCGATCAAGGTGCGCCCGGACGAAAAAGTGTGCGCCATATTGTCTGGCGGCAACTGGGACCTGGCCGACCTTGCGGAAATTTACAAATAGGTCTGATAAAATCGTGGCATGTGCAATCTCCCGGAAAGGAGATTGCACAGCATATCGATCTATATGATCCGCCGCGCTTTAGGCAACCAGGCGCTAAAACGCTTTAAACAATGGTGCGGGCAGAAAACATGTCCGGGTCGTGAAGCTGGGCCAATCGTCGCAGGCCAGCCGTCAGGGTTTCACGGTCCGGGCTAACACCCAGCGAAATGCGAACGGCATTTTCAGTGCTGTGACCAATGGCAAATGCCGATGCCGGCACCACGGCCACACCGGCAAGCTCCGCCTGGCGGGCAAAATTGTCGGCGGACCAATGTGCCGGTAAGTTCATCCAGATATGATGCCCGTTCGGATTGGCGCTAAAGTTTCGGCCCAGTTCGGCTTTGGCAAGGGCCTGTCGGGCGGTATTTTCGGCAATAATGGCGGCCGTCAGGTCGTGCAAAACACCCTCCACGATCCAGCGGCTTGCCAGGGCAGCCATCAATGACGGCACCATCAGGATGGATGTGCGCAATATGGCCGCCAGTTTTTGGGCCTGCAGGGTGTCAGGGGCGACAATATAGGCAATTCTCAGGGCCGGGCTGGCACATTTTGACAGGGTGGCGATATGCCAGGTGATGTCTCCGGCAATACCGGCAATGGCACGATTGCTATCATCATCCAGTAACGGCCAATAGGGGTCATCTTCGATAATTGCGACATGATATTTCCGTGCGATCCGGGCAATCGCCGCCCGGCGGTCTAACGGCAATGTCGCGGTTGTCGGATTGTCGATATTGGGCACCAGATAAATCGCCTTTGGCCGCTCTTCAATACAGGCTTTTTCAAAGGCATCCGGGATAATGCCGTGCTGATCCATCCTCAGCCCCACCAGATGCAACCCCCGTCTTAACGCCACCGCCTTGAGGCCGGGATATGTCAGGTTCCCGGCGGCAAGCACATCGCCGCGCTGCGTTAACAGATCGCAAAGCGCATAAAGCGCAATCTGCGCCCCGGCTGTCAGCAAAACGCAGTCGGGCGTCACATCACCAAGACGGGACGACAGCCAATCCGCCGCCACGATCCGGTCAAATTCGGCCCCCCGGCTTTCCTGATATTGCAGGTTCAATAAACCCGTTTTGCTCGACAAAATATCGGACATGCCCTGCGCAAATAAACGGCGAAAATTCATCTGCGGCAGTTGCGGCGGGGTGTTCATGCTCATGTCAACAAGCGGCAGCCGGTCATTGACCACGCCGGTAACTTCAACGCCGTTACGAATAAAGGTGCCCCGCCCGGGGCTTGCCTCCACCAAATGGCGTTTTCGCGCCTCGTTAAAGGCGCGTGTAACCGTCGTCAGGTCCACGCCAACCGCCTCGGCAATGGCACGCTGCGAGGGCAGGCGTTCGCCCTGCGCAACAAGACCATTGTTAATGTCTTCCTCTAATGCATCAACGATCCCAAGATATTTCAGCCGGGCATTTTCTTTAACCCACGGATTCCACATACGCCCCTCATTGTATGGATAAATTGCACGCATACCCTATCATAAAAAGACATACAACAATGGGTTTGTTTATGATATGTCTACCTATGATTGCAATTCAACTTCGGTAAGTTGATTTAATTCAAGCTATAACATTCTGAAAAAAAACCATAAATCCTTTTGAATCAAGCATAAATCATCACGAGCACCAAACGACCTTGAGCGTCAGCATAAAACCATACATTGCCCATACAATGTAGGAGATCAGAGAAATGACGATGCTAAATGATGATGAATGGCCGCCCTTGCGCCCCGTCGGCGTTGGCATTCGAGGGCGCTGCCCGCGCTGTGGGGAGGGGCATTTATTTTCCGGGTTTCTGACAATCGCGGATAAATGCGATTATTGCGATCTGGACTTTTCCTTTGCCGACCCGGCGGATGGACCCGCCTTTTTCGTTATATGTTTTGCCTGCGTTCCCTCGTTGATCATGGGGCTTTGGATCGAGCTTGCCTATCAGGCACCCTATTGGGTGCATCTGGTAACAACGCTGCCGTTTTTACTGCTGACATGTATTCCGCCGCTGCGCCCGTTAAAGGGATGGCTGGTTGCCAGCCAGTATTATTTCAAGGCGGCCGAGGGCAAACTTGACGATGGGAGCGACAATTAGTTCGTTATTTCTCAAGTTATTATACGACGTTCTTAACCATATTCGCCCAGGTGATCAGCCCCGTCAAAAGGACGGACCGACAGGCAAGCGCCGCCGGCACATTATGACCGCGCGACAAACATGTTTTCATCGTAACGCAGCAAGCATTGGCCGATTGCGCCTTGAATGGCGAAGTCCTTATCCCACGGCAAATGAACAATTTGCGGACCGCGCCGTAATTCCGGCACCTGGGCATCCTCCAGGCTACGGTGCAGGTCGGGGGCCATCAGGTCAAACGCGCGGGCGCCCGACCCGGTGATAAAAATCCGCTCCGGGCCAAGCAGGGCGATCAGGTTGGCAATGCCATAGCCCAGCACCTTGCCGGCATGGCGAAACAAATCGGCAAATTCTTCATTTCCATTACGTGCCTTTTCCACCAGCTCCATCATTTGAGGCTCGCTGGGATGCAAACGGTTGGTGATTGTGCTGTCACTTGGCAGATCCGTCAGCGCACTGGCATCACGCAGGATGGCATAATCGCCAATATAGGCCTCAAGGCAGCCGCGCTTGCCACAATTGCACAACGGGCCATCGGGCTGATATTTCATATGCCCAAATTCCGCAGCAGCGCCAAATGGGCCATTATAAACCGCCCCGTTTAAAACCAGCCCCATGCCAATGCCATAACCCAGCATAATCACGGCAAAATCACCGCCATCATGCAGGGCGGTATTTTGCGTGATGGCCGTTGCAATGCAATTGGCATCGTTCGACATCATCACCAGCCCGCCGTAACGTTGGCGCAGGGGCTCTGTCACTGCGACTTGGCGATGGCGCAGGGCAGGGGACCACATGATTTCGCCGCTGTTATTATCGGCAACACCTTGCAGGGCAATACTGATCCCGGCGGGCTTTTGCGCCACGATGTCCTTGTTATCGGCAATAAAATCATCAATCAGCTGGCACAATGTTGTAATCAGCGATTGATCATCAAGGTCACGGGTGTAAATGCGGTGCGCGCTCATGCGCTCGATGTCGCCCTTGAAATTCCCCAGCGCAATTTCGATCAGATTGATCGTAATCTTAATACCGATAACATAAGCCGATCCCAGCACCAGATCGAGCAACACCTTCGGCCGCCCCCGCGCATTGCCCCCACCGGAAGCAGACCCGCCCCCCGCGCTGGCCCCGGCAGGATCAGGGGTGCCGTTTGATGCGTCATGATGGCCCGAAGAATTACTTTGAATTTCCTGTACCAGCCCCTGGGCAATCAAATCGGCCGTCAGCGAAGTCACAGAGGCCGGGCTTAAGCCGGTCGCCGTGCCAATATCAATGCGGGCAACCGGGCCATGCAGCCGTAAATAGCGCAAAATCGCAATCTGGGACGGTTGACGCGGAATATCAGGGGCGGGACGACGGCTCATGCAGGGGCCTGTGAACTGAGGAACAAAATCAGGGTGGCTTTGGCCATAAATCCGGTGTGGGATCGACTGATCCAATAACGATGATTGTTATATGGGCAAAGGCCATTTGGCAATTGGCACAACGGGCGGATTGCTTATCAGTGCCAACAAAAAGGAAAAGCGGGTTCGCCCAATATGGGGGACATTGAGCGAACCCGAAGGGGCCCTAAACCGCGCTGATATGACCAAAAATCAGGCGGAGGCCGGAATGTTGGTGGCGCCAGGGCCCGCCAGATGCATTAAATGTTCGGGCATTTTCCCTAAAATGATCATGCCCAACACATCATCATGGGTAACATCGGCCGTACGTACCGTGCCAACCAGCTGCCCATTTTTCATGACATGCAAACGATCCGACAAATCAAAAACATCGTGCAAATCATGGCTGATCAGCAAAATGCCCAAGCCATCCTTTTTAAGCTGGTCAATCAGTTCGCCCACCATGCGGGTTTCTTCCACCCCCAGGGCGGCACAGGGTTCATCCATGATCAGAATGCGGGCCTCGAACAGAAGGGCGCGTGCAATGGCAACCGCCTGTCTTTGTCCGCCCGAGAGTGCGGCAACCGGGGCATTGAATTTTTTGAAATTCGGGTTTAACCGATGCAGCACTTCGCGGGCCTTATGTTCCATCGCCGCATCATCTAAAAACCCGGCCTTGGTGACAATTTCCCGCCCCAAAAACAGGTTTTGCGCCGCATCAAGATTATCGGCCAGGGCCAGGTTTTGATAAATGGTCTCGATTTTATTGTCGCGGGCATCGCGCGCATTTTCAATTTTCGCTTCGCGCCCATCGACAATGATCTGGCCGCTATCTGGCGTATAGGCACCGGCCAAAACCTTGATCAGGGTTGATTTCCCGGCCCCGTTATGGCCCAGCACCCCAACAACCTCGCCAGGATACAAATCCACCGAAACACCATCCACAGCCTTGACCCCGCCAAAGCTCAGATGGATATCGCGCATTTCAACAAGCGGATTTTTACCGGCATTACTCTCTGACATTTTCCGGTCTCCTTTAAGCACTGGGGTCGCTGTAACGACGGTGGAAATACTTGTCGCTAAAAACAGCAAGAACAAGCACCAAACCGATCACAATGCTTTGCAAGGATGTATCAACCCCAAGCAAGGCCATCCCGCTTTGCAGGCTTTGCATCACCAACGCCCCAATCAGGGCGCCATAAATGGTCCCCAGCCCCCCGGCAAGGGATGTGCCACCAATCACCACCGCTGCAATCACCCGAAGTTCATCAAGCGTGCCAAGGTCATTGCCCGCCGATTGCAACCGTGCCGATGAAATAGCGGCACTAATGGCGCATAGAACCCCCATCAGGGCAAAAACCGCCACCGTCATGCGTTTCACATTGATCCCGGCCAGGGCTGCGGCCTGCGGGTTGCCGCCAATGGCAAAAACGTAACGTCCAAAACGGGTGCGCTTTGCCACAATGGTCAGGACAATGGCCACCAGGGCGACAATCAGCAACGGAATGGCAATACCATGTGAAATTTCAAGGTTTTCCAGTGTCACCGGAATGCCCCGGCTTTCCAGAATTCTCTCTGCCGCGCGTTTGGGCAGCATATAGGCATTCAGGGTGATAATGCCGACCAGCACCAAACCAGCCATGATGCAAACATTGGTCCATTCGGCCCAAACCGGCTTAACCGGGAATTCAAAGGCCAGCCGGCGTTTTCGGTTCATCACCGCACTATAGATGATGGCACAAATCGCAAGAACCGCGACAACCCAGCTCCAGCTTGCGCCAATCGTGCCATAAATACCGCCGCCCAACAGCATAAAATTGGCATCGAGCGGTGCAACCGTGCGGCCCTGTGTTACCCACCATGCCGCCCCGCGCCATACCAAAAGGCCGCCCAGGGTGACAATAAAGGCGGGCACCCCAAGATAGCCCACCGCGGCCCCCTGAATACCGCCAATCACGGCACCAATCACCACACCGGCAAACAAGGTGATGATCCAGGTCATAGGGGCATTATAGCCCAGAAACTGGGGCAGAATATCGGCCTGAATTACCCCCATGATCATCGCCAGCACCCCCAGGATGGAGCCGACAGAAAGGTCAATATGGCGGGTGACAATGATCAGCACCATGCCGCAGGCCATAACCGCGACCGAGGCGGTTTGAACCGACAGGTTAAAAATATTGCGCGGGGTGATAAAACGCCCGCCAGAAGCGATGTCAAAGCCAATCCAGATAATCAGCAGCACCGCCGCCAGACCCACCAGGCGGCGGTCAATTTCCATTTTGGCGAAAAGCTGTGTCATTTGATATGCTCGTCAGGCAGCAGGGCCGGTGTGGCAACCATACCGGCCCCGTGGTTTCGCAAGGTCGAAAGAAGAAAAAAGGCTTAGTCGCAGGCTGCGACCTTGCCGCTTTCAACGCCTTTGCACACGACATCCTTGCTGACCCAGCCCGCATCAATCACGGTATTGAGATTATCCTGGGTAATGGCAACGGGCTTTAAGAAATAGGACTTCATGACAGCGCCATTCGGGCTGGTCCAATCCTGCGTCCCTTCCACATCGCCAAGTTTGGTGCCTTTTGCCAGTTCGACAGCAATTTCGGCAGCACGCTTGCCAAGCTCGCGCGCATCTTTCCACACCGATACGGTTTGGGTACCCAATGCCACACGGTTCAGCGCCGCATGGTCGCCATCCTGCCCGGAAACCGGAATACCCTGCATCCCCTGGGCGGCAAGGGCGGCAATCGCCCCACCGGCAGTGCCGTCATTGGAGGCCACAACGGCATCAACCTTGTTATCGGCCGCCGTCAGAAACTGTTCCATATTGCGCTGGGCAATGGCAGGCTGCCAACTTTCGGTATAGGCCTCGCCAACAACCTTGATATCCCCGCTATCAATGGCGGATTGCAAAACTTCCAACTGGCCCTGATGCAGGATATCGGCATTCGGGTCGGTCGGGGCCCCCTTGATGAAAACGTAATTTCCCTTGGGCTGTTTGGCAAAAACCGCCTCGGCCTGCAAACGGCCCACTTCCTTGTTGTCAAAGGTAATATAATAGGCGTTCGGGTCTTCAATCAGCCGATCATAGCCCACAACCGGAATGCCTTCGTTAATGGCCTGGTTCACAGCCGCACCAATTGATGCGGAATCCTGTGCCAGCACAATAATCGCATCTGCCCCGCGCGAAATCAGGCTTTCAATGTCACTGAGCTGCTTGCTCGGAGAGCTTTGGGCATCGGCACTGATATAATCTGCCCCGGCAGCCTTAAGGGCCTTCACAATGGCCGCTTCATCGGTTTTCCAGCGTTCTTCTTGAAAGTTGGACCAGCTGACCCCGACAATCATATCGGCGGCAAATGCATGTGTCGATAACAAGACGGCGCCCGCAAAGGCGACCGAGGAGAGGAGCTTTTTCATCTGTTTCTTCCCTGAATAAAATTGCCTTGGATGACATTTATTTTTGTTGTTGAAAAAATGTTGACGGGTTGCATGTCTCCTGTCAAATTTTTTTTAGGTTCTAAATTAAAAAATAACAACATTGAGGCTTATATCGCCAAAGTTAGTAACCTTTAATTGAAAGTTTTGCCCGATACGCATGTTGCAATGCAGTATTTAATTTATGTAGAAAAATAAACTGGAAATGGGGAACGTCATGTCTGCCACCTATCATGATTTGAACGGGAAATCGGTGCTGGTCACCGGCGGTGCATCGGGAATTGGCGCATCCATTGTGCGCTCATTTTGCGCCCAGGGGGCAAAGGTCGGCTTTTTTGACATCGACGATTCTGCCGCCATGACCTTATGCGACAAAATTGAAACGGAACACGCCGTTCGCCCGGTTTTCACGTCCCTGGATCTACGCGATCAAAAGGCGATTCCCGATGCCATTGCCAAATTGGCCAATGAAATTGGCACGATTGATGTGCTGGTAAACAATGCCGCACGGGATGACCGCCATACCCCCGCCGAAACCGGGCCCGAGGAATGGCGTGACAAACTTGATGTCAATTTGTCACATCAATATTTTTGCGCGCGCGCCGTGGCCCCGGCAATGGCAGAGCAGGGGCGCGGCAGCATTATCAATTTCAGCTCCGTCAGCTATTTAATGGGCCTGCCCAACCTGGTGGCCTATGAAACTGCAAAGGCGGGCATTGTCGGCATGACGCGTGCCCTGGCGCGCGATTGGGGGGCCGATGGCATTCGCGTCAATACGGTTATTCCGGGCTGTATTATCACGCAACGCCAGCTTGATTTGTGGATATCACCCGAAGATGAAGCCACTATTCAGCAACAACAATGTGTTAAACGCCGGTTGATTGGCGATGATGTGGCACAGATGGTGCTGTTTCTGGCATCCGATGTTTCGTCGGCCTGTTCATCACAAAGCTTTATCGTTGATGGCGGACTGGTATAAGACGGTTCATGATTGTCGCGCTGGCTGATCGGCCAGTTCGCACAATCCTGTTTTTACAGTGCGGCCCTTCCTGTCTTTTGCCGACCTTTCCCGCAACGCCTGAATGATGAGCCCGTCATAATGTCCCGTCTGCCAAATCATAACGAACCGGTTGTTATTAAAGAAAAAGCCAACCCTTACCGCGATTGCATTCAGGGACTGGCAAATCAGCCCATCACGGTTGTGCGCCTATTAAGGGATGCGGCCAATGAAAACCCGGCCCTGGTCAAACAGCGCCAATTCAATGTGCCCGAAATTCGCGATGTGGTCGGCCGGCTGGTGGAAAATCGCCCACGCGTCGCCATTATTGCCGGCGCACCGGACCATCCCGCCCATTTACTGGATCGCCCCCACGCCTTGATGGCCGCCCTGCGCATTTGGGAGCAAGGCGGGGTCCCGTTTTTGTTTCATGTGCCCGTCATTTGTGATGGCACAGCGCAAAACAATATCGGTCAAAGCTATTCACTGGCATCACGCAATACCACGGCAACTGCGGTGAATATCACATTCGAGGGGCACAGCTATCATGCGGCCTATGTCATTGCCGGGTGTGATAAATCCCCCTCTGCCGTGGTGGCCGGGCTGGCCGCGGCGGACCGGGCACGCGCCCATCGCGGTGATCAGGCACCGGTCTGGGCCGTTTTTGCCCCGGCCCATGTGTTAAAGGGCGGCGAAATTCCCGAAGGGACCCGTCGCCTGCTTGACCAGGTTGCCCATGATGCCGACGCCGCCGGGCATAACGATTTAGGCGGTGATATTCGCGAAAACATGCGCTACATCCTGCAATGCACCTCTGACGAGGCCTTTGCCGGATTGCTCGAACGCGCCCGCTTGATCGGCGTTATTGATGGCGCGATGGAACGCCGCATTCTCGATGAGCTGGCAACGGCCACCTGTGATTCCAAGGGCGGCATTTGTGCCTTTAACGGCACGGGCAATTCATCGCGCACCATGCTCGCCGCCTTTGGCCTGACACCGCCGGAACTGGAACTTCTAACCGATGTTCCACCCTTCGATGCCGTTGCCAGCGGGGTGGATACCCTGTTTTCAGTCTTCAATCGCCCCGAATATGCGATTGGCAATTTGCTCAAGGCGAATTTTGCCAATTTTGTCCGGGTGCATAACGCCACCGGGTCCAGCAGCAACATGTTACTGCATCTGCCTTTCATGATGCGCCATGCCGGGTTCGATATCACGATTGATGATTATCAGGCTGTCCGAACCGAAACCCCCGTGCCCGAGGTTTTTGCCCACAGCCTGACGGAAAACCGCGATACCTTTGTCCTGGCCCAGCAAATGGCGCAGGGCCAAAACCGGGGCATGGAAAGCATTTATCGCATCCTGTCTGACCTTGGCGTGGCGATGGACCTTGATGCCCCGACGATTTTGGGAAAAACCTGGGCAGAGCGAATTACCGGGCTGGATCAGCCGATTGATGTGTCATTGGGTGACAAATCCGTCATTCGCGCAACACCGGTACGTCAACGTTCCGGCGTCGATGTCATTACCGGCAGCTTTTTTGAAAATTGTGCCGTTAAAACATCGGGTATGAGCGATCATTTGCTAAACCACTTTAACGATCATGTTTTCATTGTCCGTTATTATGAAAACGAACATGTCTGCAACGATGACTTCGCATCCCCCGACCTGGTGGATCGCTTAATGAAAACCGATGGCGTTGACCCGGCACTGATTAAGGCCGTGGTAAAACGCAATGGCGGCGATGTCAGCACGGAAATGACGTCACGCGACATGCTCGCCCAAGGATATTTATCATTCGCCTTTGTCATTGGTGGGCAGGGGCCAGAGGCCTATGCGACATGCCCGAAATGTTCTCGCCCTCGCAAAATCTGCGGCATCATCGCATCCTCGAAGCCTCCAGCATGCTGATCACGGATGGCCGTTATTCCGGCGTCACCAAAGGGGCCTGTATCGGCCATATGGTGCCCGAAGCCTTCACCGGTAGCGGCATTGGTTATCTGCGTGACGGGGATATTTTGCGCCTCAACCTTACCAGCCTGACACTGGACTGGCTGGAACGTGAAGCCTTTATCAACGGCCAGGAAGTCACCGGTCATCCCGCCAAGGTCGAAGGCCGCAAAGCCGTGTTTGATCAACGCCATCAGCGCATGTCAAACCGTCAGCTTGATGTTGCAGCGTGTAACGTGATGGACCATGTCTCGAACGCGGCACGCGGCATTGTCCCTGAAACTGTTGATCGCCGTGCGGTTCATTCTTGGCGATAATCGGGCTTACCGGCATACATCCCGGCTTTTCTGGTTGCGCTTTGGTGCTTTGTAAACATTGTGCCAGTTTTGCGGGATTCCTGAGTGTGAAGCCAATTTATTCGGCTGCGCGGACGCGGGGGCCGGAAAGCTGCGCATCACGGTCCTGTGCCGGGGGCAGGCCGAACATGCGGCGATATTCGCGGGTAAACTGGGAAACACTTTCATAACCAACAGCATAGGCGGCACTGCTTGCTGTTATGCCTTCGAACATGACCATGCGGCGTGCCTCGATCAGGCGAATCTGTTTTTGAAATTGCAGCGGTGATAGCGCGGTTACAGCGCGAAAGTGATGATAAAACGAAGACGGGCTCATGCCCGCAACAGCGGCCAGCCTGTCTGCCGTGACGGTTTCATGATAATTCGATCGTAACAGGGCAATGGCCCGGGCAATGCGCCGGGTGTGGCTTTCGGGCCAGCCAAGCTGACGAATGGCGGGGCCAAGCGCACCGCTAAGCAGCCAGTAATGCAGTTCGCGCACCAGTTGCGGATACAGCATGGCAATGGTTTCCGGTCGGTCGCAAATTTTAAAAAGCCGATGGGCACAATCGGCAACATCGGGTTCGGTTGGTGTTACCTGAACGGCACTGTCATTGCCGTTCCCCTGCTGGTCCATTTGCAAAACCAGATCGGCAATCACCGCATGGTCAAGGTCAAGCACCAGAGACAGATAGGGTTGATCGGCGCTGGCCTGAATGATCTGGCTGACGGTGGGCACATCGGCCGTAATCAGCAATGTATCACCAGCGCACAATGTCACGATGTGCGCGCCCATGGTGACCTGTTTACTACCTTGCAGCACCAGACAGACCAGTGGGCGGGAAATGGCATAATCAAGCCCACCAGGCTTGCTGGTGCAAATGGTGGTTAACCCTCTAATGGGGGTTTGGGCAAGGCCGACGGCATTGGCATGTGACTGCGTAAAGGCCCGAACGATATGAAGCAATGTATTTGTCATGGGCAAAGCTTACGCCGGTTTTGGGGCACCGTAAATACGATTGGAGGAATAGGCTAACCAACAGGAGGTTCCGGCAACGACGGGCAGGAGTATCGGGCGTAGAAGAACGCATCCCAACCAGACGATGGAGACCCCCATGTCAAAAATTGCACTTGTTACCGGCGCTAGCCGTGGCCTTGGCCGCAACACTGCCCTTGCCATTGCGCGCAGCGGCAATGATGTCATCATCACCTATCAAAGCCGCGAAAGCGACGCCAATGCCGTTATTGCCGAAATTACGGCACTGGGCCGCAAGGCTGTTGCCCTTCAGCTTGATGTTGACGATGTTGTCGGTTTTGGCGCCTTTGTTGAACAGCTGACCGGCGCATTACAGAAAACCTGGCAGCGCGACAGTTTTGACCATCTTGTTAATAATGCCGGGCATGGCGATATGGCTGCCTTTACCAATACTACCGAAGAACAGTTCGACCGGCTGGTGAATGTGCATTTCAAAGGGGTTTTCTTTCTGACCCAGGCGCTGTTGCCGCTGCTGGCCGATGGCGGGCGTATTGTCAATCTATCATCGGGTTTGACGCGGGTTTCCTATCCGGGTTTTTCGGCCTATTCCGCAGTCAAAGGCGCTGTCGAAATCCTCAGCCTTTATCTGGCAAAGGAACTGGGGGCACGCGGCATTGCGGTGAATACGGTGGCACCTGGCGCCATTGAAACCGATTTTCTGGGTGGTGCCGTTCGCGATATGCCGGACTTGAACAAGGTTTTCGCCGATATGACCACATTGGGTCGCGTTGGTGTGCCCGATGATATCGGCCCCATGATTGCCAACCTGCTAGGGGATGGCAATCGCTGGATCAATGCCCAGCGTATCGAGGTTTCCGGCGGTCAGAATATCTGACGTATTCCTGGTTACTCCCCAACCCCGACCGGGGATTTACCCCCTGATGTGCTGACTTCAGGCTGGCAGGCGATTAAAGGCCTGTCAGCCTGCAAGCGTTTGTAAACTGAAAATGAAACACTGATCAGTCGTGGGATCGGCCGAAATCAAGGACATATCGAAACCGTTCAGCCGGATATTCGCCGCGCGACATCTGGAAGATGTTGTTGGCGTGGTCACAAATACCAGCGCTTGATCAAAAGTGACGGGCATGACGACCTGGGCGATGATATTTGCGAAAACATGCGTTGCATCCTGCAATGCACCTCCGACGAGGCATTTGCCGGATTGCTTGAACGCGCCCGCTTGACCGGGATCATTGATGGTGCGATGGAACGCCGCATTCTCAATGAACTGGCAATCGCCACCTGTGATTCCAGGGGAGGCATTCGTGCCTTTAACGGTACGGGCAATTCATCGCGCACCATGCTCGCCGCCTTTGGCCTGACACCGCCGGAACTCGAACTTCTAACCGATGTTCCACCCTTCGATGCCGTTGCCAGCGGGGTG
>JBNKVZ010000054.1:0-22245 GCA_050299455.1 Thalassospira sp.
ACCGGCACCGGAATCGACATCGCACAGGCATCCACCAGGTTCAGATAGGATGTATTGCGCAACATCATGGCATTCAGCCGGTCAAAATCGGCTTCGACCTCGGCAATCTTGGGGGCCATCATCGGCAAGGTCGGTGCAATCATCACATCCACCCCGGCCATTGCCATATTAAACAGGGCAATCACATCGGTGCGTTTGGCATAGGCCTCACATCGATCCTGCAGGCTTAACCCATCGGCAAAGCGCATGCGGCTTAAAACACGCGGGTCACCACAGGTTTCAAGCTTGTCAAAATCAGCGGCATAAATGTCATGCGCCTCGGCTGCGACCAGGATTTTATTCAGCACCGCATTTTCGGCAATAAATCCCAGGTCAATCTCGTGCAGATCATGCCCTGCATCACGCAATTTGGCGCATATCGCAGCGAAATCGCGTTGCACCCGATCATCAAGATCATTGGTAAAGGCATTAACCGGCACACCAATGCGCAAGGCCCCGTCCTTATGCGAGGCTGGCGGCACCGTCAAACCGGCCATCACTTCAAATGCCGTGATCGCGGTTTCAAGGTCGCTCGCCAGCGGGCCTGCGGTATCAAAACTTTTTGCCAGCGGATGAATCCCATCGCCCGACATGCGCAAACGGCTGGCCTTAAACCCGTAAAGCCCGTTAATGGCAGAGGGAATACGCACCGATCCCCCCGTATCCGTGCCCAGCGCAATATCGACCAGCCCCAACGCCACTGTCAGCCCGCCGCCCGATGTGGAGCCACCGGGAATGCCCTCCGGATCAAAAACATTGCCCGGCGTGCCATAATGCGGATTAAGCCCGACACCGGAATAGGCAAATTCGCTCATGGAGGTGCGGCCAAAGGGCACCGCACCTGCCGCCTTGATACGGGCAACAATCTCGCAATCACGCGACGCCGGGGCGCGGTCCTTAAGCAACAGGGAGGCCGCAGATGTCACCTTGCCTGCCTCGTCATACAGATCCTTGACCGACACCAGCATGCCCGCCAGGGGCAAGGGTGCGGGGGCATTTGCCACCAGAGTTTCAGCATGGGCGGCATCGCGCAGGATACGGTCCCGGTCAAAATCGGTAAAAATCTTACCCGCCAGGTCGCCAAGCTGATCCACCCTGTCGATTGCCGATTGTGCTTTTTCAATAATCGCCCCCATCTTGCGACCTCCCTTTTGCGTGTTCATTACTCTGCACGGTTTTAGGCAATTTCAGGCAGTTCAACAATATCGTAAACATGCTCGATCTGGCGGTTCAGCACCGGGTCAAACATCGCCATTTTAAAGGACCGCGCCGGACGGACCCCGCCCTTCGCGCCAAAGGTCCCGCACAGCATGGCCACGGCCTTGCCGTTTGCGCCCGCCGCTAACAGCCCGGCCCCGTCAATCAGCCCGTCTAACGGGCGAATGCTGGCAATGGTCCCCTCCTGATAGGGCACCCAATCATCCCCTGCCCCTTCCCGGATCCAGGATTTCAGTTCCAGCTGTTCGATATGATCGGCAACGTCGTCATAGCGCCACAAAATACCGGCAACCGGTTTGGCGCAAATCTGTTTGGACAGGGCGACCGAATGGGCCTCCAGGTCAC
Source organism: Thalassospira sp. (assembly GCA_050299455.1). Classification (GTDB taxonomy): domain Bacteria; phylum Pseudomonadota; class Alphaproteobacteria; order Rhodospirillales; family Thalassospiraceae; genus Thalassospira. The sequence continues at coordinate 1,603 of JBNKVZ010000054.1, forward strand.
GGTCGGTATGATCGGAAGCCAGGCCAAGATACAACACACCGTCTTGGGCAACGATCAGCGGTTCCACCTCGCCCGATGTGCCGGAACCAACCACTTCAATCCGGGCATCGCGGGTCAACATGGCCGAGGACGTGCGATAATAAAGCGGCACGGATGAGGGGGGCTTAACCCCAATGGCGGCAAGTTCATCGATATGATGCTGGATCGCGCTCGCATCGCGCCCGGTCCATCCGGCAACGGTGCAATGGGTGATGTCAAAGCCCTGTTGTGTGCCATCAATGGTAAAATCTATCAGCATTCCGGTGTTCCAACTTTGGTTATTCAGGCTGCAAAAGCCCGGCTGCCCAACGCGGACCGGATAAAAGACCGATCCGCGTTGGGCCAGGCAACAGCCCTATTTCAGGACGAGAAGGAAATTAAACTGCCCGCAATTTTAAAAATTGTTGGGCAGGAACAGCGCGACCGAGGGAACGGCCACCAAAAGCGCGATCATGGCAATCATGACCAGCACAAATGGCAGGGTCCCCACCATCACTTCGCTAAGGCGGCCGGCCTTGCGCGCACTTTGGACAACATAAAGGTTCAGGCCGACCGGCGGTGTAATCAGTGCCATTTCGATCAGAACGATCAGCAAAATGCCAAACCAGACTTTATCAAACCCCATGCCGGTCATGATCGGCACCACAATGGGAATGGTCGCCACCATCAGCGACAGGGTTTCAATGAAAAAGCCCAGCACAATATAAAGGCCGATAATGACCATCAGGGTGCCCATCGGCGAAAGATCCAGCCCGATCAGCATTTCCTTAAGCTCCCGGCCCAGTCCGGCGGCGGTCAGGCTAAAATTCAGGAAATAGGCGCCAATAATCACCAGCATGATCATGGCGGTAATCCGTACCGTGCCCTGCAGGCAGGTATGGATCATTTCCTTTGAAACACCGCGGTTAAAGGCCGCAATCAAAAAGGCGATTGCCACACCGACCGCGGCGGATTCCGTTGGTGTCGCCCAGCCGGCATAGATCGAGCCAATCACGACGAGAAACAACACCACAATCGGCAATAAATGGCGCAGGCTGGCAAACCTTTCTTCCCAACTGAAAGACCGGCTGGTGCCGCCCAATGTCGGTTTGATTTTGCACAGGATGGCCGTCATCGCCATAAAGGCAACCGCCATCATCAGGCCGGGCACCAGGCCGGCCAAAAACAGGCGGGGAATGGATGTTTCGGTTAAAAAGCCATAGACGATCAGATTGATCGATGGCGGGATCATAATGCCCAGCGTCCCGCCTGCCGCAATGGCACCGGAAAACAGCCGGGGATCATAACCAAGCTTTTCGGCCTGGGGCATGGCCACGGTTGCCACGGTCGCCGCCGTTGCCACCGAGGAGCCCGAGGTTGCCGAAAACATGGTTGCCGTTCCGATATTGGCGTGAATCAACCCGCCCGGCAGCCAGGAAAACCATTTATCCAGGGCTTCATAGGTGCGTTCGGCAATGCCACCGCGCACCAGAATTTCGCCCAGCAACACAAAAAACGGAATGGCAATCAGGGTCGAGGAATTCGAGGACGACCAGACAACCTGCCCCAGCCCGCGGATCAGCGGAAACGGGGAAAAGAACTGGTCGACACCGAAGCCCAGCAAAAACAGGACGATCCCGACAGGAATGGACAGGGCCAAAAAGCCCAAAAGGGAGACTGTAACGGCATAAATCATGTTTCCAGCTCCACTTCGGAACGGGCACCGACAAGGTCTTCTGCCTCGTCGAGTTTTCCTTGCACCAGCAAGGCCAGTGTCAGGATCACCAGAAGGCAGCTAAACACGGCAAACCAGACCCAGCCCGCCAGCCAAATTGATTGCGGAATCCACAAAGGTGTTGCCAGCACGGTATTGGCGCTGGACCCACGTTCGATGGTTTTGGCCAGCACCGGCCAGCTTTGCACCGCTATCACGAAAGCGGTTGCCGCCAGGGCGACAATCGCAATCAGATCAAGCAGGGCGCGGCCCCGCTGTCGCAGGCGCAGACGGATCAAATCGATCCGCACATGGGCAAGTTCGCCCAGGGCATAGGACATGCCCCAACTGGCAACACCGGCCATCACATACCCCGATATTTCTTCGGCACCGCCAAATGAAATACCGGCTTCACGCAAGACGATGTCCGCAAGGATCAGGATCACGCAAGCCACCAAAACGAGGCCGGCAATGAACCCGATCATGCTGTTGATACGGCGCAAACGCGCAATCAATAAGGCTATCACGGCTGAAGGTTCCCCTGTCAGAGCGAAGGTTTCCTGCGAGCGCTGTTATCCGCTTACCGGCACAGTCACGCCGACAGTTTTGCCAACAGTGTCATTCCAGCGTTTAACCCATTTGGCCCCGGCGCGTTCGCCCCATTCGGGCAAAACAACCGTGGTCAGAATTTCCTTTGCCTTGGCAAGGTCGGCATCCGAAGGTTCAACCAGCGTCATATTGGCCGCTTTGCCCAATGTACAATCGCCCTTGCCCGTCAGGCAGGCAATGTCGGTTTCATAGGCACCCGCAGCCGCCGCCCAGGCCGGTTCTTCAAACTTGGTTTTGATTTCGGTGGTTATCAGTTTTTGCAGGTCCGGCGACAGGCTGTTCCATTTGTCCATATTCATGGCCGTAACCACCGGGTCCCATCCGCCCAGCGGAATGGCGAACAAGTGATCGGACACTTCATACCAGCCGGCACTGTATCCTGACCCAGCCCCGGTTACCGCGCAATCAATCACACCGCGTTCCAACGCACCGGGAACCTCGGAAAAGGCCACATTCACGCCATTCGCGCCCAATGCCTGCAGGAATTTGGTGGTCATACGGCCAGAGCCACGGACCTTCTTATCCTTCAGATCGGCCAGCGATTTAATATCCCCTTTGCAGAACACCACCTGCGGCGGATACGGCGCGATTGCCAGAACTTTGGAATTGAAACGGTCCTTGAAAATATCATCCACCATCGGGCGGGCGGCATCGACCATTGCTTCGGCCTCGGCTGCCGTTGTGGCCACCAGCGGCACATCCAGCCCTTCAAGTTCCGGGGCATCGCCCACGGCATAATCGCCAACCGTCATGCCAACATCAAAAACGCCATCGCTCAGAAGACGAAACACATCGCCGCCCGAAATGCCCATTTGGTCATGGGTGGTCATCTGAACCGTGATCTCGCCATTGGAGGCCTTGGGCAGTTCCTTGGTCCAGAAGGGCTGTTCAAACTTTTTGTCCAGCGGCAGGCTGCTCCAGCTGCCAACAACAGAGAGTTCTTCGGCAAAGGCAGGCGATGCAAAGGCACTCGCCCCCATCGCCGTTGCGACAAGCACGGAAGAAACGGTCTTTTTCATCGATTGATCCTCATCTGATATATAAGTTTATTACTTGTTTCAGGCAGTTTGGGTGGCATGCAGGGTAAATTCTGCGGCTTCGGCCAGTACATCCGTCACCAGCATCAGGCCAGGTTCGTGGGTAATCGCCAGGTCGGGTTGTGCATTGCGGATCGCCATTTGCGGCGTCACACCGCAGGCCCAGAAAACGGGTATTTCCCCGTCATTCAAAACCGGTTCGTCGCCAAAATCGGGTTTCATGATGTCGGCAATGCCAATCGCCGACGGGTCCCCCATATGCACCGGCGCGCCATGCGCAAGGCGATAACGGTCCGAATACAAAATGGCCCGGATGGCTTCAGACGGTTTGAAGGAACGCATGGACACAACAAGCGGGCCGTGGAAGCGCCCCGCCGGGGCTGTTTCGATATTGGTCACATACATCGGCACATTCCGCCCGGCATCAATATGATGCAGGGAAATGCCCGCCGATGTGATCGCGGCTTCAAACGAAAAAGAACAGCCCAGGACAAATGTCACCAGATCATCACGCCACACGGCATGAAGGTCAGTCACACTTTGATAATCGTCGCCGCCGTGAAAAACCCGGTATCCTGGCAAATCGGTCCGAATATCAAGATCAGCCCCCAGCGTCGGGACATACGGAGATCCCGGTTCCGAAACACCAATCAACGGGCAGGGTTTTGGGTTTTTCATGCAGAATGACAGAAAATCCGCCGCGTCTTTTTGCGGAATAATCGCAAGGTTTCCCTGCAAATACCCGGCGGAATAGCCTGTTGTCGTTCCCCGATGGTTGCCGGAACGGATCGCACGCCGCAAATCAAGCGGCATCATCATGGATATGGTCCCCGTTACGTCATTCGAGGAACAGGATGCGCTTTTGTCAGCATTCATTTTATCTGTCCTGTTCTCAGCCTCGCCATTAACTTTGAGAAACAGGTTCGATCTTGTCAACAAATCATTTAAAGAAAAAAATGATCTATTTTAACGATCAGATTGATCAATTCATCAAATGCAATCAAAAATGATCAAACAGCCGTGCCGCCTCAATCGCGGCTTCACCAATTTCGCGGTTCCGTTCCGGGAAATATCCCACCACAAAATGAAGGTCGCTTAGGGCGGCTTCGGGCTGAACAGAAATCGCCTTAATATGTTCATTCCAAACCGAATTTTTGACCATCAATGCCGGCAACACACCAATACCAAACCCATCGCCGACAAGATGCTTCACGGTTGAAAGCGATGCCGAGCCATGCAGCGCGGGCGGTGAAATATCGGGTGCTGAAAAAATGCCTTCGACCTCGCGAAAGGGTGGTGTGCCCTTTGGAAATGTCACAATTGCATGGTCCGCCAGATCGGCAATGGATAAGGGAGTATCGGGCAAATCCATCGACTCGTTACAAAACCAGCCAAGACGCACCGGCTTTAAACTTGCCGCCACCGCCCCCTGCGGTAAGGATTCCCGCAGCAAAACGGCAACATCAAGCGCATCATCAGCCATGGCCTTGGCAAGCTGTGCGGATGTATCGACCGACAGCTCAAAGCGGACATCAGGATAATCATCCTTCAACTTGTTCAGCATCCCGGTCAGGATGGTATGAACAATCGTTTCGGCAACACCGATCCTGATTGTGCCGCTTAATCTTTCCGGGTGGGTAAATTCCTGCCAGATACGATCACGCGCACGCGACAATCGTTGTGCTTCTTCAAGAAATTGTCGCCCTGCTGCGGTTAAGCGGACCTGGCGGTTGCTGCGGTCAAACAGCATCATCCCCAGCTTCTTTTCCAATGCAGACACGCGCGAGGAAATCGCCGATTGCGACAGATTGTATTTTTGCGCCGCTGCGCGAAAACCACCGGCCCGGACAATATCCTGCAAAATTTCTATATCTTTGAATTCAAACATTTCTTCCCTGCATATCCTGTTCATTCCTCCCCCAACATAAGGGGGCAGATCATTTTTCGATCATTTTAGCCCGAAACCAATCGTCTGGCACGATCAATCCGATCCGGCACGCCGAACGTAAGATAAAACAGTTGAAAAAAGCGGCCTAAACATGCCGCATGAAACGGCATCACCGCCACATCACCCATGTTTGATTTGCCCGAAGCAGGTTTTTGCCGCGAAATCAGGACATGCCATATTGGAGGGTCATATGCTAATCCGCATTCGCAAGGGATGGGAAATCCCCGAGAGAGAGACCACACCCGAAGCGATTTACCGTGATCGTCGCAAATTCATTCAGGGGATCGCCGCCGGAACCATTGGTGCTGCCGCATCAACCCTGCCGCTGGGCCGCGCCTTTGCCCAGGCCGCCATGCCCAATGCCGACCTGTACCCGGCCAAACGCAATGATACCTACAAAGTAAACCGCCCGATAACGCCCAAGGAAAAGGCGACCCATTACAATAATTTCTATGAATTCGGGTCGCACAAATTCATTGCCGATGCCGCGCAGGCGCTTAAAACCTCGCCCTGGACGGTTAAAATTGACGGCATGGTGGAAAAACCCATCGAAATCGATTTTGACCAATTGGTGCGCAAAATGCCGCTGGAAGAACGGGTTTACCGTTTCCGCTGTGTCGAAGCCTGGGCCATGACGGTGCCCTGGACCGGTTTTCCCATGAAGGCCCTGGTCGATTTCGCCAAGCCGACATCGGGGGCCAAATATGTGGAAATGCAAACCGCCGAACAAAAAGACACCATGCCGGGCCTGAAACAGTTCTGGTATCCGTGGCCCTATATCGAAGGCCTGACAATGGCCGAGGCCACCAACGACCTGACATTGATCGCCACCGGCCTGTATGGCGAACCGATTCCCAAACAAAATGGCGCGCCTTTGCGGTTGGTCACACCGTGGAAATACGGCTTCAAGAACATCAAATCCATTGTCCGCTTCACCTTTACCGACAAACGCCCGGTCAGTTATTGGGAACAGCTTGCCGATAATGAATATGGCTTCTGGGCCAATGTGAACCCCAAGGTCCCCCATCCCCGCTGGAGCCAGGCCCAGGAACGCCTGCTTTCAACCGGGGAAGAAGTACCCACCCAGTTGTTTAACGGCTATGCCGACTATGTCGCCGACATGTATAAAGGCATGGAAGGGGAAAAACTCTACATGTAGTCGCCATTTGCGTTTAAAACGCATGGCTGCTTTGTAAGGGTCGGCTTTGTGCCGACCCTTCGTTCCGGTTTATGTTGCACGCAATCCCCACAACCGGAACGGAGGGCCCCCAGATGCCTGACGCATCACTGGCAAATCTTTTCGCCGAACTTCCAAATGCCAAAAACAGCGAAATCTTCGACGAAATCCTGCGCTCTCCCTGCTTGCGGATCGAACGCATTGTTTCGCATGGTCAATCCTCGCCCGACGCTGGCTGGTATGATCAGCAACCTGCCGAATGGGTCATCCTGCTCACAGGTAGTGCCGAAATCATCTTTGAAGGCGATGAAAACGGCCATGTCCTGAAACCGGGCGATCATCTTTATATTCCGCCCGGATGCCGCCACCGTGTCGCCTGGACCGAAAAAGACACTGATACCGTTTGGCTGGCCGTGTTTTTTGACGGGCGTGGCGTGCATTACAACGCCGCCTGAAGCCTAGCCTCGCATCCCTTCCCCTGCTGACACACAAAAGGCTGCATCCTCACAAATGCAGCCCTTCGCAAGTTATAATCAGCTCCCGTCGGGAATTTTACGGCTTATGGCCCTTTCCGGCGACGGCCCTTGTATTTGGGCTTATTGGCCGATTTGGAACCCGGCCCGGCACTGCCATCCTTGGGCGTGATGTCGCGCGCCATCGGGCCGGCTTCGGCAAGGCCCAGTTCCTGATTTTCCAGGCGTTTGACTTCATCGCGCAGACGGGCGGCTTCCTCGAATTCAAGGTTGCCCGCAGCTTCGCGCATGCGTTTTTCCAAATCCTCGATATGGGCGCGCAGATTATGCCCAATCATCACATCGCCGGAAACGCCAGTATCCACCGTGACATAATCCTGCTCGGCAACACTTTCGATCACATCATGAATACGACTGCGGATCGAGGCCGGGGTAATGCCATTTGCCTCATTATAGGCAATCTGCTTTTCGCGGCGACGGTTGGTTTCACCAATCGCGTAATCCAGGCTGTCGGTCATTTTATCGGCATATAAAATAACCCGGCCTTCAAGGTTACGCGCGGCACGGCCAATGGTCTGTACCAGCGATGTTTTGGACCGCAAAAAGCCTTCCTTATCCGCATCCAGAATGGCCACCAGCGCACATTCGGGAATATCCAGCCCCTCACGCAGAAGGTTAATGCCCACCAGCACGTCAAACACGCCCAGCCGCAAATCACGAATAATCTCGATACGCTCCAGCGTATCAATGTCGGAATGCAGGTAACGCACCCGCACCCCATTTTCGTGCAGATATTCGGTTAAATCCTCGGCCATGCGCTTGGTCAGGGTTGTGACCAGCACGCGCTGGCTTTTCTGCGCGCACTCTTTGGCTTCGGCCAGCAAATCATCCACCTGGGTTTCCACCGGGCGAATGATGCAAACCGGGTCGATCAGGCCGGTCGGGCGAATAACCTGTTCGGCAAACACACCGCCGGTCCGGTTAATTTCCCACGGCCCTGGTGTTGCCGAAACAAACACGCTTTGCGGGCGCATGGCGTCCCATTCGTCAAATTTCAGCGGCCGGTTATCCACACAGCTTGGCAGGCGAAAGCCATGCTCGGCCAGGGTGAATTTGCGATTATAGTCACCCTTGAACATGCCGCCAATTTGCGGCACGGCAACGTGGCTTTCATCGACAAACAACAGGGCATTTTCAGGCAAATATTCAAACAATGTCGGGGGCGGTTCGCCGGGGTTACGGCCCGACAGCCAACGGGAATAATTTTCAATCCCCTTGCAGTGCCCCACCGTTTCCATCATTTCCAAATCAAAGGTGGTGCGCTGTTCAATGCGCTCGGCGGCCAGTAATTTGCCTTCATTTTGGAACTGCGCCAGCCGGTCTTTCAGTTCCTGTTTAATGCCGTGCATCGCCTGCACCAGGGTCGGGCGCGGTGTCACATGGTGCGAATTGGCATAAACGGTGACCGAATCCATGCTGGCATATTTATGCCCGGTCAGCGGGTCAAATTCCGTCAGTTCCTCGATCTCGTCACCAAACATCGACACCCGCCAGGCGCGATCTTCGGAGTGGGCCGGGAAAATTTCCAGCACATCGCCCCGCACCCGAAAGGTGCCACGGGTAAAGGCGGCATCGTTGCGGGTATATTGCAACTCCACCAGGCGCTTCATAACATCGTTGCGGTCAACCTCGTCCCCGACCGAAATGCGCTGCGTCATTTCCAGATACGTTTCCACCGCGCCAATACCGTAAATGCACGATACCGATGCCACGATGATACAGTCATTGCGCTCCAGAATGGCGCGGGTGGCGGCATGGCGCATTCGGTCGATCTGTTCGTTGATCGAACTGTCTTTTTCAATATAGGTGTCCGTGCGCGGCACATAGGCTTCGGGCTGGTAATAATCGTAATAGGAAACGAAATATTCCACCGCATTTTCCGGGAAGAAACTTTTCATCTCGGAATAAAGCTGGGCGGCCAGCGTTTTATTCGGGGCCAGCACCAGGGCCGGTCGCTGGGTTTTGGCAATAATATTGGCAATGGTAAATGTCTTGCCCGAGCCCGTCACACCCAGCAAAACCTGGTCGCGTTCGCCCTGTTCGATGCCGTCATAAAGCTCGGCAATCGCATGGGGCTGGTCGCCCGACGGCTCATATTCCGTCACCAGCTTAAACTTCCGCGATCCTTCGACCGGCGGGCGGCGTTTGGTCAAAAATTCCGGGAGTGCGCTCATCAAAAACCTGCCTTTATTTCAGACCCTAGTTATAAGCCGGATTAAAGACTTCGCAAGCCCCGCCCCTGACACATCCCGTCAGGACCTGTCAGGAGGACGACAGGAGGACGGATCATACGCATTTTAGACTCGGATAACCGTCAGAAAATGCGCGCCCTTTTGCCGCTATTCATGAATGACGGCACGCAATAAAATGCACAAAACCTGTTTAAAACAGGAACCAAATGGCGGTTAAAGCGTTGAAATGCCCATTATCCCCTTATGTTTTGCCAAAATGTATATTCGATCGTGTCTTCACACCGCAAAGAACACGCAAAAGCACCAAATGGCCTTGAATTGCAAATGTGGCAGGCGTAGGGTCCGAACCGGAAGAACAAGAGTCTTTCCATTTCTCATTTCATTCCAGGGAAACAGACCAATGGCGTTTATTGCCGATCGTTTGAGCCGTATCAAACCCTCTCCTACCATTGCTGTCACCACCAAGGCCGCAGAACTCAAAGCTGCTGGCGTTGATGTGATTGGCCTTGGCGCAGGTGAGCCGGATTTTGATACCCCCGACAACATCAAAGATGCCGCAAAAGCAGCCCTTGATGCTGGCAAGACCAAATACACCCCGGTCGCTGGCACCCCGGAACTGCGCAAGGCGATTGTTGCGAAGTTCAAACGTGAAAATGACCTGGAATACACCATCGACGAAATCACCGTTGGTTGTGGTGGCAAGCAGACCCTGTTTAACGCCCTGTTTGCAACCCTGAACCCGGGCGACGAAGTTGTCATCCCGGCACCGTATTGGGTTTCTTACCCTGATATGGCGCTGATGGCCGAAGGCACCCCGGTTATTGTCGAATGCCAGGAAGAAAACGACTTCAAACTCACCGCTGCTGAACTTGAAGCCGCGATTACGCCGAAAACCAAATGGCTGGTCCTGAACTCGCCGTCAAACCCTACCGGTGCGGCTTATTCGCGCGATGAACTGCGCGCCATCGCCGATGTTCTGCTGAAACACGAACATGTTTATGTCATGTCCGACGACATGTATGAACACCTGGTCTATGACGGGTTTGAATTCACCACCATCGCCCAGATCGAACCGAAACTGAAGGCCCGCACCCTGACGTGCAACGGTGTGTCCAAATCCTATGCCATGACTGGCTGGCGTTTGGGCTATGCCGCTGGCCCGGTTGAGCTGATCAAGGCGATCAACAAGGTTCAGTCGCAAAGCAGCACCCATACCTCCTCGATCAGCCAGGCGGCTTCGGTTGAAGCCCTCAATGGCCCGCAGGACTTCCTTGCTGAACGCGCCGAAGTCTTCAAATCGCGCCGTGATCTGGTTGTGGCAAAGATCAACGAATGTGAAGGCCTGAGCTGCAAAAAGCCGGAAGGGGCATTTTATGTCTATCCGTCTTGCGCCGGGACCATTGGCAAAACCACCCCGGATGGCAAGAAAATCGAAACCGATACCGATTTTGTCACCTACCTTCTGGAATCCGAAGGCGTTGCCGCGGTTCAGGGAACGGCCTTTGGCCTGGCCCCCTATTTCCGCATTTCCTATGCCACCTCGACCGAAGCCCTGGAAGAAGCCTGCAAGCGCATTAAACGCGCCTGTGCCGCTTTGAAATAAGGTCTTTCATCAAGGTTCATCTCATGACAAAGCCCGGTCCATCAGGACCGGGCTTTATTGTTTCAGGCTAAAGCCCTTTGCGTTTCATCAGGCTGCTTCAAACCGGATTTTATGTGCCCCTTTCCACAACACCGCATTGCCCAGTTCCGGCAATTTATCGAGGTTGGAGGTAATGGTGATAAAGTGATTACCGGCCAGCTGGCCCATTTTTGATGAAAAATCGACCCCGCCATAGGCCAGCAGAATTTCCGTTTCGCTAATCCCGCCGGGATACAAAATGATATGGCCCGGTGCCGGGTGGCTGGTATGGTTCTCGTAATCAACACCAAAGGTGTAATCACCTAACGGAATCCAAACCCCTTCGCCCGACCAGCGCACATGCACGATATCGCCTTCATAGGGCAGCAATTTACGAAACGCTTCCGAGGTTTTCGGCGCTTTTTCGCATTCAAGCCAGGCATCGAATTCATACGAGCCAGCGTAAACTTTCAACTTCATTTCAGTCTCCTGATCAAACGGGTGCGGGGAAGGAACGGGTCGTGGCATGGCGATAACGGCCATCGCCTTTGTCACCGGTAAGGGTGCCATCCCTGACCATGACTTTGCCGCCCAGCACAATTGTGGTCGGCCAGCCGGTCAATTCCAGGCCTTCATACGGGGAATAGTCAGAACCATCGTGCAAATCGGCATGGCGCACGGTGCGTTTTTCCGCCGGGTCCCAAATCGCAATATCGGCATCCGCCCCAATGGCGATGGTGCCTTTTTGCGGATACAGGCCATAAGTTTTGGCGTGATTGGTCGATGTCATGGCGACAAAACGGTTAATGTCGATGCGCCCTTTCATCACCCCTTCGGAAAACAGGATCGGCATGCGTGTTTCAACACCGGGAATGCCATTGGGAATATGGCGGAAACTGGTGCGACCCTTGGGGGTCAGCTTGCCTTGCGGGTCATCATAACGAAACGGGCAATGATCGGACGAAAACAGTTCAAACACCCCGTTTTCAATGCCGCGCCAGCATTCGGCCTGGGCGGCCTTGTCACGCGGTGGGGGCGAACACACAAACTTCGCCCCTTCCCAATCCATCCCGTCCAAATCATCGGCTGTTAACATCAGATATTGCGGGCAGGTTTCGCCAACCACCTTTGATCCCCGACTGCGGGCGCGCGATATTTCGTCGCGGGCTTCGCCATTGGAAACATGCACAATCACAATCGGCACATCGACAACTTCGGCCAGGGCCAGGGCGCGATGGGTGGCTTCGCGCTCCACCGCAACAGGGCGCGTGGTCGCGTGAACACGCGGGGCAACATCCCCCGCTTTTTCATGCTTTTCGATCAAAAAGCGAATGGCATCCTCGTTTTCACAATGCACCATCACCGTGGCCCCGGTATCACGCGCCACATCCAGGGTACGCAGGATCGATGCGTCATCCAGGCGCAAATCCTGATAGGTCATGAAAACCTTAAGCGAGGTATAGCCATCGGCAATCAGGGCCGGCAGGTCCTGCCCCAACACCGCATTGGTGGGGTCGCAAATGATCAGATGAAAACTGACATCGGTGTAACATTTACCCTCCGCCTGATCGTGATAATCCTTCAGCGTTTCACGAAGCGGGGTGCCCTTTTCCTGCAGGCAAAACGGCATGATGGTAGTATTGCCGCCAAAAAGGGCGGACAGCGTACCGCTTTCAAAATCATCGGCCATAACAATCCCCTCGCCCGAGGGCTGCGAGATATGAACATGGCTGTCAATGCCGCCGGGCAGAACATATTTGCCTTCAGCATCAATTTCCTGCGCACCGCCCGACAGGTTGTCGCCCATCTGCACAATCTTGCCATCACGAATGGCGATGTCGCATTTAAAGGTATCGGATGCCGTCGCAACGACACCGTTTTTGATCACAAGATCAAACTGGCTCATGGATCATCTCTCTTTGCTGGTCGGTCGGTTAGGGTCAGTGCGCCAGAATTTTGCTCAGGAACCCTTCGGTGCGCGGGTTGCGATTGCCCGAAAAGAATTCTTCTGTCGGGCAATCTTCAACAATTTCACCGCTATCAATAAAAATCATGCGGGTGGCAACCCGGCGGGCAAATCCCATTTCGTGGGTCACGACCATCATGGTCATGCCCTCACGGGCCAGTCCGCCCATAACATCGAGCACTTCGGAAATCATTTCCGGGTCCAGCGCGGATGTGGGTTCATCAAACAGCATCGCCATGGGTTCCATTGCCAGGGCGCGGGCAATCGCCACACGCTGCTGCTGCCCGCCCGAAAGCTGAAGCGGGTATTTGGGTGCCTGTGCGGCCAGTCCAACCCGATCAAGCAATTCCAGCGCCTTTTTACGCGACAATTCCGGGCTGCGCCCCAAAACCGTGCGCTGGGCCAGCATGATATTGTCAACAATGGTCAAATGCGGGAACAGTTCAAAATTTTGAAAAACCATGCCCACCCGGCTGCGCAAATCGGGCAGGTCAGTTGCCGGATCGCCCACCTCGATGCCATCAACGCGAATAGACCCTTCCTGAAACGGTTCCAGCGCATTGACGCATTTGATCAGGGTGGATTTACCCGACCCGGAAGGCCCGCAAATCACGACCACTTCGCCTTTATCAACACTGGTAGAGCAGTTTTTCAGGACCTGATAATCGCCATACCATTTGCTTACATCGGTTAATTCAATCATGGCTGTCCTTTGGAAAAACGTGAAATCGAAAAGGGTTCAAGCCCGCGCGATTGCTTTTGGCCGTCAACCAGCGCGGCTGTGATCTGCCCCACCAGGGGGCCAAGTGTGTAACCGTTTGAGGTAACAGCATTAAAAAAGCCCGGTTGGTCCGGGTGTTCGCCCAGGATCGGCGCGCCATCAATATTGATGTTCATCGCCGCCCAACTGCGAAGGATGTGAAGTTTGCGCAAGGCGGGCACCACATGCTGGGCAACCCATAAATTGCCTTCCAGACTGTCGATTAACGGGCGCGGATGGTGATGCACCGGGTCCAGGCCCGCCGTCCAGCCACCACCAATAATGAAATTACCGTTGCTGGCCTGCTTTAACGTCAAATGCCGGTCGGCATGGGCAACAAGGCACCCAATTAACGGGGCGACGGCCTCGGTCACGACCATTTGCAACGGCGCCCCAAAAACCGGCACCTCCAACCCCAGCATATTACCAATGCGCGATGCGTAGGCGCCGGCTGCATTCACAATGTTTTTGGCACGTATCCTCCCGCGTGAGGTGGCAACGGCAAAGCCCCCGCCATCCTTTTCAATCCGGGTGACTTCGGCGCGATCAAACACATTGGCACCAGCCGCACGGGCAGCATCAAGCACGCATTGGGTGGCAACCAGCGGGTTGATTTTGCCTTCCTGCGGGCAATAGGCCGCCCCCATAAATTTGCGCGACAAGGCCGGTTCAAGGGCAAATAATTCATCCGCGCCAATCACCCGGCAATCCATGCCCATGCTGCGTTCCGCACGGGTTTTTGCCGCCAGAAAGCGCATATCGCGGTCACTTTCGGCGACCATGATGCCCCCGGTGATTTTCATTTCAAAATCGGCTGCAAGGTCGTTTTGCAAATCGGCCCATAGCTGGATGGAATCACGCTGAAGCGGCAGGGTTTGCTGTGCCGGTGTTCCCCCGCCTTCGGCCCGTGCCCCATGATCAAACGATAAAAGCTGCGCATGCAGGCTGCCCGCATTCCCGCCCGATGCCAGCGAATTGGGATAGGCCTTGTCGATCACAACCACCTCGCGCCCGGCACGGGCCAGGAACAACGCGGTCGAAATACCGGCAATACCAGCACCAATCACCAAAGTTTCCGTTTGCGACACCGGCAAGGGGCCAGCACCTTCCAGCGGCACGGTTTCGGGCAAATGGCTGCGTTTATGGCCGCCCCATTCGGGCTTTTCGCGCGCCAATGCCGCCAAGGGCACCGGGCGCAACGGCATTTGCGGGGCCAGAAAACCGGTTTTTTCGTTTATCGGGCGTTTTTCAGCACCTGTTTGAGGGGTTGAGGTTGGGGTTGTGGCAGGGGCTAAATCAGGATCGATATGATGCGCATCGGCAATCGCCCGGACATTATGGCTGCAATACCGCCCCTGACAGCGCCCCATGCCCGCACGCGACAATCGTTTCAGCGTGGCAACATCGTCACAGGCGGTATTGGCAAGAAGACGCAGGGTTTGCAGGGTAACTTTTTCGCAGCGGCAAATTTCGGTGTCACCGGGAAGGTCATTAACGTTGGTTTCATCAACGTTATAAAGCGCCCATAAAACACGTTGAAAGGCCTGATAACGGGCCAGCTTATCTGCAAGCCCCACACGATTTGCCGCAAAACCCAATTTTTGCGCAATGGTCGCCCCTGTCAATTTGCCCTGCGCCAAGGCCACATGGGCACCGCCAAACTGTGCGGCTTCGCCAATGCTATAAATATCATCCTGGGTGGTTTTACCCGCATGATCGCGCTGTGCAACCAATTGGCCCTGTATAACCGTGTGCCCACAGCCCAGCAAACGGGACAATTCGTTTGATGATGTAAATCCGCCCCCCAAAAGAACCGTATCGGCACGAAACACCTTTGGGCCAGCGGGGGTCGCAACCTCGACCGTTTGCACAGCACCTGTGTCATTGGCACGGATACGGGTGACGCGGCTGCCCCATAAAATGGGCACACCGCCCAGTTTAAGGGCGGATACCTGGCGCACCCCGCGCAGGGCCAACTGCGGGTCACTTTTAAACAAGGGCAACAATTTTGCCGGCTTTTGCCACGGTGACGCTGCGGCCTCCAGCACCGCCACCACCTCCGCGCCGATTTTGCGCAACTCCATTGCCACTTGCAAATTCAGCGGGCCATTGCCGGCAATCAGAATGCGCTTGCCCGGGGCGGTCCCATAGCTTCGCAAAAATGTTTGTGCCGCCCCGGTGGTCATCACACCCGGCAGGGTCCAACCGGGTATCGGGTCCGGGCGTTCATAGGCCCCGGTGGCGATGACCAACGCCCTGGGAAACAAATAAAACGCGCCGCTTGGGCCATACAGGCCAACTTTCAAACGGCCGTCACTTTGGCGTTCCGCCCCCCAAACAACCGTCTTTTCATGAATGCGCGCCCCGGCATTGTGGGCCTGCGCAATCAGTTTGGCCCCGTCCGATATTTGGCTATCATGCTTGTAATGCTGTTGGGCAGCACTCGACGAGGGCTGTTTGAAAAACTGCCCGCCCGGCGCGGATCGGTCATCAACCACAATCACCTGCGCCCCCGCACCCCCCGCCATTGATGCCGCTGCCAACCCGGCAGGCCCGGCCCCAACCACAAGAATATCGGTTTCATCGCTGGGAATATTCGTCGGTGGGGTGGTGATTTCCGCAATCGTGTTGGTCGTTGCGGCATCCGGCGTGCCAATTGCAGGCCGGGCGGCTTGCGCGCTGACCTGCATGTTTGGTTCCACCAGCGTCATGCAGGACCGCTGGCTTGCAACATGGTTAATCGTCACCAGGCATTCATTGCAAACGCCCATGCCACAAAACACACCCCGGCCCTGCGTTTCCGATACAGGTGCAAGGTTGCGAATGCCCGCAGCATAAAGGGCGGCGGCAACGCTTTGCCCACGCTGGGCGGTAATGGCGCGCCCTTCATAAAAGAACTGCACTTCTGCGTTCTCTTTGGCGCGGGGTGTGGTTGGGGACGGGCTTTGCATGGGCCGGTTTGCCTTATTGCGCAAAGGTCAGATTAAAATCCGACACCAGTTTCTGCATTGCCTGGTCTTGCGGCTGGGGCAAGGGCAAACGCGGCGGGCGCGGCGGACCTGCCTGAAACCCCATATGCGACAGCAATGATTTGGTGCCCGCGACATAGGCCTGCCCGCCGACCGCTTCGATCACGGGCAGCCATTTCAGGTAAAGGGCACGGGCCTCGTCAATTTTGCCTTCATCGGCAACCAGTTCAAAAATGCGTGCCATTGGCCCCGGCGCCACATTGGAGGCCACCGCCACCCAGCCTTGTGCCCCCATAACAAAGGATTCAAACCCAAGGATACCGCCAAAGACGGTCATGTTATCACCGGCGAAACGAATGATGTCGCGCACGCGCGTGATTTCCAGGGTGGATTCCTTGATATAATCGCAACCTTTAATTTGCGCGATGCGGGCCACCAGCTCCGGTTTCAAATCAACATTCGACGTTGCCGGGTTGTTGTAAACCATAACGGGAATGGAAATTGCCTCGGCGATGGTTTGGTAATGCACCACAAGTTCATCATCGGTCGGGGTCGAATAAAAAGGCGGGATCACCATCACCCCATCCGCCCCCATAACTTCGGCAATCTTGCTGAGCCGGACGGCTTCGCGGGTGTCTTCGGCACCGGTTCCGATCAGCACAGGCACACGCCCGGCGGCGGTTTCAATCACGGTGCGGGCAACGGCATCGCGTTCTTCTTGCGACAGCGACAAAAACTCGCCCGTGGAGCCCAACGGGATCAGGCCATGAATGCCCTGGCGAATTTGCCAGTCGGTGAAATCGGCAAGGGCTTTAAGGTCCAGGGATCCGTCATTGGCATAGGGGGTAATCATAACGGTGAAAACACCGCGAAACTTGGGGCTCATTTTATCGAAATCCTGGAAAATCAACGTTGTTCTGCAAGCGATACGTGGGCCGTCGAACGGCCAAATCTTTTTTCAATTCTGCGCTGGACCAGGTCCCACAATGTGGTCAGAACCAGGTAATAAATGGCGGCAACGGCAAACAGCTCCAGCACCATGAATTTTTCCTGAATCAAAACCTGGGTGCGGCGCAGAAGTTCTTCCATTGAAATAACCGACGTCACAGACGTGGTTTTCAACAGGCCATTCACCGAATTGCCCAACGGCGGAATGATGACCTTGAAAGCCTGCGGCATAACAATGTGACGCATGATTTTGCGTTCGGTCATGCCCAAGGCCCGGCCCGCCCGGGTTTGCCCTTCGGGTACGGCCTCGATCCCGGAACGGATAATTTCGGCAAGATAGGCCGCCTCGTTCAACGCCAGGCCCAGCAAGGCCGCTTCGACCACGCTAAACCGGATGCCAAGCTGCGGAAGGGCCGTGTAAATAATGATCAGCTGAACCAGAAGCGGCGTTCCCCGAAACAGCCAGATGTAAAAACGGGCAACCATTTTGACCAGTTGCACAGGTGAACGGCGCATCAACGCAAGGATAAAGCCCAACACCAAACCGCCAATCAGGGACACAACTGTCAGCCAGATTGTTGTGACGACACCGCCCAGGATATAGGAATTAAACAAATATCCGAAAAAGCCGGGCCAGTTCCAAGTTTCCATGTCGTTCGCTTTCGGGAAGTTAGGGCAAGACAGAAGCCGTGCGGGATCGGCCTGTGAACAGGATATTGTCCATGTGAGGGGTGCCGGAAACAGAACAACAAGCGAGGGAGAAAACACGCCTTCCTGTTTCCGGCGGGTGGTTACGGGTTATTTGATTTCGTATTTGGCCTTGGGAACCGCGATGCCATATTCACCAAACAGCTTGTCGATGGTGCCATCGGCTTTCATCTCGTCCATCACCTTCAGCACCGCTTCGGCCAGCGCATGGTTTTTAAATGCCAGCGCCACCGGGGCCGGATAAAGGCCACTCAACACACGGTCAAAATCGCCACGGGCATCATATTCCTTGGCAACGGCGTCAATCGACACAACACCGTCCAGCTGCCCGGCCCGCAAGGCCTGAAAGGCCAGGGCGAAATTGTCAAACGTGCGAATATCCAGGCCCTTCAGCCCTTCAGCCTTCAATTCCGCATCCATGGCCCGGGTTTTGCTTTCTTCAAAACCGCCAATTTCAACACCAATGACCTTGCCAGCCAGATCCTCTTTTTTGCTGACCGACGTGCCCTTGCCCGGTGCCATCGAAATGCTGATCGCCTGGTCTTCATAGGGGATCATTTCCATGATCTTGGCGCGTTCTTCGTTATAGAAAATGCCGGTATTGATCATGTCCCAACGTCCAGCTGCCAGGCCGGGGATCATGGCCGAAAATTCAATGCGAATATATTCGGGCGTCAGGCACAAGCGCTTGGCAATCATTTTACCCAGCTCCACCCGCATCCCTTTCAGGTCACCATTTGAATCGATGAACTGCAATGGCGGCAAAGTCGGGTTGGTGGACATAACCAGCGTGCCCGGCTTGACCAGGTCAGAATCAGGAACAGCCGGGCTGCACGAGGCTGCAAAAACCGGCGAAGTGCCTACACCCAATGCAGCAGCACAAATGGCGGTAGCAAGAAACAGACGTGAAAACATGATGACCCCTGTGAGTGATATTGTTTCTGTGTCATTTTTCCAATCGCATTCGATTGGTATACCACTTTAATACATAAAAAGATTGCACAGCACAAGTGCAACAAAAACCACCTGCTCAAAAATCATGCAAGCATTTAGAAATTCTCGATAATTTTTTGCCGTATTTCATGCAAATGACGGTGCATGGCATCTTTTGCGCCCGCCGCATCCCGCGAGGTCAGGGCATTCACAATCACCCGGTGATCGGCAGAACCGGGCTTGCCACGGCCCGAAAGCTGGTGGCGTTCAAAGATCGCGGTATAGCGGCGCATCTCGATAATTGTCTTGGCAATAAAGGGGTTGCCGCTGCTTTCGCCAATTGTCTGATGCAATATGTCATCGAAATCCCACAGCGTATCGGCCTCAACATCCGATGCTGCTTCGATTTCCCTTAACAACGAGTCGAGCCGGTCTAAATCGGCCTTGCCCATGCGTTCTGCGGCCAGGGCTGCCGCCGTTGGCTCGATCAAAAGCCGCAAATTCAGGCAGTTCAGATAATCCTCAAGCGTGACAACCCGCACCGTCAGGATGCCGCGGCTGTTGCGCACCAAAAGCCCCTGCCCCTCAAGACGGCCCAACGCATCGCGCATGGGAGAACGCGACACACCCATCTGGTCGGCCAGGCGGCGTTCCTGCACAATGGTTCCCCCCGCCAATTGCCCCTCCAGGATGCTTTTCAACAAACGGGCAAAAACACTATCGGCCAGGCTTCCGGTGTCGGAACTGTTGTTTGATGGCGCTGTCAATTATCTGTACTCATGCTGGATTCTTAATAGTATATATTCGGTATACCGCGTGAAACCGATAGAGTGAAAAGGAAATACATGTCGGGGAGCAAGGAAAATTCTATGATCATTGCGCGTGGCGAGGAAGCAGGCGGCTCGCACAATCTGGCGACATTAACCTACAAGGCCGTTTCCGAGATGATCCGTCACCGCCGCCTCAATGGGGGCGACGTGATTGTCGAGGCACGCCTGGCCGAAACACTGGGCATTTCCCGCACCCCCCTGCGCGAAGCCCTGCAGCGCCTGGAAGGCGAAGGCCTGGTGCGCAAGGGCGATGGCCGGAACTATGTTGTCCGCCGCGTCGATGTCGGGGAATATTTGCAAAGCCTGCGCCTGCGTAAAATCATCGAACCCGAAGCCGCCGTTCTCGCCATGAGCGCCATCCCCCGCAAGCAATTAATGGCCGTGCGCCGCGAGATTGAAGACCTGATGGATGGTACCGCCTATCACACCGATGCCCACTGGTTTTCAGATGACAACCTGCACAATATGATCATTGATCATTGCGGCAACGAGGTCATGGCGCAAACCCTGCGTGACCTGCGGGCCACCACCAGACTGTTTGAAATTGCCCGCTTGAAAGAACGCCTGCAACCGGACTCTTCAGAACATCTCGCCATTATCGAGGCCCTGTCCGCCAATGATGAAGAAAAAGTCCGCGAAACGGTTGCCGTCCATGTGCAAAGCCTGATCGCCTTTACCCG
>JBNKVZ010000054.1:22345-25069 GCA_050299455.1 Thalassospira sp.
GCCCTGTCCGCCAATGATGAAGAAAAAGTCCGCGAAACGGTTGCCGTCCATGTGCAAAGCCTGATCGCCTTTACCCGTCATCATTTGGGCATTCCCTCATCCTGAAAACAATCGCCCATTGCCCGTCATCCGCATCCCTTCGCGCAAGGCACAGAGTGTCCCTTGCAACGTGCGGAAATATACGCCCCACCAAACGCCTACTGCACCACATCACCCATCATTCCTTGCGGGCGCAACCTGCCTGATCACGCCTGTTTCGCGACAGCCACCTGCTGACAAAGCTCCTGGAATGCCAAACTCTTCGGATCCTCTCCCATTGCGGCATAAACCACCATGCGCAAATGTTTTTCTTCATCGACAACAAAGGTAGAATGGTCAAACCCGACCGGGCCGATCGACCCGCAATCAATATAGCGGGTGCCCTGGCAACGGACATGCCCGGTCTGGCGATGCCATAAATCGGCAAATGCGGGAGATTGATCCTGCAGCCGTTCTATCAGGGCGCATAAAACCTCGTCTTTCGGGTTTTTCGCCACATCACGCCGAAAACTCGACAGCACCTGCCCCGCCTGCTCTGACCAGTTTGTAATGCGATGGTTCAGCCGGTCATCGGCAAAGAACAACCACATCATGTTTCGTTGATCACTTGCAACATCGTCAAACCCGAACAGGATGTTTGCCGCCGTGTTCCAGGCAATCACATCCCAATGCAAATTCAGGATATAAGCAGGCCGAGTGGTCAGATCAGCCAGCAATTTTTCCACCAGCGGCGACACCGTGCATCCGGTTTGCCCCAAAACCGGTGGCGGACGCCGATGGGCCAAAACAAACAAATGGCGGCGTTCAATTTCGGTTAAATGCAGGGCACGGGCCACATTTTCCAAGAACGCCTCGGATACGTTAATGTCGCGCCCTTGCTCCAGCCATGTATACCAACTCAACCCCACACCGGCCAGCAACGCCACTTCTTCCCGGCGCAAACCGGGTGTTCGACGGCGCTTTGAAACGGGTAAGCCCGCCATGCCCGGCGTTACCGCGGCACGCCGGGAACGTAGAAATTCTGCCAGGTCGCTGCGGTTTCGCACTAATCGACTGTCCTGTGCCATCCCTATCCCGTTTCATCATGTAGCGCTTCTGCGCAGAAGCACTATCACCAGCGGATCATGCAAACCATATTGCCACTAGTAATAGGATAATTTGCCACATAGTAACAGGATGGCATCACTTCCAAACTGTCGTTCAAACGCAAAGGAACGACAATGAAAACATCCTCCCCTCCCGCCCCGCATCACCCGGATACGCGACCAAAGACGCCCCCGGATACACACCCGAATACGCACCCGAATACACAGCCGGATGCAAACGCCCAATCGGCCCTCACACCACACGCTATTGTTCTGTTTGTCTTATTATCGGGCGGCTTCATGACGGTCTTTGACCTGTTTGTCGTCAATGTTGCCATCCCCGCCTTGCAACAGGACCTTGCCGCCAGCGTTGCCGATATCGGCATGGTTATCGCCGGTTATGAACTGACCTTTGGCTGCCTGTTGATGACGGGCAGCCGGCTGGGCGATATCTTTCAACGGCGCACGATGTTTGCGCTTGGCATGCTGGCGTTTGGGGCGGCATCCCTGCTGTGCGGGCTGGCCCCAACCACATCGGTGCTGATTACCGGTCGCTTGCTTCAGGGGGCTGCCGCGGCCCTGCTTTTCCCGCAAATTTATGCTTTATTGAAAGTCCTTTATGAAGAAACCGCCCGCCGGCGCGCCTTTGCTTTGCTGGGCATGACCCTGGGCCTTGCCGCCATTGCCGGTCAGGTTCTCGGCGGTTTTCTGGTCGAAGGTAACTTTTATGGTTTGGGCTGGCGCATTGTCTTTTTAATCAATCTGCCCATCAGTCTGGTTTGTGCCTTTTTATGCCGTTACATCCCGCAGGAAAACCGTGCGGACCATTCGTCATCCCTGGTCAATCTTGACCTTGCGGGTGTTGCCTTAATCACGATGGCCCTTTTTCTGGTTTTAATGCCATTGCTGGAAAGCCATACCCTGTCAGACCCGGTGGTGATGTTGGCCTATATCGTCGGGGCTGTGGTTTCTCTGGCCCTTTATCTGGCCCACGAAAAACGCCAGAAACGCCGAAACCTGCCAGTGGCAATTGATTTATCCCTGTTAACCAACACCAATTTTGCCCTCGGCATCCTGGTGGTGTTGATCATCTATTCCACGGCCTCGTCCTTTTTTCTGTGTTTTGCCCTGTTAATGCAAACCGGGCATGGCTTTTCACCCCTCATCTCGGGCAGTTTGATGGCCCCGGCCAGTGTCGGCTTTGTGCTCGCATCCCTAATCGCACCCAAAATGTTCCATCATTTTGGCATTCGCAGTGTGGCCTTTGGGGCGCTGGCATATGCCAGCGGCTTTGCCGGGCTGGCCTTGCTGGTCACAGGGGCTAAATTCGCAGGCGCGGCGCATCCCCTCCATCCCCTCACGCCAGATAATCTCGGCATGCTCGCCCTCATGTTGCCCATTCAGTTTTTACTGGGCTTCGGGCAGGGCCTATCCATGACGCCGCTGCTAAACATCGTCATTGGTTTTGTGAACACCACCCGCCATACCGGCATGGCCAGCGGCATGATCGCAACCATGCAACAAGTTGGCGGGGCCTTTGGCATTGCGGTTACCGGGATCATCTTTAACGCCGGCGCATTCGATACCGCGCAAAACACGG
>JBNKVZ010000055.1:0-24660 GCA_050299455.1 Thalassospira sp.
AAAGAAGCCGAAAGTCAAAATCGGAAATTGGAAAACGGGATGCCGCGCCTTACGGGCGCAGACCGCTGAGATAACGAGCATATTCCCCGGCAAAGGCGGCATGGACATCGGCCCCGCGCAGAACCGGCGGGCGGCTTAGATAGCCATGCAGGGTGGCAATAATAAACTCTGCCACCGATGAAGCCTGCACATCGGTCCGCACATATTTGGCAAATTGCGCCCGGCTGATATGCCCGGCCAAGCCCCGCCGCCAATAGCGAAAAACACCGTCAATGCGCTTGCGGGTCACATCATCCATGTCATCCGCCCCCGATGCCAGGCGTGCAAGCGGACAGCCATGCACCAGAATATCCGGGGCGTCATCCGTGCCCAACCGGTCCACCTGGGCCATCAGGGCGGGCAAGACATCTTCTTCAAAGGCCAGATTATCCAGCCAGATGTCATCGACATAGGCGGGCAAACATTCCTCGATCACGGCATTGGCAAGCTGCGATTTGCTGCGGAAATGATGATACAGCGCGCCCTTTGTCACCCCGGCCAGATCAATGATATTGGCAATCGAGGCTGCCTCTATCCCGGCGCGGCGGATTTCGGCAAAGCCGGCATCCAGCAATTTCTGGCGGGTGCCATTGGGGTCCCGCGCCAGGCGCACCCGCACTTGTCGCCCCTCGCCCCGTTTTACGTCACGACGCCAGCCTTCACCGCTCTCGTCATCGTCGCCCAAAACCAGCGGCGCAAGATCTTTGCTATCGCTCATGAATTTAATTGCACCTTATCGTCCCCCAAGACTGGCAAAGCGTTACCTCTTTTATCCTCAAGGTCAAGACAACCAATGACAGATCCGCCATAAATTCTGATAAACAGTGCCAACAGCGCTGTTTTTCGCCCAGCCCCTTGCAATTAAGTGTCAATCGGGCTCTATTTGCAGGCGCATTGCACGGGCCGGATAAGGGGTTTCACGTCCTTGTTTCTGGTGCGTGTGGCCATCCTCGCCTCGACGGATAAAAAATGTACATTCATTCAATCGCCTTTGTCGCCGCCGAAACAAAAATTGCCCAGGACGCCATGTATCGGCTCAAGCACCGATATGGCCATGTTTCGCCTGACAAGGCCGAGGTCATTGTCGCACTGGGCGGCGATGGCTTCATGCTTGAAACGCTGCATCGCTATATGGGCCGCAAGGTGCCAATTTACGGCATGAATCGCGGCACGGTCGGCTTTTTGATGAACGAATTTCGTGAAATCGACCTGCCCGAACGCATCGAAGAGGCCCAAACCGTCAAGCTTCATCCGCTGCAAATGGAAGCCCACACCAAGGATGGCGGCTCCATGTGTGCGCTTGCCATTAACGAGGTCTCGCTTCTGCGCGAAACCCGCCAGGCGGCCAAATTGCGCATTAAAATTGACGGGGTAGAACGCCTGCCCGAACTGGTCTGCGATGGCGCGCTTGTCTGCACCCCGGCGGGCAGCACGGCCTATAACCTGTCCGCCCACGGGCCGATTTTGCCAATGGGAAGCGGGCTTTTGGCCCTCACCCCGATCAGCCCGTTTCGCCCCCGGCGCTGGCGCGGCGCCCTGTTGCCCGAACGGGCACAGGTGATATTTGAAGTTTTAGAACCCGAAAAACGCCCGGTTTCCGCCGTGGCCGACTATACCGAAGTTCGTGATGTCTCCAAGGTCATCGTCCGCGAAGATTCCAGCATGGATATTCGCCTGTTATTTGACCCGGAACACAATCTTGAAGAACGCATCCTGAAGGAACAGTTTGTCGAATGAGCACCCAACCAAGCGAAAAGACCCTGGACTGGCTGGCGAAATTGATTGCCCATAAAACCACCAGCATGGATTCCAACCTTGACCTGATCAACCAGGCGCAGGATTTCCTGCAGGGGCTTGGCTATCGGTGCCATACCGTATTTGATGACGATCACGGCAAAGCCAACCTTTATGCCTCTATCGGGCCGGATGTACCGGGCGGTGTGATCCTTTCGGGTCATAGCGACGTGGTGCCGGTGGAAGGCCAAATCTGGCAAAGCGACCCTTTCACCACCGAAATTCGCGGCGACAAACTGTATGGTCGTGGATCGTGCGATATGAAAGGCTTCCTTGCCTGCCTGATGGGCAAGGCAGAGCTTTTCGCCAATGCCAAACTGCGCGTGCCGATCCATATCGCCTTTACCTATGACGAGGAAGTGGGCTGCATTGGTGCGCCGCGCCTGGTGGAAATGATCAACGATCTGAATTGCAAACCGGCCATGTGCATTGTGGGCGAGCCGACCAGCATGCAGGTGATTACCCAGCATAAAGGCAAGTTTTCCGGCCGCGCCCATGTCACGGGCCGTTCCGGCCATTCTTCGCTGCCCGGCGAAGGGGTGAATGCGATTGAATATGCCGCCGAACTGATTGTGTTTCTAAAGAAACTCGGCGCAAAATTCCGCGATGAAGGCCCGCACGATAACGACTTTGTGCCCAACCACACCACGGTCCATACCGGGCTGATCCAGGGCGGCACCCAGCTAAACATCATTCCGCAAAATTGCTGGTTCGATTTTGAATATCGCAACCTGCCCCTGCATGACCGCACGGAAATCCGCAAAACCATTCAGGACTATCTCGACAATATTCTGATCCCGGAAATGCGCCAAACCTACCCCGATGTCGGCATCGAAATTGAAACCGTCGCCGATGTCGCCGGCCTTGCCACCGGCGATGATGATGACGTCACCCGCCTTGTCATGGAACTGACCGGGGCGAACACCACCGGCAAAGTCAGCTTTGGCACCGAAGCCGGCATCTTCGCCGAACTGGGCGACATCCCCACCGTCGTCTGCGGCCCCGGCAATATCGAACAGGCCCACAAACCCGATGAATTCATCGCGCTCGATCAGTTGGTAAGGTGTGAAGTGTTTTTGGATAAGTTGGTGAACGCTGTTTCCTCCCCTTTCAACAACAGACAGACAAATGGATAAAGAAAACACAAAAAGATTCAAAGATTTTATATTTTTTGAACTTGTTATATTCCTATCTCAATCATTTTTATTTTTTATGACAGCAGTATTTTTTTCAAACTTCCTCGCCGACGAAGACAAACTGGTGAAATTCGCAAAAACTAAAATATCGGAAACATCGCTCCCAGAGTTTGGTTTGATATTTTTATCAATAATGGTAGTCACGGGATTTTTTACAACAATTGGGTTTATATCTGAAAACAAGAACATAGAAAATTACATTAGGGAAATATTAAATGAAATGCCCAGGACGATTTATTTTTTTGGATCTACAATTTTCGGAACTATGCTGGCGATAGCTCTTTTTGCATATCTACATCCTCTCAAAGGGATTTCCGCGCCGAAATTCGCAGTTAGTTCATTTATTTTTGCATTTACAATGTTTGCATATGGATCAGGTTTTAAAATATTCATAAATAGAAAAAAAATCTACATCCCCCCAAAAGAAAGAAAATAAATAGACAGCACACCTTAGAATAAAAACACGCCGCACAAAATTCATATTTATAATATATGTTAACCGTTATTAATTCCTATCTTAATAGTGCTTTCGCCTTGTGCTCTTCCCCAACTTGTTTGGCGACATTGAAGCTATCCACGGAGGCTGCTTTCCACCAAAGGTCATACGGCGTATCTTCCGGCGCATCGATAAGCTGGTTTTCCGCCACAAACGGGTAAATCTGGTCGGCCGTGCGGGCTTCGGTGGGGCTGATGCGGTGGAAGAGGTGGTGGGGTTCGAGGTCGTGGATGCTTTCGAGACCGGCTGCGCAAGAGATTTGCATGGCGGCGTGCACGGTTTTACGGTGGAAGCGTTCGACCTGCTCGGCTTTATCTTCGACCACAAGGCCGCGCTGGCGGTGCGGGTCCTGGGTGGCGACACCGACCGGGCAATTGCCTTTATGACAATTCATCGACTGAATACAGCCAATTGAAAACATGAAGGCCCGGGCGGCATTAACCCAATCCGCGCCCAGCGCGATGGCATGGGCAACGCCACTGCCGGAATGGACCTTGCCGCTTGCCCCGAGGCGGACATGTTTTTTAAGGCCGGTTCCTACCAGCGCATTGCGCATAATAACCAGCCCGTCATAAAGCGGCTGGCCGACATGGTTGGAAAGTTCTATCGGCGCGGCACCGGTGCCGCCCTCGGCCCCGTCGACAACAATGAAATCAAGATAAATGCCGGTTTCCAGCATCGCCTTGGCAATGGCAAAGGGTTCGTGCGGATGGCCGACGCACAGCTTGATACCGACCGGCTTGCCACCGGAAAGGTCGCGCAGGCGGGCGGCGAATTGCAGCATTTCGCGCGGGGTGGAAAAGGCCTTGTGCGATGCGGGGGAAACGCAGTCCTGGCCCTGGGGCACCTTGCGGGTTTCGGCAATTTCCGGCGAAACCTTGGCCGCAGGCAACACCCCGCCATGACCGGGCTTGGCCCCTTGGCTGAGTTTTATTTCGATCATTTTAACCTGATCGGTGCACGCGGCTTTGACAAACAGCTCTTCATCAAAATTGCCGTCCTCGGTCCGGCAGCCAAAATAGCCCGAGCCCAATTCCCAAATCAAATCGCCACCGCCCTTGCGGTGATAAGGGCTGATCGAGCCTTCGCCGGTATCATGGGCGAAATTGCCCATTTTGGCCCCGGTATTCAGCGCCTCGATCGCGCGGGCTGACAGGGACCCAAAGCTCATGGCGGAAATATTGAGGATAGATGCCTCGTAAGGCAGTTTGCATTGTGGCCCGCCAATGGTAATGCGCGGGTCAATATCGGGCACATCGGTCGCGGCGATGGAATGGCTGATCCAGCGATATTCGTGGGCATAAACATCAAGCTCGGTGCCAAAGGGATGATTGTCTTCCTTATCGCGCGCACGTTCATAGACCAAACGGCGTTGATCCTGGCTAAACGGGCGGCCTTCCAGGTCGCCTTCGACAATGTAGGAGCGCAGATAAGGCCGCAAATCCTGAAACAGGTAACGCGCCCAGCCCAGCACCGGGTAATTGCGCAAAATGGCATAATCGTGCTGAGACACATCCCGAATGGCCAACGCCAAAACCGGCAGACAAATAACCAAACCCCATAACCAGGACGCTGAAAACAGCGCCGCGATCAGGCAAAAAACGGTCCCTGCCAGGGCAAGAAGGGGCAAAAACGCCCGTAACGGGCCATTTCCACCGGAAAAGGCAGCAAATACCGTTTCTTTTTTACTCATAGGGGGTTCCAGTTCTGATCAGCAAAGCAGGACGTAAAAACGGAAGGAAGCATAAGGATGACGCAAAGACGCGCCAACAGGAAGCAGCAAAAGGCACAAAAAGCAAAAAGCGGGAAAAAAGCCGGGATTGGGGCAGAAACCAAATATGTGAAATGGCTACTGCCCCGATATGTTCAGCTTCAGGCTGTAAAGCTTAAGCCGGTTTAAGCCGTCTTAAGCCTTGGAGCGGGGTCGGTTAAAGGTCGCGCAGATATTTAAAGTTGGTTTTCAGCTGCTCGATCACTTCGGTGCCGCGCCCGTTTAAGACCATTTTGGCTTCGCTCAGGGCATATTTACCCAACTGGGCCGGGCTGGTACGGGGCGGCATGGCGACGGCGTAACGGTCGGTTTTTACATCCAGCAGAACCGGGCCATCATGTTCCATTGCCATTTTCACGGCATCGTCAAGTTTGTCCGGGTCTTCGACCTTCAGGCCGCGAATATTGCAGGCCTCGGCGATCTGGGCGAAATCCGGATTGACCATTTCGGTTTGGAAGTTGGGAACGCCGGCCAATTGCATTTCAATTTCCACCATGCCAAGGCTGGAATTATTATAGACCACCATTTTCACCGGTAACTGATATTGGCCGATCGTGGCCAAATCGCCCAGCAACATGGAAATACCACCATCCCCACAGAGCGCAATGGTTTGGCGACCATTCCCGGCCAGGGCCGCCCCCATTGCCTGGGGCATGGCATTGGCCATCGACCCATGCGAGAAAGAGCCCATAAAGCTACGCTTGCCGGTACTTTTGATATAACGCGCGGCCCAAACCGTGGTCATACCGGTATCGGCGGTGAAAATGGCATCGTCATCGGCCAGGCGGTTAATCGCGGTTGTCAGATATTCCGGGCTGATTTCGCCTTTTTTCCCCGGTTTTTCGCCATGCAGCGCCAGATTATCCTGGTCGGATTTGGCTGCCTTCAGGCGCGATTGCAGGAAACTGTCATCCTCGCGCCCCTTAAGACGCGGCAACAAGGCATCCAGGGTGGCGCGCACATCCCCCACCAGCCCCATTTCCACATGGGTGCGGCGGCCCAGCCGTTCGCCGTGGGTGAGAACCTGGGCAATGCGGGCATCGGTTTGCAGGAAATCCTTCCAGGGGAAATCGGTACCCAGCAGCAAAATAACATCGGCCTTGGCAATGGCATCGGCACAGGCCTTGCCGCCAATAAAGCCGGTCATACCGACACCATTGGGGTTGTCATGTTCCAGCGCCATTTTCCCCTTAAGTGTCCAGCCCACCGGCGCATTAAGGCGACGGGCCAGTTCACGCACCTGTTCGCGCGCATCCTCGCAGCCCATGCCACCATAAATGAAGGGGCGTTTGGCACCACTCAGCATTTCCACCAATTCATCAAGCGCGCCATCATCGGGGCGCAGCACTGTGCCGGGGCGATAAACCGGGGAGGCAATGGCGGTTTCGGGTAAATCGAGCGGCAGGATATCGCCACTATAGCCAAAAACACCGACGCCCTTGCGGGTGATGGCATTTTGCAGGGCCTGCTGAAGCATCCTTGGCGCCTGTTCGGGGATTTGCGCCAGTTCATTATACCAGCTACAGCCATCAAACATGCCAAGATCGGTTTCCTGGAACGATTCCATGCCATAATCGGCACGGTCAATGGTGGATGGCAGGGCAATGACCGGCGCGCCCCAACGATGCGCATCATAAAGGCCGTTGATCAAATGCACATGACCAGGGCCGGAACTGCCAGCACAACAGCCAAGACCGCCCAGCACCCCTTCGGCCATGGCGGCATAGGCCCCGGCTTCTTCGTGGCGCACATGAATCCAGTCAATCCGCCCGTCGCGGCGAATGGCATCATTTAGCAGATTAAGGCTGTCGCCGGTCACGGCGTATAGGCGTTTTACCCCGGCATCAGCCAGCATATCGACAATGGTTTCTGCAATGGTGCGCGACATGACATCTCCTTTAACAGGCAGAAAATAAGTTTCAGGGCGCGGTTTGGGCAGTACAGGTCAGCGCGTCCGAAAAGAATATGTGTCGGAAAGTGGTGCCCTGCCAGCCAGGTAGCCGACAATAGGATAAGAAAACGCCCTGCACGCGCACACAAAAACGTGTGCAGTGCAAAAACCGGCCATTTGTCATAATAACGCGCTAAAATGCTGCCGGTTCCATCAGGATAGAGGCAATCTTCCAAAAGGATGGCTTTTTCGGGCCAGGATCTTCCTTATCTAACGGGAAAATGATCCTATACGGTCGCATGAAATATATCTCAACTTGACGCCTCCCCCACATTTGGCCAAAACAAAAGAGCCGGTGCTTTCGCACCGGCTCCCTGTCACGCGCATCCGACGGCGGGGTCGGGGGACTTGCAGATTGCTCTGCAGACCGTCGAGAAGCGCGGGAACAAAGCCGGTCCGGCAACGGACCGGCTTTTGTTTTGGGGGCAGGCAGTCACCCGCCTGCCCCGATTGTGTTACAGCGACGGGCTGTCATCGACGACCGACTTTTCCTTTTTCTTGGCTTCTTTACGGCCAAAGGTGCCGACAATCACCATAAAGAACAGCGGGACGAAGAAAATCGCCAGGAAGGTTGCGGCAATCATACCGCCCATCACACCGGTACCCACCGCGACACGTGCGGCCGCACCTGCACCCGTACTGATCGCAAGAGGCAGAACACCAAGGGTAAAGGCCATCGAGGTCATGATGATCGGTCGCAAACGCTGCCGGGCAGCTTCCACCGTTGCTTCAAGCAGGCTCATGCCATCTTCGTAAAGGTCACGGGCGAACTCGACGATCAAGATGGCGTTTTTCGCCGACAGCCCAATCGTGGTCAACAATGCCACCTGGAAATACACGTCATCTGGCAGGCCACGCAGCAATGCTGCCGCAACCGCACCCAAAACGCCCAAAGGCACCACCAGCATCACGGAAACCGGGATCGACCAGCTTTCGTAAAGAGCGGCAAGGCAGAGGAACACCACAATGACCGACAGAGCATACAAGGCCGGGGCCTGATCACCCGCTGCGCGTTCTTCATAGGACAGACCGGTCCATTCCAGACCAATGCCCTTTGGCAGCTTGGAAACCATTTCCGCCATTGCATTCATGGCATCGCCGGAACTGACCCCTGGTGCCGCCTGCCCCTGAATATTGACAGAGGGCAAACCGCTAAAGCGTTCCAGACGCGGCGAACCGTAGCCCCAGGACATGGTGGCAAAGGCCGAAATTGGCACCATTTCACCCAGATTGTTCCGGACGTACCAGTTATTCATATCCTTGGGCATCATGCGGAATTTCGCATCTGCCTGGACATAAACCTTTTTCACCCGGCCGTTTTCCATGAAGTCGTTGACATAGTTCGACCCCCAGGCGGTTGACAGCGTGTCATTGACATCCGCAATCGAAACACCCAGCGCCTTGGCTTTTTCCTGATCGATATTCACCTCGAATTGCGGCATATCGTTCAGGCCATTCGGGCGCACACCCTGGACGGCAGGGTTCTGGGAGGCCATGCCCAACAACTGGTTCCGTGCTGCCATCAGGGCCTCGTGGCCCAATGCCCCACGGTCAACCAACTGCATGTCAAAGCCGTTCGCCGTACCGAGTTCAACAATGGCCGGCGGGGTAAAGGCAAAGGCCCGCGCTTCCTTGATTGTGGCAAAGAAACCATAGGCCCGCCCGACAATCGCCTGAACCGATTGCTGAGGTGAGGCACGTTTAGACCAGTTCTTGAGGCTGACAAAGGCAATACCGGCATTCTGGCCGCTACCGGCAAAGCTAAAGCCCGCCACGGTAAAGATGCCGTTCACATTTTCTTTTTCGTCGTTCAGAAAATGGCCTTCAACCTTTTTAAGAACGTTAACCGTGCGTTCCTGCGATGCCCCGGCTGGCAGCTGGATCATCGAAAACAGGATGCCCTGGTCTTCGTCTGGCAGGAAGGAGGACGGAAGCTGGGTAAACAGATAACCAAGACCGCCAACCAGTCCGACATAAACGACCAGATAACGCCATTTACGCTGCACCACATGGCCGACACTGCCCTGATAAAACGTGTTGGTTTTATCAAAACCACGGTTAAACAGCCCAAAGAAACCTTTGCGGGTGTAAGGATCGTGGTGGGAATTTTTCAGCAATGTCGCACAAAGTGCCGGGGTCAGCACGATGGCAACAACCACCGACAGGATCATCGCCGAAACGATGGTAATCGAGAACTGACGGTAAATCGCCCCGGTAGAGCCGGAGAAAAAGGCCATCGGAATAAACACAGCCGACAGCACAAGGGCAATACCCACCAGCGCCCCGGTGATCTGTTCCATTGACTTGCGTGTCGCATCACGCGGGGACAGACCGTCTTCAAACATCACACGTTCGACGTTTTCCACAACCACGATGGCGTCGTCCACCAATAGGCCGATCGCCAGCACCATGCCAAACATGGTCAGGGTGTTAATGGAAAAGCCAAAGGCCGCCAGCACGCCAAATGTGCCCAGCAACACCACCGGGACGGCGATGGTCGGGATCAGGGTAGCGCGCCAGTTTTGCAAAAACAGGAACATCACGAGGAACACAAGGACAACCGCTTCAATCAGCGTATGAACCACTTCCTCGATCGAAATTTTCACAAACGGCGTTGTATCATAGGGATAAACGATCTCGACATCAGACGGCAGATAAGTCCGGAGTTCGTTGACCCGTTCTTTAACGGCTTGTGCGGTATCAAGCGCATTGGCCCCTGTTGCCAGGTTAATACCAATACCAACGGAATCCTTGCCATTATAACGGGCAACGATGTTGTAGCTTTCTGCGCCAATTTCAACCCGCGCCACATCGCCCAGGCGCACCTGGGAGCCGTCGGTATTCACCCGCAAGAGGATATTGGAGAACTCTTCGGGGGTTTGAAGGCGGCTTTGTGCGGTGATGGTGGCGTTGATCTGCTGCCCTGGAACCGACGGGGCCCCGCCGATCTGACCGGCGGAAACTTCGGTATTCTGGGCCTGAATGGCGCTGCGAATATCCGAAACCGTCAGGCCATAACTGACCAGCTTATACGGGTCCAGCCAGACGCGCATGGCGTGCTGCGCCCCAAAAACCTGCACATTGCCCACACCATTAACCCGCGAAATCGGGTCTTTGATGGTATTGGCAATCAAGTCCGCCAAGTCGTGGGCACCGATATCACCACGCGTGGACACGAAACCCACCACCATCAGGAAAGACCCGCTGGATTTGGTCACGTTAATGCCCTGCTGCTGCACCTGGCTGGGCAGAATGGACATTGCCGCCTGCAATTTGTTCTGCACCTGAACCTGGGCAATATCCGCGTTGGTTCCGGAATTAAATGTCAGGGTAACTTCGGCATTGCCGCTCGAGTCACTGGTCGAGGACATATAACGCAGGTTATCAAGCCCGTTCATCTGCTGTTCGATGACCTGCGTCACCGTGTTTTCAACAGTTTTGGCCGAAGCCCCCGGATAGGTTGCCGATATCTGCACCGACGGCGGCGCAATTGACGGATACTGTTCGATCGGCAATTGCAGGATCGACAGCCCCCCCGCCAACATGATTACGAGGGCAATCACCCAGGCAAATACCGGGCGATCAATGAAAAACTTTGCCATCAGATACTATCCTTATCGGGATGCCGGCTTGGCGTCGTCGTGATCCTTTGCGGCGACCGGTTTTACCGATTTACCCGGGCCGATAAGCTGCAGGCCATCGACAATGATACGGTCCCCAGGATTAAGACCCTTGGTCACAATCCAGTCATTTCCTTTTGACTGCTCGATGGTGAGCGCGCGGGATTCGACCTTGTTGTCAGATGTGATGCTGTAGGCATAAGCCGATCCATCCTGGCGGCGCATCACCGCACGCTGCGGAACGAGATAAGCGTTTTCAACCTCGCCCTGATCAACAAAGGCACGGACAAACATGCCGGGCAGCAACACCTGATCGGGATTGTTAAACACAGCGCGCAAACGCACCGTCCCGGTGGTTTCGTTTACCGTAACATCGGAAAACTGCAATTTGCCAACTTCGGAATATTGGTCACTGGAAGAATCGATCTTTAAGCGAACATCGACACCATCGCCATCCGCGGCACTTTTGATTTTACCCGAATCAATGCCCTGTTTGATGCGCATCAGGCGGCCACCCGCCTGGGTTACGTCAACATAGATCGGGTTCAACTGGGTAATGGTTGCCAGTGCGTTTTCCTGATTGGCGGTTACCAGCGCCCCTTCGGTGACCGTCGAGGCCCCGATTTTACCGGGGATCGGTGCCGTAACCGTGGTGTATTGCAAATTGATGCGTGCACTATCGATCTGGGCGCGGGCGGCGGCAACGCTGGCTTTGGCCTGGGCCTCGGCCGCGATGGCGTCATCACGGGTCTGTTCGCTGACAGCCTGGGTTTTAATCAGCTTGTCATAACGTGCACGGGTTTTGGTCGCCTGGTCCAGGGTGGCACGCGCACGGGCCAGTTCGGCCTGTGCTG
Source organism: Thalassospira sp. (assembly GCA_050299455.1). Classification (GTDB taxonomy): domain Bacteria; phylum Pseudomonadota; class Alphaproteobacteria; order Rhodospirillales; family Thalassospiraceae; genus Thalassospira. The sequence continues at coordinate 11,722 of JBNKVZ010000055.1, forward strand.
CATCCAGCGTGGCGAGATAAACGCTTTGATCAATCTGATAAAGCTGCTGGCCTGCCTTGACGGTCGCCCCTTCGGTGAAGTTGCGTTCCTTGATAATACCGTCGACCTGCGGGCGCACATCCGCCCGGCGGAACGCCACGGTACGTCCTGGCAATTCAGCCACCAAACGAATCGTTTGCGGCTGAACCTCGACAAAATCAACTTGGGTGGCAGGTGCCTGCTGTTTCTGTGCAGCGGCATTCTCGCCGTCTTTCTGCGAATCGCAACCGGCAACAAAAATCACCAGTGCCGCCAGACTGGCAGCCTTAAGACACGAACGAACGGACAAAATTTTCTTCCTTCCAGTCCCGAAAAAGCAAAACCTTTACTTCGGTCTTGCCATTGCTTTTAATGATACTGTACTGTACAGTACATATTGTGCAGCGCCGAAGCAAGACCCAAAAACCAAAGCCGTGGAAAAAACATGAACAAGCCCCTACAGCCTGTGCCGAAACACAATTCCCGTGGTGAAGCCCGCAGGCGTGCAATGCTTGATGCCGCGTGGCAAATCCTTTCGGAAAAGGGCTTTGCGGCGGTAACACTTAATGATGTCATCTCCCGTTCTGGTGGATCGCGCACGACCCTGTACGAAGCCTTTGGTGGCAAAGATGGTCTTATTGCATCCGTCCTGACAGAAAAGTGTCAGGAGTTTTGTGAAACGTTGCAAACCTCGCTGCGCACTGACCGGCCTGCACATGAGGCTTTGTTGCATTTCACCACCATCATGACCGAAAAATGCCTGGATGACGAATCCATACGGATCATGAACTTCCTACAAATTGAAATGCACCAGTTTCCCGGAATTCGTGAAACCTTCTTGATCAACGGCCCCGATGTCATCACCCGGCGCGTCACCGACTTTTTCACGCATCACACGGAAAATGGTACACTGAATATACCCGACCCACATTTTGCGGCCCGTATGCTTCTTACCATGATTCAAGGGCAATGGCGCGATATCCTGATCGAAACGATGCCGAGCTACAAACCCTCGCAAGAAGAAATCGAAAACCGGGCAAAGCTCTTGGTCGATCTTTTGTTGTACGGCATGAGCGCACGCCCCGCATAGTCCCTTGTGGTCCTCGAAAACGATGATAATCCCCTACAACTTTGAAGGGTCTATCAGCCGCGATTGTTTTGCAATGCAAAACTTTATTATCTTTCTGTCTGCCTCCTTAATTCGTCCTTAGCTGGCAAAAACGACCGGCATGACATAGCGGACACGGTCGCCTGTGGCGTCCGTTCGGGTAAACTCGTTCGCGCCGACGGGTATGTTTGTGCATTCGTACCTGGCTGATTGCACCGCACATCGCATCAACAGGCATGCTGCATTGCAAAAACGCAAAATATCCGCCGTTGCTCGCGCGCACCAAACCCAACGTTAAACAGCCTTTGACGGAAAAGGTGTTTCTGCCCCATCTTCACCAAAATCATCTGTCAGCCTGACAAACTGACTTCATGACCAGCGAGACCTTATTACATGAGCTTGGCCGCCCCTTTCCCCCGTCACGCAATCCTTATGTCGCGGATATCGTGCCTGACCCTTCTTGCCGGTCTGGCTGCGGGGCTGTTTGCCCTGCCCCATGCTGCAATGGCAATGGATGTGGCACAGGCCCGTGCCATTGTGCAAAAGGTCATGGCGCGGCATGACATTACCGCAACGGAAAAAACCGCCACCCGCCAAAACGGTGTGGCGCATTTCCAGTTTGACGATGTGCATGTGCCATTGGGAACCTATGATGGCAATCGCGACCTGGTCATGAGCAATGTGCAGATTGACGTCAAAGATGACCCGCACACACCACAATTGGCGCTACTTGACATTACCCTGCCAAAGCAGGGGCGGATTGACGCCAAGGAAACCATTGATCAACGCAATCTGACCCTGAAGGGCGCGCATGGCACCCTGCGCTGGAACACCAAAACCGCCCGGACCGACGGTTTTACCGGCCTTGCCGCCTTTGTTGGCGCAGACGAACCGGTTTCGCGCCAGCACTGGTTTTTAAACGGCCTTTCCGTGACCTGGCTGCAACAAAAAATCGACATTGCCTGGCATAATGCCGAATGGACCGGCCCCAACCGGGAAAAACAGGGCGCGATGAAGGATGCCAGCCTGTCGCTTTATCCCGACCGTGACGGCACCACCCGGATGGATTATGCCCATGATGGCCTTTGGATGCCTGGCCTGTTTCAGCCGCGCGCCGTCCGGCTGAAAGGCCATGCAACCGGTGTTAAATGGGCGCGCACCCGGCCCATCCTGCAACAGGGCCTGACCCGGCTGATCGCCGGTGACAACCCGGCACAGGTGCGCCGATTTCTGGGCAATGCCCTGTGGCACGAAGCCCTGAAAACCGGCAAACCGATTGATATTGAAGACCTGTATATCGAAAGCCGCCATCTTGAAGCCGCCGGAAGTGGCGAATTTATCCCGCAGCAAAATGCCGCTTATGGCTTTCAGGGCATGATGGATCTAAGCCTTGTCGGCCGTGCCCAACTGGAAACCCTGCTGGGGACGCCGCAAAAACCCACCATTCTGGGCGCCTTGTTCCCGCCTGCGGTTAATGGCCTTGCCGCCGGCACGCCGGGCAAACCGGGAACCGACACATACAAACTGCAATTACAGCCCAGTGGCCGCATCATCGTGAATGGCCAAACGGTGATGGCCGGCCCCAAAAGTTAAGGATTTTGCGGCACCAGGCTGGTACCAGTCAGGTAACAAGCGGCCGCCAAATACTAACACGTTTGCCCAATAAACGCTTTATCAACCGCAAGCTGGCATCGCCGGTTTGCGGTTTTTGCTTGGCGAAAATGGCCGGCCCTTGGCCCGATCCTGGCGCAAGCCAACACACCGATTCGCAATTTCCATGATGGATCGCGTTTCCCGACCTGACGGGTGAATAAAGATATCACCTTAAAACCATCAATACGGTCTTTTAATCAAAACCAGACAATTCCCCGCAGAAATCAAAAGACCGGCGATGATTAACGCAATCCGCAATCGCGGCCTTGCGGCGCAACTTTCTGTCGTCAGAACGGTTAAAACGCCTTTTAAGTTTCATAAAACTTGACATGGGGGGGCCATATCTCAAAATTGGTCTGACGTCTGATGTCAGACTTCATATCAGAATGTGCGAAACAAGCACACGCAAACAGAAATCAGGGATCGCAGTGTGGTAAACACAACGGACACCGGCTTTACACCGATTGCGTCTTCAGGGCGCCGGGATGCCATCCTCGAAGCATTGACCAGCTTTATTGTCGAAGCAGGGCTACAGCCGGGCGACCGCCTGCCGCCAGAACGCGAATTAATGGCGGGCCTTCAGGTTGGACGGTCCAGCATCCGCGAGGCAATTGGTCACATGCAGGCTTTGGGCATTGTCGAAATCCGTCGCGGGTCCGGGACCTATCTGAAACGGTCGGTCACGGAACAAACCGTTTACATGCCGCTTTCCATCGCCAGCCAGCGCGACGGGTTATTACAAACCCTTGAAGTACGCCGTGGCCTGGAATGCGAAGCCAGTGTTTTGGCTGCCAAACGCGCCAGCCCTGAAGATATCGAGGAAATGCGGTCCGCCCTGGAACATATGGAACGTGTACATCTGCGCGAAGGAACCGCAGGTGAGGCCGACCTTGTGTTTCACCTTTCCATCTACAAGGCCTCGGGCAACCCGTTATTTGAACAGTTGCTGGGCCAAATGCGCGAAGCCTTTAAATCCTTTTTCAACACCCCTTTCAACCGGCCTGACTTTGCCCGGGATTCCTTTGAATTTCACCGAATGCTGTTTGATGCCATCGAACGGCGCGACCCAGAAAGTGCGCGCAAGCATACCCTCGCCATCCTTGAAGTCGTCGAGAACGACATCGTGAGAATGTCCAATGAACACCAATAAGCCCCACACTGCCCCTTCATCGCCCTCCACCACCGTGGCCCATGACGAAAGCCATTTTGCCAATGCCGTGGTGCCGCCGATTTTTCAGAACTCGCTTTTCACCTTCAACTCGTTTGCCGATATGGAAGAAACCTATTCTGGCAAAAAGGTGCGCCCCGTTTACAGCCGTGGCCTGAACCCCACGGTTCGCGCCTTTGAAGAAAAAATCGCCAAACTGGAAAAAACCGAAGATGCCCTGGGCTTTGCCAGCGGCATGGCCGCCATTTCGTCATCGGTCCTGTCGGTGGTCAAACCGGGTGACCGTATTGTCTCGGTCGAGCATGTCTATCCCGATGCCTATCGTTTCTTTGAAATGATGCTTAAGGATATGAATGTCACCGTCGATTATGTTGATGGCCGCGACATTGATGCCGTCGAAAAGGCAATGCCCGGCGCAAAGCTGTTTTATCTCGAAAGCCCGACCTCCTGGACCTTCCATGTCCATGACATTGCCAAATTATGTGACATTGCGCGCAAGCATGGCGCGGTTTCCATGATCGACAATAGCTGGGCCTCGCCAATTTTTCAGCAACCCGCAACACTGGGCTGCGATGTTGTCATTCATTCCGCCTCCAAATATCTGGGCGGTCACAGTGATGTCGTGGCAGGCGTTGTCGCCAGTAGCAGCGAATTTATCGGCCGCCTGCGCGGGCAGATTTTGCCCTATCTTGGCGGCAAACTGTCGGCCTTTGATGCCTGGCTGTTATTGCGTGGCGTGCGCACCCTGCCCGCCCGCATGCGCGAACATCAGCGTTCCGGCCTGATGATTGCACAAAAACTTTCCGAACATCCCGAAGTCACTGCCGTGCATCACCCCACCCTGGGCCGCAATATGCCCAACGGTTTAACCGGGGCTTCGGGCCTGTTTTCATTTGAATTTTCACCCCGCGTCAACATCCCGCTTTTTTGTGATGCCCTGGGCATTTTCAAAATCGGGGTCAGTTGGGGCGGTCATGAAAGTCTGGTTGTGCCCGCACTGGTAACGCGGGCCCAGGTCGGCGGACCGAATTCGGCACTGCGTTTTAACGTGCCGGAAAATCTGGTTCGCCTTCATATCGGCCTCGAAGACGCAGACGACCTTTGGTCAGACCTGTCTGCGGCCATTGATGCCGCACTTTAAAGAATAAATGTCAAATATCAGGGAATCTCTTATGAACTGGAAAGCAACAATACTGGCGGGTGTCGCATCGCTTGCAATTGCCAGCCATGCCTATGCCGATACAACCCTTAAGCTGGTCGAAGTCATCTCCAGCCCGGAACGGACCGAAACCCTTAAAAACCTGGTCAAGGAATATGAGGATGCCAATCCCGGCGTGAATGTGGAAATCACATCACTGCCCTGGGGCCAGGCATTTGAAAAATTCGCCACGATGGTTTCGGCCGGTCAAACCCCCGATGTGGTTGAAATGCCCGATACCTGGCTGACCCTTTATGCCAATAACGGGGCGCTGGAAAACCTGGACCCGTATATCAAGGACTGGGATGCGACCCCCAACCTGAATGCACGCACCCTGGAATTTGCCCGTGCCGCGGGCAACAAGGCCTATATGCTGCCTTATGGTTTTTATCTGCGCGCGCTGTTTTATAACAAAAAGCTGTTCAAGGAAGCCGGTGTTACCGAAGTTCCCAAAACGCTTGATGATTTCCGTGACGCAGCCCAAAAGGTCTCGGCCCTGCCAGGCAAATACGGCTATTGCCTGCGCGGCGGACCGGGCGGCCTGAATGGCTGGGTGATGTTTGGTGCCGCAGCTGCCGGTTCAAACGAATTTTTCACCAAAGACGGCGAAAGCACCTTTGATTCCCCGGGCTGGGTGAAGGGCCTTAAATATGTTGTCGACCTTTATAAGGACGGCCTGGCCCCCAAAGACAGCCTGAACTGGGGCTTTAACGAAATTGTTGCCGGTTTCTATTCGGGCACCTGCGCCATGCTTGACCAGGACCCGGATGCCCTGATCGCCATTGCCAGCCGCATGAAGGCGGATGATTTTGGCGTCACCACCATGCCCAAAGGCCCGTCTGGCAAAGCCTTCCCGACGATTGGCTATGCCGGTTGGTCCATGTTCAGTTCCAGCGAGCATAAAGACGAAGCCTGGAAGCTGATTTCGCATCTGGAAAGCAAAGAATCCAACCTGACCTGGAACAAGCGCATCGGCGCACTGCCGATTTACAAAGGTGCAGAATCCGATCCGTTCTTTGCCTCGGACCAGTTCAAGGGCTGGTTTGCCGAACTGTCCGACCCGGACGTTCACCCGACCGTGATGCCGACCCATCTTGAAGAATTTGCCTTCTTCAAGGATTCCCTTGTCATTCGCACCAGCCAGGAAGCGCTTTTGGGCCGTATCACCCCTGAAGAACTGGGCAAACAGTGGGCCGATTACCTGACCCCGGCCCAGCAGAAATGGATGGCGAGCAACCCGTGAGCACAATGACTAATGTCGGAAATCGTCCCGCCGCAAGGCGGGGCGTCTTTTCCCGCAGGGTTTCCGGCATTCTTGAACCCTATTACTACGTTTCGCCGGCCCTGATCCTGATTATTGCCGTGATGCTGATGCCCCTTATTCTCGGGCTGAGCTATGCGTTTCGCGATATCCGCATTCTCAACCCGTTTAGCGGCGGGTTTGTCGGTCTGGCCCATTTTGAAACCCTGATGCACGATAGCGCCTTTTTGGGCGCATTGATCAATACCGCCTGGTGGACTTTTGGCTCGCTGTTTTTCCAGTTTACGCTGGGGCTGGTGCTGGCATTGTTGTTAAACCGGCAGTTTTTTGGCCGCAGGCTGGTGCAGGCACTGGTGTTTTTGCCCTGGGCAGTGCCGACATTCCTGTCGGGGCTGAACTGGGCCTGGATGTTTAACCCCGTGGTTGGTCCCCTGCCCCACTGGCTGACCAGCCTTGGCATTATGGATGCGCCCTTTAACATCCTGTCGGACCCCGACCTTGCGATGTGGGGGCCGATTGTTGCCAATATCTGGTTTGGCATCCCGTTTTTTGCCATTACCCTGCTGGCTGCCCTGCAATCGATCCCGGGCGAACTTTATGAAGCCGCCTCGATTGATGGTGCCAATACCCGCCAGCAGTTCATTAGCATCACCATTCCCTTCCTCGCGCCCACCATCGCGATCACCCTGATGCTCAGAACCATCTGGATTGCCAATTTCGCCGACCTGATTGTGGTCATGACCAAGGGTGGCCCGGCTGATTCAACACAAATCGTTGCCAGCTATATTTTCACCCAGGCATTCCGCCGGCTTGATTTTGGTTATGCCTCGGCCATTGCGGCTGTGTTGCTGGTGCTGTTGCTGGCCTATGCGCTGGCCGTGATTGCGCTGCGCCGTGCCATGACCCACGCTGATAGTTAACCCCAAAGGAATTCGGATATGTCAACGCCGGGAAACTCCCCGCTTCGCAAAACGGTTTACTGGGGCACCCATTACCTGATGATTGCGGCCTTTGTCGTTTTTGCGCTGTTTCCACTTTATTGGCTTTTGAAGGTATCGGTAACACCCAACGACATCCTTTATACGGAAGGGGTGCGGATGTGGCCGTCGCGCACGACGTGGGACAATTACACCTTCGTCATGACGCAAAGCAATTTCCCGCATTACTTCATGAATTCGGTCATTGTGTCGGGCAGCACCGCGTTTTTCACCTGCATCATTGCCGCTGTGACCGGATATGCCTTTTCGCGGTTTCGCTTCCGGGGCAAGGTTATCATTGTCGCGCTGATGCTGATTACGCAGATGTTCCCGCTGGTGATGCTGATTGCGCCGATTTTCCGCATTCTGGCCCCGCTGGGCCTGACCGACAGCCTGACCGGCCTGATCATTGTGTACACCGCCTTTAACGTGCCGTTTGCCACCTTCCTGATGCAGTCCTTCTTTGATGGCATCCCCAAGGATCTGGAAGAAGCGGCCATGATTGACGGGAACACCCGGTTTGAGGCCTTCCGCCGCATCATTCTGCCGCTGACCCTGCCCGGCATTGCCGCGACCCTGGGCTTTGTCTTTACCGCGGCCTGGTCGGAACTGCTCTTTGCCCTGATGCTGGTCAGCAGTGAATCGGCTTCTACCTTCCCGGTCGGATTGCTCAGCTTTGTATCCAAATTCGGTGTCGATTTCGGACAAATGATGGCCGCCGGTGTGCTGGCCCTGATCCCTGCCTGTGCCTTCTTCCTGCTGATCCAGCGTTATCTGGTCCAGGGGCTGACGGCGGGTGCAGTCAAAGGATAAAAGAGGACAAAATGGCTTCTATTGAAATTAACAATGCCCGCAAAAGCTATGGTGCTGTCGATGTGCTGCACGGCATCAATCTTGACATTCAGGATGGTGAATTCATCGTGCTGGTCGGACCGTCAGGCTGTGGCAAATCCACCTTGCTGCGCATGATTGCCGGGCTGGAAGAAATCACCTCGGGCGATATCAGCATTGGCGGCAATATCGTGAACGACCTGCAGCCCAAGGACCGCGACATCGCGATGGTGTTTCAATCCTATGCGCTGTATCCGCACATGTCGGTTGCCGAAAATATGAGCTACGCCCTGACCCTGCGCAAAACCGCCAAGGAAAAGGTCGCCAGTGCGATTGAAAATGTGGCGGGTATCCTGGGCCTTAATGCCCTGCTGGAACGTCGGCCCAAGGCCCTTTCGGGCGGGCAGCGCCAGCGTGTTGCCATGGGCCGCGCCATTGTGCGCCAGCCCCAGGCCTTTTTGTTTGACGAACCGCTCTCCAACCTGGATGCTCGCCTGCGTGAACAGATGCGCACCGAAATTCGCAAACTGCACCGTCGCCTTGGCGCAACATCGGTTTACGTCACCCATGACCAGATCGAGGCGATGACCATGGCCGACCGCATTGTCGCCATGTATAACGGCATTGTGCAGCAGGTTGGCACCCCGCTTGAAATTTATGACCGGCCGGCAAACATTTTTGTTGCCTCCTTCATTGGTTCGCCGGCAATGAATTTCCTTGAAGGCATCTATCAGGTCGAGGCGGATGGGGCCGCCATTACCCTTGATGATGGCAGCGTCATTCCTGTTCTACCATCCAGCCAGGCCGAAACCGGCCAACAAATCACGCTTGGCGCACGCCCCGAACATATTGATATCGTCGAGGATGGGTCCAGCCCGTCGGTCAGTTCTACGGTCGAGCTGATCGAACCGATGGGGCTTTCAACGCTGGTGCATGTCACACTGGGCGGAAAGCCGGTGAAGATCTTTACCCTTGCCCGGCCCGACCTTGCGGTTGGCAGCCAGGTGCAAATTGCCTTTAACATGAACAAAACACATATTTTTGACCGCGAAAGCGAACAGCGCCTGCCCCCGCTTAACGAACCCGTTGACGCGCAGCAGGCTTAAGGATGGGGTTGCCTTTGTCGGCAGGCTTCCTGCCGGCACAGGCAACACCGCCAAACACCCGACACAAAAACATACGGAAATGTGATAGGCTGTCTTTCTGACTTTCGGACAGTTCTCCTCTTCACACCTTTGCATAACGTCCCCACATACACGTATAGGAGCAACTGCAAGACGCCTTCTTAGACACGGCAACACACAACACCGGAACCAAATATTATGGGAATGCCTGGCAAAATCCTGCTTTTTGCCATCAGCCTTTTTTTAATGACCGCCGCATCACAGGCGCGTCAAACCCTTGTTATTGCAACAAACGACTACCCCCCCTACATTACTGCCGACAAAAGCAGCTATTTCCTTGGCGACCTGTTTGCCGAAATTGGCGCGCGGATCAATATTGATTTCGAGTTTCACTTTTACCCGTGGAAACGCGGGGAACAGGCGGTTGAGGATGGCAATGCCTGGGGCACAATTCCCTATCGCAAGACAGAAGCGCGCGAAAAAAACTACCTGTTTTCAGATGCGCTTTACCTCGCAGACTCGCATTTTTTCGCCTATAGCGCCGATGGCAGCAAACCCCGCATCAAATTCGACGACCTGACAGACCTGCGCCCTTATCGCATTGGGGGTATTCAGGGCTATTATTACGAACCCTGGTTTGAAAAAGCCGGGCTGGATGTACAATATTCCCATTCAGAAGAGCAAAATTTCCTGCTTTTGCAACATGGTCGCATTGATCTGTTTTCAACTGCGACAACGATGGGCTGGTATGTCATCGAAAGCCTTTTCCCCCCCCAGGAAGTCGCCAAGTTTTACACCCTGGAAAAACCGCTGGTTAAAGGCGAAGGCTTGTTTTTGATGACATCAAAGGATTACCCGCAAACCCGCATCCTGCTTGAAAAATTCAATCAGGCCCTGCGCGAGATCAAATCTGATGGCACCTATGCCAGGCTGGTTAACAAGTATGGCCTGATCATGACCTATTAAGCGCGACGGGCTCCAAGACACGCCCGGATCAGGAAATTGGAATATTCTGCGACAATTTCAACAAAAAGCGCGCCCATGCTCCACCCGACTTGCGAGTGACGGACCAACAGAGCAACAATCCACCTTTTTCACGCAACAATTCATGCGCTTCGCGACAATCGAGGCGACGGTGTGCTATCTGATAGACAGCATTGCACTGCCTGCATGAAAACAGAAGTGGCAGGCACACATCGCGGGAAACGCCCTATTAATTTTCGGGATCCACCGCCGATCTGAACCGACAGGGAATTTAAAATGCGTACTGTTTATGTAAACGGCGCCTATGTGCCGGAAAATGAAGCTTCCGTGTCAATCTTTGACCGCGCTTTTCTGTTTGCTGACGCCGTCTATGAAGTCACCTCTGTGCTGGATGGCAAACTGATCGACTTTCACGGTCACATTGCCCGTCTGCAGCGCTCGCTCAATGAATTGGGCATCGATTATCCGGTTGATAAAGATGCCATGCTGGAAATTCACCGCGAATTGATCCGCAAGAACGAGGTGCATGAAGGCCTGGTTTACCTGCAAATTTCGCGTGGTGCCGCGGCTGATCGCGATTTCATGTTCCCGTCCAGCGATGTGAAGCCGACTGTGGTTCTGTTTACGCAAAGCAAATCGCTGATCAAAAGTGCCGCTGCCGAACGCGGCCTGAAAGTTGCCAGCTTCGCCGATGAACGCTGGCGCCGTTGCGACATCAAAACCGTGCAGCTGCTCTATTCGTCGATGGTGAAAAACCAGGCTGCGAAAAAAGGTGCCGACGATGCCTGGCTGGTGCTGGATGGCAAAGTGACCGAAGGGTCATCGAACAATGCCTATATTGTCGATGAAAACAACACCATCATCACCCGCGAACTGTCCAACGACATTCTGCACGGCATTACCCGTAAGGCCATTTTGCAATGCGCTGCCGAACTTGACCTCAAGATCGAAGAGCGCGCCTTCACCATTGAAGAAGCACAAAAAGCAAAAGAAGCCTTCATCACCTCGGCGTCTTCCTTTGTTTATCCGGTCGTTGAAATTGACGATGCGAAAATCGGCGACGGTACGCCCGGTCCGATCGCAAAACGCCTGCGCGAAATCTATATCGAAACCAATCGCGCTGCTGCTGTCTAATTCCAAGCTGCACTGATCGAAATCGATCAGTGCAGCCCTCAATCGGCGGGCGGGCTTCTCTGAAGCCCTTGCCTTTCGCGGCACACGCCGCGCGGCGCCGTCGCGCCTAACCAGTTCTCTATGAGTTTTACTCAAAGAGAACTGGTATAATCCCAAGCTGCATGGCGCTGTCGCGCCTGACCCGTAGCAAAAACGCCGCCTGAATATCCATCAGGCGGCGTTTTTTGATCAGCGCAGTCTTTTGCCAAAACTTACCAGCAGAAATCACCCATCGCATAGGTCACTTGGCGACCGGTCACTTCCAGCAACTGGTCCAGCCGTACCTTTTCGGGCAAGGTGCCGCGCGGGGCATCAAGTTCTTCGGCATGGATGCCGCCTGTGACAAAGGCGATATCCAGCCCGGCGGCATTGGCCCCGGCCACATCGGTGGACAGGGAATCGCCCACCACCAGCAATCGGGCATCCGGCCCCATATCAAAGGCCTGCAGGCAAAAATCATAGGCACTGGCCAGCGGCTTGCCCTCCCAGCGCACATCACCGCCCAATTCTTCATAGCGGCCCGCAATGGCGCCAGCACAAATAATACGCTCTCCACCGCGAATCACTTCACGGTCCGGGTTCGGGCACAGCATTGGCACATCTCGCGAGACCGCCAGATGCAACATGTCCTCATATTTTGAGACCGGATCATTATCGTCATCCGGGCCGGTCACCAGCATCCAGTCGGCATCTTCCAAGCGGTCCACCACCTCGACATCCTGGTCTTCAAACATCGAATGGTCCCGCACAGGACCAACCCGAAACACCTTGCGCCCCAGTTTCGCATACCAGGCATCCACCCGGTCGCGCAGTTGGTGATAGGCAATTTCGCCCGATGCCACCGCCGGGCCATATAAATCCCGGTCAATGCCCATTTCTTCCATCCGCGCAATCACAACACTGGAACGACGTGGCGCATTGGACAGCAACGCCACCGGAATACCGGCATCTTTCAGGGCTTTCATCGCGGTAACCGAATTGGGATAGGGCGTGACCCCGTCATGAACAACGCCCCACAAATCCAGAATGACCGCATCGTAATTGCCAATCACCTCGGACAGGCCATTGATCATCTGATAAGGCGTTTGCGGCATCGGTTTTCTCCTGGCTCGATAAATCGCGGCACGGGTCTTTCACCGGCCTGCGCACCGTTTTTACTTTGCAATAAACAATCAGCCCTGAACAGAGCCATCCGGTTTCACCGGATCCGATACAGCCTTGCTGCCCTCATCGGCGGGTGCTTTTGTCGGTGCATCGGCTTGTGCTTCGGATGTTGCTGTTGCGGTTACGGTTGCTGATACGGAGGCTGTTTCTGTGTCTGTTTCTGTGTCTGTTTCTGTGTCTGTTTCTGTGTCTGTTTCTGTGTCTTTTTCTGCGGCTGTTTCTGTTGGCGCGGTCTTTACACTCGGTCGGGTGCCGTCAGCGCGGATAACGTCATCAATCG
>JBNKVZ010000056.1:0-24509 GCA_050299455.1 Thalassospira sp.
ATTAATAAAAATATCCTCGGTCCGGCCGCGTTCAACCACCCGGCCATTATACACCACCACGGTATGATCGGCCATGTTGGCAACAACGCCCAAATCATGGGTGATCAGCAAAACCGACATCTTAAGACTTTTCTGCAAATCCTTGATTAAACGCAAGGTTTGCGCCTGTATCGTCACATCAAGCGCGGTTGTCGGTTCATCGGCCACCAGCAACGCCGGGCGGCACACCAAAGCCATTGCAATCATGGCGCGCTGGCGCAACCCGCCGGAAAGTTCAAACGGATATGTCCGCAAGGCCGATTTTGCATTGGGAAAGCCGACCAGTTCCAACATCTCGCGCGCAAGGTCGCGCGCCTCACTTGCCCCCACCTGCTGGTGCAGGCGCACGGCCTCGGTGATCTGGTCGCCCACGGTATGAATGGGGGAAAGGGAACTCATGGGTTCCTGAAAGATCATTGAAATACTGCCACCGCGAATGGCCCGCATTTCAGAACTGTTGGCCGACAGCATGGCAATATCCACCCGGGTGCCGGGCTTTTTGGGGTCGGCAAAGACAATGCTGCCGCCGGTAATTTGTGCAGTTCGGGGCAAAATGCCCATAATCGCCTGGGAAATGGTGGTTTTGCCAGAACCGGACTCCCCAACCAAAGCAACCGTCTGCTGCGCCCCGATCCGAAAGCTGACTTTATCAACGGCCCTCGTTCGCATATGCGGCGTTACGAATTCGACCTCAAGATCGCGAATGCGCAGAATATCGGTCATTGCCCCTCGCCCGTTGCCCCGCCGCGCCCGATAACCTGGGCCCGAACAAGATTCTCCGCCTCGTCCATACGCATCAAATTGGTGCGTGTTACGTCATCGATCATAATCTCGTTTTCGTTTGCGGCATCGCGCGCCAGTTCCAGCAGGCGCCCAAACCCGTTAAGGGTTGATTCCGCCACCAGTTTGGTCCCTGCCGCGTCCAGCGTCATTTCAAACCAGCCCTTTTTGCCATCGCGGCGGGTACTGAAATAACGCAGGCGAAACCCGGTTAGTTCCGACCAGCCAAAAGCCGACCCCGACATTACCCCGCTTTGCCGTACCCCATAATCGGAAACATGAATGCGCGCCCCCAACCGAAAAAGGGTGCGCAACAGATAAACCAGAAACAACAAAATCAATGCCCCGGCGATCCAGCGCAAAAGCTCGATCACATCGGGGGTAAATGCGATACCGGTACACAGCACAATCCCCAGCACCGACCGGATCAGGTCGGGCATCACCACACGGCGCGGATACTGCATCACCGTAATATCGGTGGTCCTGCTATCCTGGCCGTCCGGTACGACGGGGCTGTTATTAAGGTCTGCTTCGCTGGTATTCACTTTTGTATCACCTACGTCACCCGTTATTACCGGGCTGTCTTTGAAATATTGGTCCGCCGTTATTGCCACGGAAACACCCCGGGAATGGCCTGCCATTGCAGGGCGGGATGTTCGAACGAAAACAGGTCATGCAAAAAGGCGGTTGTTGGCACATCATGCACCAGATGATGGGTCAAAAGACCGGTTGCTTCTTCTGCGTCATAAAGGCCGGTACGCCGGCCCTGCAAATGATCAATCATCACCGCCAGGCACTGGCTTTCGCCAACAAAGCCACGGGTACCACGCCAGTCAATCACATCGATATGGGTATTGACCTGCAATAGCCCGTCAATCGGATGGCGGGCCTTGCGGGCGCCAAAGGTTGATATTGCACGTATCCCGATTTGCGGCAGCCCCTGCATGACCGCGGGGGCAATTCTGTTCCAGGGCGGGACCATAACGGGTAAAAAACGGCTGGCAAAACGCGTGGTCAGGATATCAAAGCCCGATTGGACTTCGGCAAGAACGGATTCGACCGGACGTATATCGTCAAGTTCCTGCTTTTTGCGATCCGGCGGGGTGTGGCTTTGATGCTGCCAGCCATGCTGCAAAACACGGGTATCAACCGTTTCAATAAGGCGTTCAACCAGGTCATTTTCAAGCGTGCCAGGAACAACAGCCAACGCCAAAGGCACATGATAACTGCGCTCGCAGGACAGGATTTCCTCAAGCTGCGGCGTTACGGAAACGGCATCGTCGTCCCGCCACCATAATGTCGCTTGTTGTCCGGCCTGCGCCCAGCAATCAAGCTCGGTGCGAAGGTCATCCCAGGTGCCCATGATCTTTCCCCATTATTATTGCCCTGATTTTAGCCGCACCTATACGCGCCCCGTCCAGCAATAATTCAAATTCTTTGGGAAAATCTGCATCATCCATCATGCGCGCCAGTGTTTCGGGGCATAACTTGCTGGCGGGCAGCAGCGAAATAATGCCTTTTTGGGCGAATATTTCCGCCCGTTCGCTTTGTTCGCTTTCCCCGCCTTCGGCAAAGGGCACCATCACCGCGGGTACACCGGCCCCCAGCACATCCATCAGGGTATTATACCCGGCCTGGGATACCGAAACTTCCGCGCGGGCCAGCCTGTCGCGAAAATCGGGTAAAAAGCGATGCAGAACCATTCCGTCAGGCATATTACCCGCCAGCCTGGCAAAGGCATCGGCGGGGAAATGCGGGCCGGTGATAATATCCCACTGCGCATCGGCATATTTGGCCGATAACGGGCGCGCGGCAATTGCCGCATCGATCAGATCGGCACCAACAGCCCCCCCGCCGGCCGACACCACCACCCCGGACCGGGCAATGCTGCCATCGCGCTTAACATCGGCCGCGACATAGCCGGTATATTCCAGCATATCGCCCAAATCGGCGGCGAAAGGAAAGCTGCAGTCAAAGCCAATCACAGCCGGATCACCATGCACCAGCACCCGGTCAAAATGCGATAAGGCAATATCGCGCATCCAGCGTTCCTTGCTGATGTCGTTTTTACGCACCAGCAAATCACGCACGGAGCACACCCGCGCCACCCCGTCCTGCCCGGCCTGTTCTAACAACGGTAATAATTCAAACCGGAAGGCACGACGGCCAAAGGGAAACATTTCCACCAGCAGCAAGCGCGGTGACAGCGTGTGATAGGCAGCCAACAATGCGTTTTTGCGCCCGTCCTTCCAGGCGTCATCGACCGGGTTTCCATCCTGATCAACCAAACCGGAAAAACCATGATCGGCACTGCGACAGGCCGGTAACTGAATAACGTCATCGGCAGCGAAATCGATGGCGTCATCGGGAATGCCACCGCTGACCACACCAACAGAAAGCCCTGCCTTGCGCATTTCCGCAACCAGCAAGGCGGTCCGGCGGACATGACCAATTCCCAGCAAATGCTGAACATAAATCATCACATCGGTCATTTTGACTGTCCTTCAATCGGAATCAGGGGCAGGTTTAACTGCGTCATCGACAAACCATTGGCAACCGACCAGCGAAAGACATGCAAGGCATCCCATTGCAGTTTATCGGGGCTTTTACCCAGCATGTTCCAGCCCCGTGCATGGGCATAAAGGGCACGAATAACGCCCTTGTGGGTTGTCACACCAAAATCACCGCCCTGCCAGTGCCCGAGAAAGTCCAACACACGGGCCAAAACATCACGCGGGCTTTCGCCATCTTCAGGGCGAAAATCCCAACCGCGATCCTCGTTTTGTTGCATCGCATCGCCCAATTCAAGCCGAAGATCGGCAAGTTTACGGCCTTCCCACTGCCCCCAATCCATTTCAATAAAGGCGGGTAAAACACCAACCGCGTTTATGCCCAGGGCCGAAAGCGTCTCGCCGGTGCGTTTAAGCGGGCTTCCATACCAGGTCTGAGAAGCCCAATCGCCCGGAATGTGCAACCGGCGCAACTGATCGCTTGTTTCTGGCAGCAGGCCAATATCACTATGCCCCTGAATGCGCCCTTCGCGGTTCCAGGATGTTGTGCCATGTCGCAAAACAGCAAATGAAAAATCAGCCTGCGTCATGGGCGATCCCGGTTTTGTTGGTATGGGCTTTATCATTACAGGCAACAATATCGGCCATCACGCGGTCCAGCACCCGTGCCGCCGATGAAATATCATGATGGGCCAAGGCATTTTGCGCCGCCTTTTGCCCGGCGGTTTTTAACATATCACGATGGGCAAGGCAGCGTGCCAGTTGGGTGGCAAATGCAGCACCATCGCCCGGCGCGGTCAGCCAGCCCGTTTCGCCATCGCACACGATGCCACCCACCCCGCCATAATCGCCCGCCAGCACCGGCAGGCCTGCGGCCTGCGCTTCAAGCAACGCCATGCCATAGGCCTCGTTTATGGCGGGCCAAACGCATAAATCCGCCTGTGCCAGATAATCACGTGTTGCTTCGGCATCACACTGCCCGGCAAACACCACCTGCCCTGCGGCAAAGCCGGCAAATAACCGCTCAACATCGGGCCGCGCTGGGCCATCGCCGACAATGGTTAACCGCCAGCTTTGCCCCATATCGAATGGTAAGGCCGCCAGTGCCGCCGCCAGCAGGACAAAGGATTGAAATTTGTCCCCCGGGCGCATCATGGCAACGGATATCAGCTCCACCGGCTTTGAATTTGGTCCTTCATTTGCTCCGGCGTCTTTTACCGCTGGCGACAAATCGCCCGTTCCCTGCCACGCAGCAATATCGGTGAAAGGCGGTAAAAAATGAAGCTTTTGCGCCCCCGCAACCGGTGCCAAACAATCCATATCGGCGCGGTTGGGGCACATAACCGCACAGGCCTGCGCCAAGGCCTGTTCCACTGCCCGGTGGCTGGCCGCCCAGGGGCCTGTTGCGCGTTTCGGGGCGTGGGAGGCCTCGCACACCATATAGGGAATGCCCAATTCAGCGGCGACAAGCGGCCCAATCCAGTCCGGGGCCTTGTAATAAAGATGATAGGTAAACCAGATATCCGGCCGGGGCAAAAAGCCGTTTTCATAGCGGCGCAATAAACGGCGGGCCAGTTTACCGCCCAGTTCCGCCAGTTGCATTTGGCGCAGGGCATTGCCATCCGCAACACGGCTGCGCAAACGCGCGGCAATATCCACATCATGCCCGGCGCGCTTTAATGCCGCCACCAGCAACCGTGCCATCAACCGGTCGCCCGATGGAACCGGATGATCAAGCGACTTTAACGGGGCGTAAAACGCAATCCGCACGGCTTTTACTCCTGCCCGGCGGCAGTTGTGGTATCTATCTCTGCAATTTCCGGGTTTTCACCCGCAACAACCCCAAACCGGCGGCCCAGTTCGCGCATGCCGGCATGAAACGAAAAGTCCCGCCGCACAATATCGTTGCCCGCCTGCCCCATGCGATCACGCCGTTCCGGATCACGGATCAGTTCTTCCAGGGCAGTGGCAAGGGCTGTTTCATCGCGTTGCGGCACCAAAAGGCCATTCACCCCATCGCGGATCAGTTCGGGAATGGCGGAAATGCGGGTCGATACCGCCGCCAGCCCGCATAACTGCGCTTCCATCAACACATTGGGCAGGCCATCCCGGTCGCCATCTTTTTCAATCCGGCTGGCCAGCACAAACAAATCAGCCGTTTGGCAAGCGGCGATCACCTCGGCCTGATCGCGCGGGCCTTGCCAGTCGCACTTGCCGGCAATGCCCAATTCCTGGGCCAGGGCCTGGTATTTTTCACCATTGCCGCCGCCAATATGAACAAAGCGCCAATTCAGGTCCGCCGGCAATTTTGCCAAAGCCCGCAACAAGTCGTCATAGCCCTTTTTACCCACCAGACGCCCGACCGACAAAATAACCACCGGGTCCTTTTCATCGCGGCCATCGCGCAAGGGGCGGTTGGGCAAATCTTCGGGGAAGCGTGAAAAATCCAGCCCGTGATAGAGCAAATTCACCTTTGCCGGGTCATCCGCCAAGGCCTTCAAATGATCCACATTGGCGCGGGTACATGTCACCAGCCAGTCCATATCGGCCAGTTTTTCGCGCATTTCCCAATCGGGGCTGGTATAAATATCCTTGGCATGGGCCGAACAGGACCACGGTAATTGCCGCATCATCGCGCCATAACGTGCAACCGATGCCGGGGTATGCAGGAAATGGGCATAAATGCGGGTAATGTCGCCTGGCAGTTCGGCGGCCATAACCATCGCCTGACCCAGCCGGCGCAAACGGTTACGGGTTGTATCGCGCTTAAAATCGCGCCACCAGGCCCGCATGGCGGCGCGATAACCCGGCATCCGCCGCGCCTTCCACCAGCCAGCTAAAACGCGCAAGGGTTCGTCATGCAAATATTCCGGCAAATAATCGACAGGGCCGGTAATACGATGATGAATAGGATGGCGTTTTTTATCGGTCGGATGACGCAACGATACAATGCGATAAGGAATACCGGCCTGCTGAATGCCCAATATTTCCTGGGCAATAAAGGTTTCAGACAGGCGCGGATAGCCCTTTACCACAATGGCAATATGATCAACACCGTCCATCGGGGCAGACATCATGCCGTCGCATATTCAGGTTCTGGCAAGCCATCATTACGGGGCAGCCATTGTTCCACCATCGCCGATACCGTTTCCAACCCGCCCATAAGGCCCGGCACCGTCACGCTTGAGGGGGCCGGTTGGGCAGCAAGACCACGCAGGGCCTCGGCCATTTCCAATGGCGGACGGCCGCCATCTTCAGTCAGCATCCGGACCAGACCCAGCTTTTCCGCCTGGGAGGCGCGCACATATTGCTCCAGCCGGGGGACAGTGCGAGGCACAATAATCGACGGTTTATCAAACGACAGAATTTCACAGAAAGTATTATAGCCGCCCATCGCAATCACACCGGCCGAGCGCGCCATAAGCATTTCGACATTGGCATCAAAGGTGATCACGGACAATTTGTCGATATTCTCGGCCCGTTCCATGAATTTTTGCTGTTCAGCCGGGGCCATGAACGGCCCCAAAACCACCAGCGACGGCATGGGAATATCAGGATCAGCCTCGTAAGCGCTGATCACCCAATCAACCAGATTAACCCCATCGCCACCACCGCCCGTGGTGACCAGAAAATAGGGATCATCCAATGCCAGCGACCCATGTTCGGGGGCAGGTTTGCGGGTGGCGGTCCGTGGCAGATAGCCGGTATAGGTCATTTTTTCTGCAACACCGGGCATAAGATCAATGCCCTGCAACGGATTACAGATTTCGCGCAGGCCATAAACCCAGATATCATCATAATAATTGGCCAGGGCGGGCGCGCAGTTTTTACGCAGCCATTCTTCGCGCAGGGTTTCAGGATCGTCCATCACATCGCGCAGGCCAAGCACCAGGCGCGTATGACGTTCCTTTAGCATTTTTAAGGTCGGCTCCACCTCGCCGCGCAGACCCAGCGGTTCCTTGTCGACGATAAACAGGTCAGGATCAAAGGCATCAGCCGTATGCTGAATGATCGATTCCCGCATCGCCAGCATCTGTTCGACATCAATATCGAGATTAAGCGACGTATATTCGCCATTGGAAAGTTTGATCACGCCGGGAATACGCACGAAATCAACACGGGATCGAAATTCAAAGCTGCCAATGATCGGCGATCCCGACAGGATCAAGACCGAAACATCATCCCTGTTATCAACCAAAGCATGCGCAATGGTGCGGCACCGCCGCAAATGACCAAGGCCAAATGTGTCGTGACTATAAATCAAAACACGATAGCCGCGTGCGCCCTTTAAAGACATCATACCGTCCGCAATTCGGGTGTTCCTAAAGACATGGTTATCTTATCAGCAAATCTTGTGCTGCCAACTCGTCGCCCATGTCCCATTGAACCTCCCTATCGCCTTTTTTTATAAAGGTGACAGGAATTTGGATAATGACAAGAAAATCCGTTCCAATAGTTAGCAGATTTCAGCAAGATGCAACCATCAGAAACGCCCGCGCAGATCTTAAAAAGTTATAAAGTCCGGTAAATTGCCGCAACAACGCCGTTTTCGCCACTGCCAGAAAATCTTACAGCAGCAGCCCTTGATTGATACATAATGAAGCGCATCAACCCCAAAGGGCAAATCTTCCACCTGCTATCGGCCATCAACCCCAAAGTGCGATGTAAAAACAAACCCCTTCGTCACGCGTGGTTGATCACGCCGACCAGTTTTGCCAGCAACCTTTCGCGTTCGCGATTGGTGCCAAGATGGGCCAGTTTTTCCGACAGGGCCGTAAGGGTGCGGGCATAATCATTATGCCAGTCTTCCCGCGACATGGCATCGGCCCCGCCCCGCTTTGCAATCGGGGCCTGCAATTCCTGCCCGCGTTGCAACACAACGGTTTCATCAAGCGTCGGACAGGACAGAAGTTTGGGCGCAATATCATTCGCCTGCAGCAAATCCTGAAAGGTCGCCCGCGCCGCATTTTCACCGTGGGTCAGAAAAATCTTTTTATGAACCGGCAAGCGCCCCTTCACCCAGTCCAGCAGTGTTTTTTGGTCCGCATGGCCGGAATAAATGTCCAGATTGCGAATACGCGCCCGCACCTGAATTTCATCGCCATGAATCCGAACCGATTTTGCCCCCGATAGCAAAATACGCCCCAACGACCCGGCAGCCTGAAACCCGACCAGAAGCACGGTAGATTCAGCCCGCCACAAATTGTTTTTCAAATGATACCGCACGCGACCAGCATCACACATGCCACTGGCCGACAAAATGATCGCGCCCTTTTTAATGCGATCGAGTTGGATGCTGGCCTCGACATCGGGCACCATATGAAAATTGGGATGTGTCAGGGCATGGGCATCCCCGGCCGACAGGTAACGGGCAAAAACTTCGGTGGCCCGTTGCGCCAGCGGACTATCAATAAAGACATCGGCCTTGGGCAAGGTGCCGCTGTTAAACAAAGCAGCCAGATCGACCAGCAATTCCTGGGTGCGGGCAACGGCAAAGCTGGGAATAACCAAATTACCACCGGCCTCCAGGGCGGCGTGCACTTCCTTGGCCAAAAGGGCGCGGCGGTCCTGTGCCGAAAGATCCACCCTTTCGCGGTCGCCATAGGTGGTTTCAACAAACAGGTAATCCACATCGGCCGGGCCTTCGGGGGCATCATTAAAAACGGCTTCGCCGGTGCCGATATCGCCTGAAAACAACAAATGCCGGGGTTTCTGCCCGGCTTCACCATCTATTTTAATCTCGATAGAGGCCGAACCCAGAATATGCCCCGCATCCCAATAGCGCACATCAAAGCCGGGGGAAATTTCAACCCATTCATGATATTCGACCGGACGCAACCGTTTCAGGGCCTTTTCGGCATCCTCGCGGGTATAAATCGGTTCGACAATTGGCAGGCCACGGCGGGCATTACGACGATTAAGGCGGTCAACTTCGGTTTCCTGAATATAGCCGGAATCAGGCAGCATATAGGTCAGCAAATCGCAGGTTGGTTCGGTGGCAAAAACAACCCCGACAAAACCGGCCTTGACCAATTTGGGCAGCAACCCGGAATGGTCAATATGGGCATGGGTCAGTAAAACGGCGCGAATATCGCTGGCATCAAAAGGAAACGGACCATAATTCAGTTCCTTGACCGTTTTGTTGCCTTGAAACATGCCACAATCGATCAGGAAATTACCAACCGGTGTGCGCAACAAATAACAAGACCCGGTCACACCACCTGCCGCACCACAAAATGTAACTGAAAGTGTCATCGAAGCCTCCTCCCGCTTTACCCGCTTGCCTCTTACAATGGGCGCGCGAGGAGGATGGCTCCATGATATGGATCAGTCACAAAAATTATTGGCGAAAAACAGCAAATAATTCATCGCACTAAAATGCCTGCAACCCGGCAAAGGGAATGTAGTCGACAATGGCGCCCTGCTCGACACTGGTGCGATTTTCGGCCAGTTCAATCAGGCCTTCGGCCCATACCATCGACGAAAGAACACCGGAACTGCTGGAATGAAATGGCAAGGCCACGAATTCACCATTGCCGTTACGATGCAAACGTGCGCGCAACCATTCGCGCCGGCCCGGTTTGCGTTTAAGGGCGAAACCAGCCGCCACCGGGAAACGCGGAGCCTCGCGGTCTTCGGATCTGGTTCCCATCATATGCAGCAGCAACGGCACTGCATATAACAGGCCCGAAACCATCACCGAAACCGGGTTACCCGGCAATCCAAGCACCAGACAATCGCCAATGCGCCCGCGCATTAATGGCTTGCCCGGTTTGATTGCCAGTTTCCAGGCATGAATCTCGCCAATGGAATCCACCACCGGCTTTAACAGGTCCGCCTTGCCGACCGACACCCCGCCAGATGTTAAAATCACATCATGGTTCTGTGCCGCTTCGCTTAAGGCCGCCAGTAACAGGGAAAAATCATCGCGCAGCAGGCCAAGGTCGGTCACATCGCAGCCAATGGCGCGCATCATGCCGATCATGGCAAAACGGTTACTGTCATAAATACCACCGGGCGGCAAATCGCCCCCAGGGGCAGCCAGTTCATCGCCGGTGGAAAAAACCGCCACGCGCAACGGCCGCGTCACCGCCAAATCCGCCCTGCCCTGACCGGCCGCCACAGCAATATCTTGCGGGCGCAGGCGTTTGCCCGCTGGCAAAACCACCGTTCCCTTTTTTACATCTTCGCCCGCGCGGCGAATATTATCGCCCTGGCGCAGCCGATCAAGCGCTTCGCGTTCAACGCGGATTTCGCTTTCGTCTTCATTTGCCGTGACATTTTCCTGAATGATCACCGCATCGGCGCCTTGCGGGATCGACGCCCCGGTGGCGATGCGAATGGCGCGACCCACCGGAATATCCCCAACAAACGGGTGCCCGGCAAGCGAGACACCGGCAACCGGCAGCGTAAGGGCCCCGGTTTTTGGCAATCGCGCCAGATCCGCCAGACGAAGGGCATACCCATCCATTGCCGAATTATCAGCCGATGGCACATTGACCGAGGCGATAACATCTTCGCGCAGAATGGCCCCGTAACAATCCGTCAGGCCGCGGGTTTCAGTCAGGTCGCAAACAGGCACCTGTTCGCAGGCCAGTCGCAAGGCAACATCCAGCGGCGTCAGACCCGACTGATGGCCTGTATCGACGACGGAATTTTTGTCAGCCCCTGAATTCGCCGATATGTCTGTCATGCCATCATCCTTCCTATGGAAAATAAAATGTTGCTATCTGATAGCGCGATTACGCCAGACAAGACAAGGAAGATGGCGAAATATGTCAGCAAAACCAGTCAGCTACGATGACCGGGCCGGGAACGCGAAATAGCACGGCTTAACATTACAACGGGAATCACCCCAACGACGACAATCGTTAAGGCCCCAAGGGCAGCCTGTTCGATCATTTCATCCTTGGCATATTGGTAAACATGGGTTGCCAGGGTATCGAAATTAAAGGGCCGCAAAATCAGGGTTGCCGGCAGTTCCTTCATCGAGTCGACAAAAACCAGCACACAGGCGGCCAAAATCCCCCCGCGCACCAGCGGGAAATGAATGCGCTTCAAGGTGCCAAAGGGTGTTTCGCCCAATGTCCGTGCCGCATCATCCATGCTGGGGCGCACCTTGCCCAACGCGGCCTCGATCGAGCCATAAGACACCGCCATGAACCGCACGCTATAGGCAAAAACGATGGCAAAAATGGTGCCGCTTAATAATAGACCGGTTGATATGCCAAAATGATCCCGCATAAAGGCATCGACACTATTATCGAGCCCGGCAAAGGGTACCAAAACCCCGATTGCCAACACCGCACCAGGCACCGCATACCCCACCGATGCCAAACGAATACAGGCCCGCAAGGCCGGTTTGGGAAACAGCCGCAAGGCATAGGCCAAAAACAGGGCCGCTGCCACCGCCATAACGGTTGCAAGCCCGGACACCAGCAAACTGTTACCGGCAAATTCAAAAAAGTCCCGGGTCCAGGATTGGTCAAAATAACCAATCGAATAATAAATCAACACCGATGCCGGAATGACAAAACCCAGCACAATTGGCAATATACACACCAGCAATGCCGCGATTTTCGCGCCCAGGCCCAGTTCATATCCCGGCAGTTCCTGAAAACGCGATGTGGTATCGTGAAAACGCTGGCGACGGCGGGAATAACGCTCCAGCACAATCAGTGCGACAACCACCACCAGCATGGTCAGCGCAATTTGCGCCGCCCCGCCGGCATTGCCCATGCCCAGCCAGACATTGAAAATACCGGCCGTCAGAGTGTGCACGGCAAAGAAATCGATGGTGCCAAAATCATTAAGCGTTTCCATCAATGCAATGATCACACCCACCACAATTGCCGGGCGCGCCAGGGGCAAGGCAACCGTAACAAAGGCATTCCACGGACCACGGCCCAGCACCCTTGCCGCTTCAAGCACACAAACCGATTGCGACAAAAATGCCGCCCGCGCCAGCATGTAAACATAGGGATAAAGTGTCAGGCTCAGCACCAAAATCGCCCCGCCCTTGGTGCGGATATCGGGAAACCAGTAATCCCGCGCGTTTTGAAAACCAAACCACGCCCGAAGGGTGCCCTGCACCGGCCCGGCATATTCCAGAAGGTCGGTATAAACATAGGCAACGATATAGGCTGGCACCGCCATGGGCAGCAGCATCGCCCATTCAAAAAACCGTTTGCCCGGCAGGCGGCACATTGTCACCACCCAGGCCGATGACACCCCCATTAGCGCAACGCCAATCCCCACCCCGATCATCAGGATAAAGGTGTTGGACAAATAGCGCGGCAGCATGGTCGATGCCAGATGCGGCCAGATATTTTCGGTCGGGAATAATGCCAGATAGACCACCGCGGCAATCGGGGCCGCAACCAGCAAGGCAATGATTATCGCCCCGCCCAGCCACCAGGACGATTGCCCGCGCGGCCACCAGCGCATGGAGCGCACCAGCGGGCGGTCTTTTAACGGGTCAAGCGTTTCGGTCGCCCCGGTCGTGCGATAATCCTGATGAGTTGCCAAAATGCACCGATATCTTTTATTCGTTAAAGCCGACTTCGTCGATCATGCGAATGGCGTCACCGCGCAAATCCGCCACTTCGTTCAGTGGCAGGGTATCGGCATTAAAATGGCCCCAGGATGCCACCATTTCCGACCATTCAACGCCCGGCTTGACCGGATATTCAAAATTGACTTCGGCATACATATGCTGGGCTTCATCACCCGACAGGAATTCCACCAGCTTGATGGCGTTTTCGCGGTTAGGCGCATTTTTCATCAAGGCAACACCGGAAATATTCACATGCGTGCCGCGATTTTCCTGATTGGGAAATACAATGCGCACCTGCTTTGCGGCATCGGCCTTGTTCGGGTCATCAAGCATTTTGCCGTAATAATAGGAATTGCCAATCGCAACGTCGCAAACGCCCTGCGATACTGCCTCGATCTGGTCAATATCGGCCCCCTGGGGTTTGCGGGCCAGATTATCCTTTAAACCGGTCAGCCATTCCTTGGCCTTTTCCGGGCCGTGATGGGCGATCATGGAGGCGACCAGGGCAATGTTATAAACATGCATGCCCGAACGAATGCAGACACGCCCCTTCCATTTGGGATCGGCCAGTTCCTCATAGGTTTTAATGGCATCGGGCTGAACCCGGTCCAGGGATGTGTAAATCACCCGTGCGCGGGTGGTCAGGCCAACCCATTGGGCATTCTTGTCGCGATATTGCGCCGGGATATTCTGTTCGATCACATCACTGGTCAGGGACTGGGTGACACCGGCATCAACCGCATCCTGAATGCGGCCAATATCAACGGTTAACAGCAAATCCGCCGGGCTGTTACGACCTTCATGTTTAACCCGTTCAACCAGCCCGCTTTGCGAAAACAGGGTATTAACGCGAATGCCGGTTTCTTCGGTAAATTTGTTAAACATCGGCTTGATCAGGAAGGGCTGGCGCAGCGAATAGACATTCACTTCCTGCGCGGCCTGTGCGACAGAGCATGAAACAGTTGCTATCGCCAGTCCGAGAATGATTTTTCGCAGGTTCATGAAGGCTCTCCTGATCGTTCCAATAATGACAATGGGAATGAAAAACATTCGCAAGGCGCGAAATTAACGTTTCAGCATCCCGGTTGGCAAGGCTCAATCACGCCGATCATCCCAATCTTGCCCATATACACAAATTCACATGCCAATCCGGCCCGAAACCCGTTGAAAATTTATCTTTAAAATCACGCTGCAAAGCCCTGTTTTACAGCATCTTTAAAGCGCAAAAATTTTAGGGTATCGCCACAAAAACGACCCGGGGCAAAACAATGCCCCGGGTCCGTGCTGCGATCCTACAAACCATCGCAAAGCTATTCGTTATAACCAACCTGATCAACCATGCGGACGGCATCGGCGCGCAAGCGGGCGATTTCACCCAGCGGCAGTGCATCGGCCTTAAAGGTGCCCCAGGACTTGACGTTTTCCGCCCATTCAACACCCGGTTTGACCGGATATTCATAATTGACTTCGGCATAAATTTTCTGGGCTTCGTCACTCACCAGAAACTCCATCAGTTTGATGGCATTTTCCTTATGCGGCGCGCCCTTGATCAGGGTCATGCCGGAAATATTCATCGACATGCCACGATCTGCCTGGTTGGGGAATACGATATTGACCGCTTCGGCCCAGCTGCGCTGATCGGGATTATCCATCATTTTACCGAAATAATAGGTATTGCCGGTGGCAATGTCACATTCGCCTTCCTTAATGGCCTTAACCTGCCCCCGATCATTGCCCTGCGGTTTGCGCGCCAGATTGGATTTCACGCCTTCCAGCCAGGCCTTGGCATCCTCCGCCCCATGATAGGCGATCATGGAGGCAAACAGCGCAATGTTATAAACATGGGTGCCGGACCGGGTACAAACCCGCCCGTCCCATTTCGGGTCGGCCAGGTCTTCGTAACTGGTGATTTCGCCCTCGGCCACACGTTCCTTGGAAGCATAAATCGCCCGGCCGCGCTGGGTTAAGGCAAACCAGTGCCGGTTTTCATCGCGCAAATGGGCCGGAATGCTGTTTTCCAAAACATCACTTTCGACAGGTTGGGTCACACCTGCTGCCACGGCATCGGAAATACGGCTGATATCCACGGTCATTAACACATCAGCCGGGCTGTTAATGCCTTCCTGCTTGATCCGTTCGACCAGTCCCTTTTCAGCGAAAATCACATTGACCTTCACACCGGTCTGCTCGGTGAATTTTGCAAAAAGCGGCTCAACCAAAAACGCCTGACGCAGCGAATAGACATTGACTTCCTGTGCTGATGCGCTGCCGGCTGTGGCCGTTACCGCCGCCAGCGTCATGGCACCATATGCAAAACCAGTCATTACTTTCTTGATCTTCAACGGGCGTTCCTTTCCAGGTTTACGTGATAACACCGCAACTAAAATTGCGAATGGTTTTCAACCGCAAAAACGTTACCTGCAAATAGATCGCAATCCAAACTGAATGCGCAAATATCTGCCACCGCTGTGAAACATGTCACGCAGCCTGGCAAATAAGCCCCAAAATCCGATCACAAAATGTTGAAACTGCCCTTGCTTGAAACCCGCCAGGCATCCAGGAATTCCTGATAGGCGGGAATATCCCCTGCCCGTTCCTCCAGCCAGGAAACCGTCAAGTTAATGGCATGGTTATAGCCATCATGGTCCGACAGGCCGGTATGAAGCACATAGCGCAGATAAAGCAGATAGGTATTTAAAACGTCGGTTTCGCAATAACGGCGAATACCGTCAATTTCACCCGCATCAAACATATCGGCAACTTTGCTGCCATCAACGCCGGTTTTGCCCGGCAAATCAAGGGCGGCACAGACCTCGTTCATTTTGGTGCGCGCAGAAGCACCATAATCAGATAACACCTCGGCCAGGTCACAATGCCAATTGGGGGCATAACGCGAGGTGTAATTTTCCCATTTATTGGCCGCCTGGTGCAGCCAGCGCGCCGAAACCCCGTGTTTCATCGCCCGATATTTCAAAACCGGCACATCAAAGCCACGCCCGTTAAAACTGACCAACCGGGGATAAAGCTTGCCGCAATAGGCAAAAAAGCCGGCAACAAGGTCTTTTTCTTCGCTGTTCAAATCCCCGCCGGATCGCAATTCCTCTATTTCATAGGTCTCAAGATTGCCGTCGCGCTGAATGGTGGCGCGCAAAAAGCTGATGGCAACCACCTTATGAAAGGGCTGACGGGGAAAGCCGTTTCGTCCGTCCGTAATGTTCAGATGATATTGCGCCAGCATGTCGCGGCCGGTTTCCGGGTCCGGTGCGGTTTCACCCGTCAGATTGGGCAAAACATCGATATCGGGTACTGTTTCAATATCAAAAACAAACAGACTGTCATGCATGGAAATTTCGATCCTTTCAGGGGCCGCAGGCGCGCATATATGAGCCGCACCATATACCCGATCCTGCCGCCATGAACAGGCCTGATCCCGAAATTTCGCCTGTCTCCTGCCGTTTTTGCGCCCGATACAAACGTCAGATAGTGCAACCAGCTGACACATCCTGTCAGAATTATCAGGATCAAAGGTTGCATGACCCAAAACCCCACAGGTACAATTTTACCTGTATCACCGCACTTTAATCAGTCTGCCCGCTACAGACACAAAAGAACCAAAAGTGATTTGGTCCGTATCATTAAGCAACCCGCTGACAAATCATGCGTTTCCGGTCCACCCAAATGTTGAGGAACCCTAAAAATGAAATTCCTGCCCGCCGGCGCCACAACGCTGATGGCCATTGGCATTGGCCTTGCCTTGCAATTTAACACCACACCGGCCCACGCCGCCGACGCATCGTGTGAAATTGACCGCCCGGTGATGTTTGCCGGGCTTAATTATGACAGCGCCCTGTTTCACAATGCCGTTGCCCGCTACATCATTGAAAAGGGTTATGGCTGCCAGACCGATGCCCTGCCCGGCGAGACCATCCCGCTTTTGACCGGGGCGGGCAAAGGCGACATTGATGTTGTGATGGAAATTTGGCGCGACAATGTGGCCGATGCCTGGAAAACGGCCGAGGCTGCCGGAAAGGTCAAACAGATTGGCGTTAATTTTGACGATGCGGTTGAAGGTTGGTTCGTGCCCAGCTTTGTCATCAAGGGGGATGAAAAACGCGGCATCAAACCAATGGCACCCGACCTGAAATCGGTGTCGGACCTGCCCAAATATACCAAACTGTTTGAAGATCCCGAAGAACCGGGCAAAGGCCGTTTTTATAACTGCCCGTCGGGCTGGGTATGCGAAAAGGTCAATAGCAACAAGCTTGCGGCCTATGGCCTTGATGACAGCTACACCAATTTCCGCCCTGGTACAGGTGCTGCCCTGTCGGCGGCGATTGCATCCGCCAATAAACGGGGCAAGCCGATTCTGTATTACTATTGGGGGCCGACCTGGGTGATGGGCCTTTATGACAGCATCAAGCTGCAAGAACCGGCTTATAACAAAGAAATTTTCGACAAGCTGAAAGATGGCAGCGACACCAGCCAGGCAACCGCCTATCCGCAAAGCACGGTGACAGTGGGCGTCAATACCGATTTCATGAAAGCCGCCCCGACACTGACGACGTTTTTATCGCATTACCATACCAGCAGTGCGCTGGTGTCGGAAATGCTGGCTTATATGCAGGATGAAGGCGAAAAACCCGCGGAGGCCGCCAAATATTTCCTGAAAAACAAACAGGATGTCTGGACCAAATGGGTCCCGGCGGATGTTGCCCAACGGGTAAAAGACAGCCTTTGAGAGAACCTGTGGCAGAGACAATCAAACATTCATTGTCGCCTGCCGCCACCCGGATCGTGAAACCACCCTGGGGCAGTCATGCGCTGCCCCTATTTTTTTTAATTTTTTCTGCAACAAAACCCGATGTCAGGCGTTGTGCATAAGTCTCGTCATAAAACCACGTCAAATCAGGCATCTGATCCATAACTTTGTTCTCTATGACGTGGCTTCGTTGGCGGACGCAAATCAACGTCGTCGCCTTCCATCAACATGGCGATTTTCTTTAGTGATGTAACAATTCGTCCACGCTCGTTTTCTTTCAAACCTTCAAACCGGTCCATGAAATCATCATCCAGCAAAGGCGGCGTATTTCGAATGATATCTGAACCCTTTTGGGTCAGACAGCTATTCACTACACGCTTGTCGGTTGTGTTGCGAACGCGGCGGACAAAGTTTCGTTCCTCCAAACGGTTCAAAATAGTCGTCACCGTCGCCTGGCTTAACGAGACATGGCGCGAGATTTCCTTGACCGTCACGTCACCAAGTTCCTGGATCGCGAGCAAAACCACCAGTTGGGGCACGGTTAGGCCGCAAACCTTCATTACATGTTTTGAATGCAGATCCGATGCGCGGATGATCTGCCGCAGTGCAACCAACACATCGAGAGAATCGCGCCTTTTTTGCTGTTCGGACGTCATATGGCCGTTCCCCAATTCGTAAAACCGTCGTCAACTTATCTCAAAAATAGTTTGACATCAAATGTTTTGAATTGTAACCATCTTTGTATTGAATGTGACGGTGCTCGGGGAGTGATCGCACTGGCCACGACCAGACAGACCGACAAAAATAGAAAACGAACGATCTTGAACCACCGGAATAAACTGGTGGGGCAATGTGCTCGTTCCAAAAAACCGACAGGGGACCATGACCGATAAAATTGTTGTAAAAGACCTGTATAAAGTCTTTGGCGACCATCCCGACCAGGCCATGAAAATGGTCAATGAGGGTGTCGACAAAGCAGTCATCTTTGAAAAAACGGGCCAGACAGTTGGCGTCTGCGGTGCGAACTTTACCGTTCGCGAAGGCGAAATATTCGTGGTCATGGGGCTTTCGGGCTCTGGCAAATCCACGCTCGTCCGTTTGCTCAACCGTTTGATCGAACCCACCGCCGGGCAGGTGTTGTATGACGGGGTCGATATTGCAGCAATGGATGCGCAGGAACTGATGAATTTGCGCCGTCGCGACATGTCGATGGTGTTTCAGTCCTTTGCCCTCATGCCGCACCTTTCCGTTGTCGATAATGCCGCCTTTGGCCTGGAACTTGCCGGTGTCGGGCTTGAAGAACGCCAGGAACGTGCCTTGAACGCCCTTGAACAGGTTGGCTTGCGCGCCCAGGCAGATTCCTACCCCGACGAACTTTCGGGCGGGATGCAGCAGCGTGTCGGTTTGGCCCGCGCCCTGGCAAATGACCCCGCCGTCATGCTGATGGACGAAGCCTTTTCGGCCCTTGACCCGCTTATTCGTGCCGAAATGCAGGACGAATTGCTGATTTTGCAGCGCGAACACAAGCGGACCATCATCTTTATTTCGCACGACCTTGATGAAGCCATGCGCATCGGTGATCGCATTGCCATCATGGAAGGCGGGATTGTGGTCCAGGTCGGCACACCGGAAGAAATTCTGAACAACCCGGCAAACGATTACGTCAAATCGTTCTTCCGCGGGGTGGATGTTTCGACCATTCTTTCGGCAAAAGACATTGTATCCAAACGCGAAACCACGGTGATCGAGCGCGAAGGTGTTGGCCTGAAAACCGCCCAGCGCCGCCTTGAAACCGAAAACCGCGAAGTTGCCTATATCGTTGGCAGCAACATGGAATTTCATGGTGTGATTTCGCAGGAAAGCGTTGAACGCGCGATCAAGGCCGGGGCTGAAAAGCTCTCGGCGGCATTCCTGCCCGATATCGAACCCGTGACCGAAGATACGCAACTTTCCGAGCTGATCGGGACAGTCGCCCACGCCCCTTGCGGGGTGCCGGTTGTGACCGATACCGGGCGCTATACCGGTGTGATCAGAAAAGCAAAATTGCTCGCAACGCTTGACCCGGAAGGAGATTTGACCAATGGCTGATAACAGCAATCCGTGGGCAAGTGGTGGACAATCAGGTGCCGCAGATGCCGCGACATCGGGCGGTGGTGATGCAGCCTCTTCGGCGGCGTCGAACCCCTGGGGTGCCGCACCAGACCCGTCTGCCGGCAAAGGCGTTTCCGATACCGCAGGTGACTGGCTGGCAAATGCCGCACCGGCCCCTGAACATCATTTTAATATTCTGCACCCCTTTCATGATGCCCTGTTTCCGGTTGATGTCTGGGTGAATAACGGCCTGGACTGGGTTGTTAATAACTTCCGCAGTTTCTTTCAGGCTGTTCGCTGGCCGATTGATGCCGTTCTGACCGGCGTTCAAACCGGTCTGCAAGCGACCCCGGCAATCATCGTGATTGTCGTCATGGCGTTGCTGGCATGGCAGGTTGCCGGTCGCAAACTGGCCATTGGCACATTTTTGTCGCTGCTCGTGATTGGCCTGATCGGTGCCTGGTCGCAGGCGATGATCACGCTCGCACTGGTGCTTACATCGGTGTTTTTCTGCGTTGTCATTGGTTTGCCAACCGGCATTTGGCTGGCACGCAATGACAAGGCCTCGCGCATTACCCGTCCGATCCTCGATGCCATGCAAACCACACCGGCATTCGTTTATCTGGTGCCGATCGTGATGCTGTTTGGCATTGGTAACGTGCCGGGTGTTGTTGTGACGATTATTTTCGCCCTGCCCCCGCTGATCCGCCTGACCATCCTGGGTATTCGCCAGGTCCCGGGCGATCTGGTGGAAGCCGCACGTTCCTTTGGTGCCAGCCCGAAACAGTTGCTGTTTCGTGTGCAGCTGCCCCTTGCCATGCCGACCATCATGGCCGGTGTGAACCAGACCCTGATGCTTGCCCTGTCGATGGTGGTGATTGCCTCCATGATTGCCGTGGGTGGCCTTGGGCAGATGGTGTTGCGTGGTATTGGCCGCCTGGATATGGGCCTCGCCACCGTAGGCGGTATCGGCATCGTGTTACTCGCAATCGTTTTGGACCGCATGACCCAGGCCCTTGGTCAGGACATGCGCAGCAAGGGCTCCCGTCACTGGTATGAAACCGGTCCGGTTGGCCTCGTCCGTTCCCTTATGGGCAAGAAATAACCGCAAAGCGGTACCAATAAAGGCTGAATCAACGGCCCAAACCACATAACAAGGAGAAGCCAATGACCATCCTGAAAAAGATTTCCACCGGGGCAGCGATTGCTGTCACCAGCAGCATGTTGCTGGCAAGCACCGCCTTTGCCGACGATATGAAGCCGGGCGAAGGTGTTGACGTCCAGCCGCTGAAAAGCTCGATCGCTGAAGAAACCTTCCAGACCCAGATCGTGATGAAGGCGTTAGAACAGCTGGGCTATAACGTCAAGCCGATCCAGGAAATCGAATATGCCAGCGGCATTGTTGCCATCGCCAATGGCGACGGCACCTTCATGGCCGATTACTGGGACCCGCTGCAGGCAGATTTCTATAAAAATGCTGGCGGCGATGCCAAAATCTATCGCGAAGGTATTTATTCTCCCGGCGCGCTTCAGGGCTACCTGATCGACAAGAAAACCGCCGATAAATACCACATCACCAATATCGAACAGCTTAAAGACCCGAAAATCGCCAAGCTGTTTGACGTCAATGGCAACGGCAAAGCCGACCTTGCCGGGTGTAACCCGGGTTGGGGTTGTGAAAAGGTGATCGAACATCACCTCGATGCCTATGGCCTGCGCGATACGGTCGAGCATAACCAGGGTTCCTATTCGGCCATCATCGCCGATACCATTACCCGTTACAAACAGGGCGACCCGATCCTGTATTACACCTGGACCCCTTATTGGGTATCGGGCGTGCTTGTCCCGGGTAAAGACACCGTATGGCTTCAGGTTCCGTTCTCCGCTCTTCCGGGCGAAAACAAGGATGCGGACACCGCCCTTCCTGATGGCAGCAACTATGGTTTCCAGGTGAACAACCAGCGGATCATTGCCAACAAGAAGTGGGCTGAAGCAAACCCGGCAGCAGCCAAGCTTTTTGCCATCATGCAGATTTCTGCCAACGATATCAGTGCTGAAAACACCCTGATGCGGAATGGTCAGAAATCGGCAGAAGACATTAGCCGTCACGCCGATGCGTGGATCAAGGCAAACCAGAGCAAATTTGACGGTTGGCTGAAAGAAGCCCGCGCTGCGGCGAAATAATTCCGCAACGTTCCGTCAGATCATTCTCTGACCCATGATATTAAAAAACAGCCCGCAGGTTCACGCCTGCGGGCTGTTTTGTTTTCATTGCCAATTCAAACACATATGCCCTGTGCGCCTTGGGAAAAACCAGACCACCGAAACCGGCTAAATATCCTTTAAAAGCCGAAGCGCGTCGTAAATCGCGGCATGGGTATTGCGTGCCGAAACCGCATCCCCGATGCGGAACAACTGAAACGCCCCGTCAGGGTTCCGCACAACAGATTGCCCCTGCCCCGCCAACAGCTGATCATGAGACATTTCGCCATGATTTGACGATAAGGGTTTAAGATCAAAATAGATGTCATCAAGCGGAATGGTGCCGTGATTGACAACCACCTGATCAACCACACGCTGTTTGCTCACCCCGCCATAATCGCTTCCGATATGCGCCACCAGTTCGTTCCCTTGCCGCACCACGGCATCAAGCCGAAACGTCACGGTAAAGGTCACATCGTGCTTTTGCAGCGACCGCATATAAGGAACAAGGTTCATCCCCATAACCTCGGGGGCAAAAGCCCGGTCCGGTGTCATGATTTCCACCCTGGCCCCGGATTGCGCAATAACCTCGGCCGCCTGAAGGCCGGCATGATCCCCCGCATCGTCATAAACAAGCACGTTAGAACCGGGCTTTACATCGCCCGATATAATATCCCAGGAAGACACAACCAGGTCGTTCCCCTGTGAGAGCACATCCGTATGGGGCATGCCCCCAGTTGCAATAATCACAACATCCGGGTTTTCAGCGGTAATCATGTCTGCCTCGGCCCAGTTGTTGAAATGGAATTTAACACCTAGCTTCGCGCACTGGTCCGCCCGCCATTCAATGATGCTGATCATTTCCCGGCGACGTTCGTTTTGCGCGGTTAGCAAAATTTGCCCGCCTGCTTTTGCCGCCGCTTCATACACAACCACCGCATGGCCGCGCTCCCCGGCAACACGCGCCGCCTCCATCCCGGCGGGCCCCGCGCCAACAATCACCACCTTTTTGCGTTCGGGGGCTTTTTCAATGATTTGCGGCATAGAAAGTTCCCGCCCCGTCGCCGCGTTGTGAATGCAATAGGCCGCCCCGCCCTGATAAATCCGGTCAAGGCAGTAATTTGCCCCAACACACGGGCGAATATCATCTTCGCGTTTCTCGATAATTTTGCGCACAATATGCGGGTCGGTCATATGGGCGCGGGTCATGCCCACCATATCCACCTTGCCCGCGGCAATGGCATGGCGCGCCGTTGCCACATCGGGAATTTTGGCGGCATGAAATGTTGGGAAACGGGTGGCTGCGCGAATTTCACCGGCGAAATCCAGATGCGGTGAATTGGCCATGCCCTGAATGGGGATCACATCGGTCAGGCCCGCATCGGTTTCAATATGCCCACGAATAACATTCAAAAAATCAACCATGCCGCTATCTTTAAGGCGCTGCGAAATGGTCAGTCCATCGTCGCGGGTTAATCCGCCATCCAGTTGCTCGTCAGCGGTATAGCGCATGCCAACGACAAAATCGTCACCGACCCTTTTGCGAATTTCGCGCAACACATCAAAGGTGAATCTCAGGCGGTTATCCATACTGCCCCCATAGGGGCCATCAAGTTCATTGGTCAGGGGGGACCAGAACTGGTCCATCAAATGCCCGTAAGCCTGCAATTCAATCCCGTCCATCCCGGCGGCCTTCATGCGCTCGGCGGCATCGGCATAATCGGTGATGATCCGTTCAATATCCCAGTCTTCCATTTTCTTGGGAAAGGCACGATGGGCGGGTTCCCTGTGATGCGAGGGCGATACCACTGGCAGCCAGAATGCCTTGTCCCATCGTGTGCGACGGCCCAGATGGGTCAACTGAATCATGACCGCGGCACCCTGTTCATGCACCGCATCGGTCAAATCCTTCATCCACGGCACAACTTCGTCTTTATACACCAGAAGGTTATTGAAAACCGGCGGACTGTCCTTTGACACCGCTGCCGACCCTGCCGTCATGGTCAGGGCCACCCCGCCTTTCGCCCGTTCCACATGATACGCGCGGTAACGATCCTTTGGCATCCCGTCTTCGGGATAGGCCGGTTCGTGCGACGTCATCATGATGCGGTTACGCAATGTAAGATGTTTAAGTTGGTAGGGTTGAAGCAACGGATCATTGGACATGTGCGGGGCTCCTGATCAGATGTTTGAAAAACGCTACCGGAAAATGTACATAACTGTCAATTTTAAGTTCATTAATGTATATTTTGAAAACATGACTGTACATGACGCTTGTTCGTGCGGGGCCGGTTTGCTAAGGACAGAAGCATGGAACAACAAACGCAAAATGGTGGTTGGCGCGGATCATCCGACATATGGCTGAACGCGGCCTATGACGCGCTATTGGAAACGGGCGTGGATGGTGTAAAAATTCAGCCGCTTGCCAAACGGCTTGATTTATCAAGAACCAGTTTCTATTGGTTTTTCAAAGACCGGCAGGCGCTTCTGGACGCGCTGATTGCCCGCTGGCGGCAAAAAAACACCGGCAACCTTATCGCCCAAACCGAAAGCTATGCCGAGACGGTGACCG
>JBNKVZ010000057.1:0-23910 GCA_050299455.1 Thalassospira sp.
GTTTTCCGGCAAGCATCCGCCCCAGTTTTTCATGCCGCCTGTACCCGCATCAATCAGTACGGTGTGGGTCGCACTGCGCACCAGATAACAATTGATATGCAGGGCGGTGGGCGGATGAATGCCGGCTTTTTCCTGTATTTTGGCGGCATCCTCGGGCGTGACATTTGACAGGAGTTCAAGCGGGGCGGGCATGTAACCATCGCTGATGGCGGTGATGGTGAAATCGCCAACCGTGCGGGTTGGAAAAACAAAAGCGGACATTTTGGGGCTCCGGGTCGGGATTAGTTGCGGGCGTGAATGGCAGAAGCGCCATAGCCAAAACAGCGAATGCGCGATGTCAGGCCGGTATGCTTTGTGACAGTCTCGTCAATGGCGCGCATGACATGTTGCAGGATGTGTTCTGTGCGGAAGAGCGCGGTGCGATATTTCACTTCGACAAAAACCGGATGGCCCTTGCCATGTTGCGTGCCAACAAAAATGATATGAACGTTTTGTTCTGCCGCGCCAAGCGGGCCGGTGCAAAGGTCGCAGCATTGCGCGGTAATTTGTGCCCGTGCGGCTTCGGATGGCATTTGGGCCGATGGGATAAAAAATGTGACATTGGGCATCAGGGGTGCTGCCTGTTGGGGGTGCTAATGCTGGTGCTGGAATTGGTTGTTGCGCCAGGGGTTAATTGTTGGGTCATCGGGGCGTAAAGATGCACATTTTCCGCAAGATGTTCGATTGCGGGAACCTGCGCGCGGTCCAGTTTTGCAAGCCAGCGATGTTCGGGAAATTTCTCCAGCCCGGTCGCTTTTAAGGCAATGGGCGTCAGGCCCATTTTGATCGCGGCATCGGGATCACGACCGGTGCAAAGGACCAGATATTCATTCGCATCTACCGCCGGGGCAAGGTTAATGCCGTGATAGAGATTACGGTGCCAGTCTGTGATGTGATGCTGCCAGCGGGCGAAATTGCCGCCGCCCTTTTGGCGATATTCCGTGCCGGTTAAAATATCGGCGCCGTCGATGGTATGGATGGCCAGATAAACCGGGCATCCCGGCGTGAGTGCTTTAAAGCGTTGCGAGGTGTGAAATCCGGTAACAGAGATCAGGGCGGGGAGTTTATCAAAGCTGTAAAAGTCGTTCCATTGAGCTTCGTTGCTGGTTTGGGTGTCTTTGGCATCGTCGCCATCGTTGCCATTGTCGTCATCGGCGAAACTGCATTCCACGGTATAGATCATCATCCTGGCCCTTATTGCGGGTGTTTTGTGCGTGCATCGGCATCACGTTGATGTCAGGTAAGGATAATCTGCTTATTGCCGCCTATATATCGATGTTATGTCATTCTTCAGTGATCAAATGTCATGCTGGGCCGGGCGACAGGCCCAACCATAGACGAGGGATTTAAGATGCGCCGCAAGGTTCCCAGCAATGCCGCCCTGATGGCGTTTGAGGCCGCTGCCCGCCATGCCAGTTTTGCCCGCGCGGCCGAGGAACTGGCCTTGACCGAAGGGGCCGTTAGCCGCCAGATTGCGCGTTTGGAAGCGTTTCTTGGCGTGCAATTATTTGAACGCACCGGCAATCGTGTGCGGCTGGTGGCCAATGGGGTGCGCTATGCCCAGCAGGTGCGCGAAACGCTGGACCGGCTGGAACATGACAGCCAATATCTGATGGGGCAGCCCCGTGACGGTGCCAGCATTGATGTTGCCGTAACCCCGACCTTTGCGATCCGCTGGCTTATACCGCGCCTGAAGGGATTTTATCAGAAACACCCCAACATCACCGTGCATCTGACAGAGCGCATGGCCCCCTTTGTGCTGGCTGATAGCGGTTTTGACGCCGCCATTCATTTTGAACATCCAGCATGGGCCGGGATGCGGACATATCGGCTTTTGCATGAGGTGCTGGTGCCGGTGTGTCATCCTTCGTTGCTGGCGCAAGCGGGGCAGGTGGCGCAAGGGGAGCAAAGCGGGCAAAGGGAGCAAGGAGAAGGTGAAACATTGCTGGATATGCTGCCACGGTTGCACCGACGCCAAAACCCCGATGCCTGGCACCTTTATGCCCGCGAAACCGGCACCGTTTTAACCAATGCCGCAATTGGCGCGCGCTATGATTTGCATGCGATGTTGATCGAGGCGGCCTTGGCCGGGCTGGGGGTGGCGCTGGTGCCGCGTATTTATGTGCAGGCCGAGCTTGCCGACGGGCGTTTGGTGGCCCCCTGGCCCGAAGGACATTCTATTTCCAAGACATTTTGCCTTGTCCTGCCCGAGGCGATTGGGCTAAGTGCTAGGCCAATGCAGCTTTTTGCCAACTGGCTTTTGGAAGAGGCGCAATCTAGCTGAGATGTTGGGGGCGATGGGGGCGTTTGCCTGCGAACCCGGTCTGTGTTTGCTTAATCCGCCTCGGGAATACCGTTACTGCCGCAATGGCGTGATGCTTCGCAGGCATTTGACAGGTTTTGTTTTATGCTCGCCCGCCAGTCAATGCCGCTACAGCCCGCCAGCGGCGACGTGCTGGTGGTCATCATCAGGATGAGGCAGGTTAATTTGGCAATGCGCAGGGGCAATGTCGGCATCCTTTGAAACAGGCGGCGTAAGAATTTTGGTATGGTTGATACGCCAAAACCGTGGCGGTGGCCCATTCACCATGATCACATTATCGCGACGGTGGAACAGCGAATTTTATAACATGCCTTGTTTTGCGGCCTCAGACGTGGAAAATAAGGCCTATGGCAAACAACAAAAATGCACACAGGCATATGACCGGTCAGTCACAGGACGATAATACGGTGCGTCATGAAGGTGTCCAAGGCAAGGCATCCTCCCCCCATGATCACGGGCATAGACATGGCGATGACCCGGATGTGGCAAAGCGGTTGGGGCTTAGCCCCTCGCAAGGCGAGGCGGTTTTGCGCGACGCCACCAATGTGATTGGTCACAAACTTTCCCTGCCTGATGTCGAGGCCGCCGCGCGTATTTTTGCCCTGTTGGGCGATGCGGGCCGCCTGCAACTGGTGCTGCGCTGTATGGAGCGCCCGCAAACCGTAAGTGAACTGGCCGAGGCCGCAGGCATGTCACAATCCCTGACCAGCCATCATTTGCGGCATTTGCGTGATCAGCGCATTCTGGCCTCCGAACGGCACGGGCGGCACATTTTTTATACCATCGATGATGACCATATTTCCGGTGTTGTGCAGGACGTCTTTGCCCACGTTACCCACGATTGAACGGTTTTCCCTGACCTGATCTTTTGCGTTGTGCAGGATCAAACAGTCCCCTGTCTGCCTAAACATTCAAATTGTGATTCATATATGGCTTGACATCAACATATGAATCGCTATTTGTATATTACATATGAATAGTAATTTGAATGTTTGCGAGGCAGAAAATGTCCCTGACCCTTAACTGGCGCGATTATGCAGAACTGAATGAATGTTCCCGCTGCCGTGATTTTGTGGTGCAAGGATTGCGCAAGGACCTTGCCGATCATGAAATTGATGCCAGCGAACATGAATTGCATATTGACGGCGAAACAGGACCAAATATGCGCGAACAGGTTGAAAACAGCCTGCGCGCCCGCAATGCGGCGATTAATCATCATCATTGGTCGGTCGCGGGGATGGATTGTGGTTCCTGTGTTGCCAAAATCGAAAAGGCCCTGCAACGCCGCCCGGAAGTGGATTGTGTTGACGTTTCCATGATGCGCGAAACCGTTACCCTCGGCCTGCAGGATGACGGGCCGCAAACCCGCGATGACATTTCCAAAATGCTGGGCAAACTTGGTTATCGCGCGATTGAACGCAATGACCGTGGGGCTGCAACTGGCAAATCAACCTGTTGTGCGGGAAAAGGCTGTGCAGATGCGGGCGAGGATACACAATCGCATGATAAGCATCATGCTGATGACCGCGAGCACGATAATGACCATAACCATGATCACGCGCATGAACATTCTCATGGTTTGGCGCATCATCATGGCGGCGGGGTGCCGCTGATGCGTCGTTTTGCGCCCTGGCCGCAGGCCGGCGATGAAATTGCTTGGGCAGCCCTGTGTTTGCTGGTCGGGTGGAGTGTTGGTGCATTTGTGCCCTTGGCCGAACCCTATGCCCTGTCGGCAGGGGCGATATTGGCCGCCCTGCCGGTGATGAAACGCGCCGGGCAACTGGCCTTGAACGGGGCGCTGTTTTCGATTGAATTTTTAATGTCGGTTGCCGTCATCGGTGCTGTTGCCATTGGCGACCCGCTGGAAGCGGGCATGGTGGTTTTGCTGTTTGCCATTGGCGAAAGCCTGGAAGGTCTTGCCGCCGGGCAGGCGCGCAGCGGGGTGAAATCCCTGTTGAAATTAGCACCGGAAAAAGCCCGCCTTGTCTCCTCCGACGGGATGCAGGAGGTGCATCCTTCCACCCTTGCGATAGATGATATTGTCGAGGTGCGTCCCGGTGAACGCATTCCCGCCGATGGGGTGTTGTCACAGGGGCAGGCCGATATTGATAACAGCCACCTGACCGGGGAATCCGTGCCCGTCGCCTGCGTGGAAGGCAGCGACGTTTTTGCCGGTGCCATTGTGACCGACCGCCCGGTACAGGTGAAAGTTACCCGTGCCGCCGGTCAAACCATGCTGGACCGGGTTATTCAACTGGTCGAGGAAAGCGAAAAACACAAAGCCCCGGTGGAACGTTTTGTGGCCCGCTTTGCCCGTATTTATACCCCGATCATTATGGGGATGGCGGCGGTGACGGTGCTGGTGCCTCCTCTGTTTTTTGGTCAGGCATGGCAGGAATGGATTTATCGTGGCCTGGCCCTGTTATTAATTGGCTGCCCCTGTGCCCTGGTCATTTCCACCCCGGCGGCGGTGACATCGGCCCTGGCGCGCGCGGCACGCATTGGCCTGTTGGTCAAGGGCGGGGCGGCCTTGGAAACCATTGGCGCGGTGCGCAAAATCGCCTTTGATAAAACCGGCACCCTGACGGCGGGGAAACCCAGCCTGGTTTCTATCGTCACCTTTGGCAACCAAAGCGAAGATGATGTATTGGCAATTGCCGCTGCCTTGGAAAATGTAACCTCGCACCCGTTGGCGCGTGCCGTGGTCAGCGCGGCGGAGGCGCGTAACCTGAAACTGCCAGAAATCGCCAATGGCCGCACCCTCGCCGGTGCAGGTGTGGAAGGCCGGGTGAACGGGGTCGATTATCAGGTTGGGGCGCCCAAACGATTGAAAATTGACTGTGACGACACCGTGACCGACTGGATGAACCGCCAGGAAGATGAGGGCAGCACCGCGATTGCCGTGATGCGGGCTGGCGTGGTGATTGGGGTGCTGGCCCTGCGCGATGTGCCGCGTGAAGATGCGCGCAAGGGCCTTGAAATGCTTAAAAAGCTGGGGGTGGACCCGGTGATGCTAACCGGGGATGCGGAACGTGTGGCAAAACGGCTGGCAGCAGAGCTTGGCATGTCCTATCGCGCCGAATTGCTGCCCGAGGACAAATTGAACGCCCTAAAGCATTTGGGCACGGACGGGACGACATCGGACAAGCCTGTGACGGTTGCGATGGTGGGTGATGGCATCAATGACGCCCCGGCCCTGAAGGCGGCAGATGTGGGGATCGCCATTGGCGGGGGGACTGATATTGCGCTGGAGGCGGCGGATGCGGTTATCGTCAAATCACGGCTGAGCGACGTTGCTGTTCTGGTCAAACTATCGCGCCAGGCGCGTCGGGTGATTCGCGAAAATATCGGCCTGGCCCTGGGCCTGAAGGGGATCTTTCTGATCACCAGTATTTTGGGCATTACCGGCCTGTGGGTTGCCGTTTTGGCCGATACCGGGGCAACCGTGCTGGTTACGTTAAATTCCCTGCGCCTGTTATGGGGCCGCACACAAAGCTGATTTGGTAAACAGCACGATAGAATAGAGCACATAGAATAGCAAAGGCCGCCGGATTGGCAGATCCGGCGGCCTTTTTGTACGCGGTTACGAAGCGCCGTTAATGTTTGACCTTGTGCGGGTCCAGGGCATCGCGGAAGGCATCGCCCATATAATTCACGCTTAACACCGTTAACGAAATGGCAAGGCCCGGCCACAAAACGCGCGAGGGCGTAATTTGCAGGAAATTGGCCCCGTCATACAACAAACGGCCCCAGGTCGGGAAATCCGACGGGAAACCAAGACCCAGGAAACTCAGCGCTGATTCCGTGATAATGGCGGTGGCAATGCCCAGGGTTGCCGAAACCATGATCGAACTCATGACATTGGGCAGAAGGTGACGCAGGATAATGTTAATTTCCCGCGTGCCGCCACTTTTGGCCGCCAAAATGAATTCCTGGTTTTTAATCGCCAGCACATCGCCGCGCACAATGCGGGCGGTGTGCATCCAGCTGGTAATGCCAATCACGAAAACAATCAGGATAAATATCCCGGTTTCCGGGCCGAATATCGCCCGCAAGGTTTCGCGAAACAGCATGATAATCACCAGCAGCAGCGGCAAAAGCGGCAATGCCAGGAAAAGGTCGGTCAATCGCATCAGCGGGCCATCAAGCCATTTGACATAACCTGACAACAACCCCACCACCGTGCCCAAAAACAGCGACAGGGCCATCGCCACCATGCCAACCGACAGGGACAAACGCCCGCCTGCCAGCACCTGTGCCAGCATGTCGCGGCCCAGATTATCGGTGCCAAAGGGATGGACCATACTAGGCCCCTGGTTTTTTGAACGGATGTCTAGAAATTGCGGATCAATGGTGTGGATGTAAGGCCCGATGGTCACGGCCAGAATGATGATGACAAAAACAGCCGCACCAATGATGCCGCCTTTATGGTCGCGGAAACGGCCCCACAACTGCATGGCGCGCGACCGTTCCTGCGGCAGGGCGTCGTGTCCGATCTCGGGTTGCGTGGCATCAGTCATAGCGAATCCTCGGATCTAATATACCGTACAGCACGTCGGCGATCAGGTTGAACAGCACAATCAGGACCGCGAAAATAAAGGTCAGGGTTTGCACCACCGGAATATCGCCGCCCTGAATGGAGGTAATCAGCAACTGCCCCAGCCCGTTCACACGAAAGATCTGTTCGGTAATGATGGCCCCGGAAAAGACGGTCGGCACACCCAGCGCAATCACGGTGACGACCGGGATTAGGCTGTTGCGCAGCACATGCACCAGCAGGACGGTGCGTTCCTTCACCCCTTTGGCGCGTGCGGTGCGGACATAATCCTGGTTGAGGTTTTCGAGCATGGAAGCACGGACAAACCGGCTGATTTGCGAGGTATTATAAAGGGCCAGAACCGTGACAGGCAGGAACATCTGTTTGATTTGGAACAGGAAACTCGACCAGTCCGTGACCTCGTGATTGGTATCGTAAATCGAAGGGAACCAATGCAGATTGGCGCTGAAAACCACGATCA
The DNA here is from genome assembly GCA_050299455.1 of Thalassospira sp. Lineage (GTDB taxonomy): Bacteria > Pseudomonadota > Alphaproteobacteria > Rhodospirillales > Thalassospiraceae > Thalassospira. The sequence continues at coordinate 7,381 of JBNKVZ010000057.1, forward strand.
GCAACACACCGGTAAAGAAGGTCGGAACCGAAAAACCGACCATCGAAATGAAGGTGCCTAGCTGGTCAAAGATTGAATATTGCTTGTAGGCTGAAATGATGCCGATCGGAATGGCGATCAGAATGCCGACAACATAGGACATGCCAACAACCCACAGGGTTTGCGGCATGCGTTGCACAATCAGGTCCACCACCGGGCTGCGGGTTGCCCAGGAGCGAATGCGCAGGCGGTCGGCGGATTCAAATATCTCTGCGCCGGTAATTTGCGACAGGATATTCAGCGGCTCATTGACGAAAAACTGATGCAGCCATTTAAGATAGCGCACCAAAAACGGGTCGCCCAGGCCAAGAGACTGACGGATTTGTTCGCGAACTTCGGGCGGGATGGTCAGGGGAAGGTTGCCCGTCGGGTCATTCGGGGCAAGGTCAAGCAGGGCGAAGATAATGAAGCTGATCACCAACAGGGTGGGGATCGCAAACATCAGCCTGCGTAAGGTATAATTCAGCATGGAGGCGCTCCAGACTGGAGGGAAGAGTGAAAGCAGCGCGGGCCTGTCTTGTGACAGGCCCGGCCAGTCTGGATTTATTTTTTGCGGTACCAGGAAGCGACGTTCCACAATTGCGAGTCCCAGGAGTTCATACGAACACCTTCAAGGGAGGCTGCGCGGGCGGAGACATCACCACGATGGATCAGCGGGATGATCGAACCGGATTCGACCAGCATGTCGTTCATTTTCTTGGCGATTTCAGCACGCTTTGAAAGTTCGCCGGTTTTGGCCAGTTCGGCGGCCAGCTTGTCATAGGCCGGGTCGCAATAACGCGAGATATTTTCACCCAGCCAGCCATTTTCCGGGCTGGGGATTTTGTTGCACATCCGACCGGCCAGGTATTTTTCCGGGTCAGTGCCGTCAAAATTATTGGTGTACATTTCAATGTCGGAATAGAACTTCTGGAAGGTATCCGGGCTTGCCGGGTCCCCGCCAAAGAAGACCGACGGGTCGGTGTTGCGCAATTCGGTTTCAACACCGATTTGCTGCCACATCTGTTTAACCAGTGCCTGTGTCCCTTGTCGGACAGAGTTGGTCGAGGTTTGATAAACCAGCGACAGACGGGCGCCGTCCTTGGTTCTGACCCCGTCCGATCCCTTTACCCAGCCAGCATCGTCAAGCAGTTTGTTGGCACCGGGAATGTCCTGCTTTAAGCACCAGTTATTGGCGGTGGAGGCATAGATTTCCGGGGCCGGGACGAAATTACAGGTTGGACGGCCCGCTTCGCCGTAACCGGCTTCAACCAGCAAATCGCGGTCAATGGCCATCGACAGGGCACGACGAACAGCCGGGTCAGACAGGGCCGGGTTGGGACCCGCCTGTTTGGTGGATCGTGCGGCACCGGCCGAGGCACTGGCATTGTAAGGGTTGACTTCCAGGCGTTCAACCTGGGTGCCAAAGGATGAAATGATCACGCCTTTGCCAGCCTGGGCCATTTGCGCCAGAATTTCCGGTTCAACCTGCAGGTTCCAGGCATAGTCATATTCGCCGGTTTCCAGAACGGCACGGGCAGCCGATGCGGCATCGCCGCCGCCTTTCAGAACGGCAGTGGCAAAATGCGGTTCGTCAGCAACGCGGTAATAGGGGTTGGCTTCAAACGAAACAACGTCATTTGGCTTGAATTCCGTCACCCGGAACGGGCCGGTGCCATGCGGATGAAAGTTCGCATCGGTGCATTCCGGTGCCTTCGGGCCCATGCAATCCTTGAACTGTGCCTTTTGAATGATCGGCGACTGGCTGCCGACAAAGGGACCATACGGGAAGGGTTTGGGCACGCCAAAGGTGATTTTGACGGTCAGCGGATCAAGGGCTTCGACCTTGGTGACATCGGAAAAATAGGCGCGCTGCTGGCAACCACCATCAGGGGCCAGGCAATAATCAGCGGTAAAAACCACGTCGTCAGCGGTAAAATCGGTGCCATCCGACCATTTGAGGCCTTTGCTCAGCTTCCAGGTAATGGATTTCAGGTCTTTGGAAACGCCGCCATTTTCGATGGTCGGAATTTCGTCGACCAGTTCGGGAACCATATTGCCCTTTTCGTCGTAGCGGGCCAAAGGCTCGATCACCATCGAGGACCCGTGCAGGTCCTTGGTGCCCCCCGAAAGATACGGATTCAGGATGGAAACGGCCTGCCAGTAAAGGATCTTGAGTTCCCCATCTGATCCCCGGGCGGCCTGTGCGCTTGCGGCTGTGCCAAGTGTCAAGGCAACTGCTGAAGCTGTCAGCATAAGGCGTAGTTTGGTCATTTTATTTAAATCCCTGATTGAAACGGCCGGTTTATCCGGCTCGGCATTTGTCTTCTCAGTCGTTGCAAGGATCGGTTCTTTTTGCCGTATATTTTTGTTTTGGTAGCAAAAGGAAACTTTCCAACGAATATTCCCGCGTTGGTCTTTGTTTGGCATCCTTGTTTTGATTGAAATGCTACATTAGCAATCAGATGAAATCATAAGCCTATTTTTTATTCAAGAAAGAAACATTTCTTCTTGCTGATCCAAGTTGGTGCTGCGTACCATTGGCGCGTCATAAAAAAATCACACCACATTTAAAATCAGTGAGGCCACCACCTATGCCTGTTTTAAATCAGTCTAACGAGATCTATGCTGAAGTTGCCGCATGGCGACGTTACCTGCATGAACATCCCGAATTGCTGTTTGACGTTTTTGAAACGTCCAAATTTGTCGAGGCCAAGTTGAAAGAATTTGGCTGCGATAGCGTAGATTACGGACTGGGAAAAACCGGTGTTGTCGGCATTATCAAAGGCAAGGGCGGGGACGGCCCCGTTATTGGCCTGCGGGCCGATATGGATGCCTTGCCGATCATGGAGGCAGGCTCGGTTGAGTGGGCCTCGAAAACGCCAGGCAAAATGCACGCTTGCGGGCATGATGGTCATACCGCGATGTTGCTGGGGGCGGCGAAATATCTGGCGCAGACGCGAAATTTCAAGGGTTCTGTCGCGCTGATTTTCCAGCCGGCTGAAGAAGGCGGCGGCGGCGGACTTGCCATGGTTCAGGACGGTTTGATGGAAAAATTCGCCATCGAGGAAGTTTATGGCATGCACAATTCGCCAGGCTTGCCGGTGGGGCATTTTGCCATTCGCAAAGGGTCGGTTATGGCCGCAGCGGACCATTTTGAAGTCACCGTTACCGGCAAGGGCGGCCACGCATCCACCCCGCATTTGGGCGTTGACCCGGTGGTTATTGCCGCGCAAATCATTACATCGGTGCAAAATATTGTGGCGCGCGAAACCGACCCGCTGGAATCTTTGGTGGTGTCCATTACCGCCATTCACGGCGGCGAAGCCCACAATGTTATTCCGGCGGATGTAACACTAAAGGGCACGGTGCGTACCTTGTTGCCGGAAATTCGCGATATGGCGGAAAAACGCTTTGTCGAAATTGTCGAGGGGACGGCCAAACTGATGGGCGGTTCGGCAAAGGTGGATTATCACCGGGGCTATCCGATTACCCGCAACCATGATGAACAAACCGATTTTGCCATCTCGATCGCACAGGCGGTTTCCGGGCCGGACGGGGTTGATGCCGATGTGCCGCCGGTTATGGGGGCAGAGGATTTCTCCTATATGCTTGAAGCGCGCCCGGGGGCCTTTGTTTTTGTCGGTAATGGTGACAGTGCCAACCTGCATCATCCGGAATATGATTTTAACGATGATCTTTTGCCGTTTGGCATCAGCTATTGGGTGTCGCTGGTGGAAGGCAAACTGGCTGCCTGACATTTTAATGGGCCCTGCGGGGCCCATTTGCCTTTACGTTTAAAATGACCCGCAAAAATGTGGGCAATAAAATTTAATATACCACATCAGGGGGTATGCCATGCCGACAGTTACTGCCGCGCCAGATGTTGCCAGCGGTTTGTTGGGGCCAGTTCTTAGTGTTGAAAACCTCTCAACGTCCTTTCGTGTCGGACACGAATGGAAAAGGGTGATCCGCAATATCAATTTTGACATTTCACCGGGCGAAACTGTCGCCATTGTGGGTGAATCCGGCTCGGGTAAAAGTGTTACCTCGTTATCGATTATGGGGTTGTTACACAAACATAATGCCCGCACCGAAGGCCAGATCATGTTTGGCGGGCAGGATTTGCTGTCCTTGGCACCCGAACAGATGCGCCATATTCGCGGCAATGAAATATCGATGATCTTTCAGGAACCGATGACCAGCCTGAACCCGATTTTCCCCATCGGCAAGCAAATTGCCGAAGCCATGCTGTGCCATCGCGATATTTCTGCCAAGGAAGCACGGGCCGAAACCGTCCGCCTGCTTGAGAAAGTTCGCATTCCCAATGCCGCATCGCGGTTTGATGAATATCCGCATCAATTTTCGGGCGGGATGCGCCAGCGCGTCATGATCGCGATGGCCCTGGCAGGCAAACCACGATTGCTGATTGCTGATGAACCGACAACGGCGCTGGATGTGACGATCCAGGGGCAGATCCTGGATCTGATCAAATCCCTTCAGGAAGAAGAAGGGATGGCGGTTTTGTTCATTACCCATGATATGGGTGTGGTGGCCGAAATTTCGGATCGCACCATTGTCATGTTTCGCGGCGATGTGGTTGAAACCGGCAAAACGGCAGATATTTTCCATCATGGTCAGCACCCCTATACCCGCGCCCTTTTGGCGGCGGTGCCGGCTTTGGGGTCGATGAAGGGCAGCCAACTGCCCCGGCGTTTTGCCATTGTCGATACCAAAACCGGTGTGGCATCGGGCGATACGCAAATTGACGATACGGTTGATCATCATATGACGCCGGTTTTGTCGGTTAAAAACCTGACCACCCGGTTTGACATTACCTCGGGCCTGTTTGGCCGCAAAACCGGGGCTGTTCACGCGGTTGAAAATGTATCGTTTGACCTGTTCCAGGGCGAAACATTGTCGCTGGTCGGGGAATCGGGCTGTGGCAAATCCACAACCGGCCGGTCTATTTCCCGTTTGGTGGAGCCGACCAGCGGCGAGATTATGCTTGATGGCTATGATGTGATGAGTTTGCGCTCGCCGGGTTTGCGGCAAATGCGGCGCAGCATCCAGATGGTGTTTCAGGACCCGTTTGCCAGCCTTAATCCGCGTATGAATATCGGTTCTGCCGTGGCGGAGCCCTTTGTTGAAAACGGGTTAGGCACGCGTAAGCAGGCCCGTGACAAGGCGGCTGACCTGCTGGACCGTGTGGGGCTGGGGTCGGATATGATGAAGCGCCTGCCGCATGAATTTTCCGGCGGGCAACGTCAGCGTATTTGCATTGCCCGGGCCTTGATGCTCGACCCCAAGGTGATTGTGGCGGATGAATCCGTTTCGGCACTGGATGTGTCGATCAAGGCGCAGGTGTGTAATTTGCTGATGGATTTACAGCAAAGCATGAATTTGGCTTATCTGTTTATCTCGCATGATATGGCGGTGGTGGAACGGGTCAGCCATCGGGTTGCAGTTATGTATCTGGGCGAAATTGTTGAAATTGGCCCGCGCGAGGCTGTTTTTGATAATCCGCAGCATGACTATACCAAAAAACTGATGGCCGCTGTCCCCGTGCCAGACCCGGCACGGCGCGACATGAAACGCAATGTTGCGGTTGATGAAATCAAAAGCCCGGTACGCGGGCTGGATTACGTGCCGCCGGTACGCGAATATCGCGAAGTCAGCAAGGGGCACTTTGTGCAGCTGTAATGCCTCTGCCTGCCAAACGGCAGTCGCCCCAATATAATAAGCACTGCAGGCATCGGTTTGACCGGTGCCTGTTTTGTTTTGTGTTGTTTTGGATTGGGAAGATGGGGAAGGGTCGCTGGGGAAGGGCAGAGACGGAAGTGACGGTAACCGTTTCCCGCATCGGTTACCGCCACTGTTCCACCTTGAGAGGCCTGCGGGGAGAGAGGACCCGCAGGGCAGGACAAGCCTTTTTGGGGACAAATGCGAATGGGTTTCATTCGCGGGCTGTGTCTAAAGCCGTTTATACGGAAGCCCGTTTCTGAACGCAAGTGAAAATCGTTATCAATTGCAGAAAAAATTCAGATTTCTGGTGTTTGTATCGCGCGCTTGCCATGCCTGAAGGCAATTTTTCGACATAAAGCATTGATATAAATAGTTTTATTTGAAAAACAAAAGGCCGCAATTTTCATCGCGGCCTTTTGGTGTCGTAACGGATTTTTGTCGGTCAGGTGACTATGCGTTGCAAATGGTTGTCCCATTTAAGCGATTTAAGCGAATCGTCGGGCAATTCCTGGCGTTTGCGGTTCAGGGCATCCATGCGCCAGCCATCGCCCAGCCCGCTGGTGCCGACAAATTCGCCCTTGCGGTTGGTCTCGGCAAGGCCACAGCCATCGGGGGCGGCGATATTGGTCAGGAATTTGTGGCTTTGCGCATCCCAGAAGGTGATAACACCGCCGCGTGGGCAGGAAATGGCAAAAACCGAGCCCGAGGCATCAAACCGGACACTGCCGCAATATTGGCGCATACGGTATTGCACGTTATTTGGCGCTTCTAAGGCGTGCAATTCCGCCCCGCCCGGTTTCCATATGCCCACCAGCGGAACTTCGTCATTCAATCCGCCATGATATTGAAAGCCGGTGGCAATGGTGCCATCACGGGCCACGTCAATATGACGGATGGAAAGTTTGTGCCAGTCATCTTTCAAACGGGTTTGATACAGCTTTTCCCCGGTTTTGCGATCGATCACCGTCAGGTTCGGTTCCATCGTTTCGACATTCAGCGGCGTTCTGCCATCAAAATCCGGGTGGGTTTTAAGCCCGCCATTGGCAATGGCGATGCTGTTGCCATCGGGCAGCAGATGCAGCTCGTGCGGGCCCATGCCATAGCTGTCAAACTCGGCAACGCGCTTATAGCCATTTTGCGCATCCCACACCGAAATCACCCCACGGGCATTTTCAAAATCATTTTCGGTGATGTACAGATAACGCCCGTCATTTGAATAAATCGAATGCCCATAAAAACGCCGGTCTTCCGGGCTTTTCAGGGTGGCGCGGACCTCGCCGGTATGACGGTTCAGGATCAGGGCATAAAGGCCCGGGCGGCGTTCAACCGCGGCAACATCCACATGGTTGGGGCGCAGGCCAATATCGTGGCCCCGGCCCGGTAAGGGCTGTTCATAAAGGATTTTGCCCTGCGCATTAAACGCGCTGACATAATAATCGTCATGATTACCGGCACTGGCACTGATATAAACCGCGCGGTCTTCGGGGGCGGGGGCGGTGGTTGCCGCCTGGGCAAACCCGGCCGGCAGGAAGGTAATCGCCCCGCCAAGCCCGATCAGGCGTAAAACATCGCGCCGCTTTGAATTGAAATCAGTCTCCGTCAAGGGCATTGAAGCCTCCTCCCAGTTCGGTGTGACCGCCAACATCGTTTTCAACCAGCATCACCCCATAAGCGACCTGGTTTTCCAATTCCTGAACTTTGTCAAATCCATCGGGTTTTGCCAGAACGGCGACCATTGAATCGGGCAGGGCATCGCTTGCATCGCGAATTTTCTGCCAGTTCAGCCGGAAGGATTTATCGAGCAGGCTTCCGGCCCCCAACAGGGCGACCATGCCCTTGCCGCTTTCGCCCGCACCGTTAAGTTTGCCGTCATAAATGGCAAAAAGCGATTTCAGGTTATGGGAAATATTGCGAAGGGACCGCCCGGATCGCCAGCTTTCCGCCCGTTTGGCATTGGCATCATCCGGCCCTTCGCCCAGCGGACGGGCCAGCTTTTGGCTGATGATGATCAACATGCCTTCATGCAGGGCACGGTAAAGGTCCGTCGCGGCAAATTTGGATGTCGGGTAATCCAGGCTGTCGGGCCCGGCATTCATCATGGCTTTGGCAAAGGCGGGCCAGTCGGCCACCAACTGGCCGGTCAGATTTTCCAGATTAGCCGAAATCGCCATGCCATATTGGCACAAATAGGTGCCGTTCTTGTCGGCAGCCAAAATCTGCTTTGCCAGTTTTGGGTTGAACAAAACTTCCTCAAGCGCGGGAAAGCCCTGCAATGCGGCACTGGCCTCGGCAATTTTGACGGGGTCGGTATAAAGGGCCGGCTTGTTGCGCAGCAACAGGCGGAACTGGCGGGCCGCTGTGCCGTGTTTGTCGGGCCAATATTCAATCAATTGATCGCGGCCATCGGTCATCATCGGGCCCATGCGCCACGGTTGCACTTCCTGCCAGCGATCCATTGCATTGTTAAAGCCCGCGCGCATTTTATCCAGGCCGCTTTGGTCCGGTTTTTTGCAAAATGCGGGCATCTCGTTGGCAAGTGATGACGTTGCCGTGTGAAGGGCATCAAGCTGCGGTGGCATCACCTTGGACAGCAAATGCACGATAACATCGTGATATTGCGCATCGGGCAGGTCGGCATGGGCGGGCGGTGCGGCGGCCAACCCGGCGGTGACGGCCATGATCAGCCCGGCGAGCCCCCGGCGCGTGCCGGTTTTCAAAAGCGGCATGATACCCCCTAAAGCGATTTCAAAAAGGCGATTAGTTTGTTGCGGTCACTTTGCGGCAGGGCAATAACGGCATCGCGCGCGGTTTGCGCTTCGCCCCCATGCCACAAAACGGCTTCGAGAATGGTATTGGCCCGTCCGTCATGCAGGAAACCGGCACGAGAATCAATTTCCTTTGTCCGCCCCAGGCCCCACAAGGGCGGGGTGCGCCATTCCTGCCCGTTTGCCAGGCCTTCGGGCCGATGATCGGCCAGGCCCGCGCCCATATCGTGCAGTAAAAGGTCGCTATAAGGCCAAATCAACTGCCCGGAAAGTTCCGGTTGTTGGGCATTGACCGGCAATTGATAGCTGGGGCGATGGCAGCTTGCACAGCCTAGGTCGTTGAAAATCTGTTTTCCGGCCACAATGTCGGGGTCGGCAGCATTTGCCCGCATCGGCGGGGCCAGATTGCGGGTGTAATACAGGATCAGGTCGGTGACAGTGTCGTGGGCTTCCAAATTGTCATATTGGGGGCTGTTGCCATTCGGGGCCTCGCGGCACAGTGTTTGTGCCGGGGTGCAATCACCCGCCCCGTCCGGATAAAGCGTGTTGGACAGGCCCACATCAAACTGCATGGCATTCTTGTTTTGCTGGTCCAGGGTGGGCATGCCCGCTTTCCAGCCAAACCGGCCAAGATCAACCTTTTGTGTCGCGATATTCCAAACCCTATTTGCCTTGCCCGAAATACCATCCCCGTCGGCATCATCGGGGTCGGCCTGTGCGGTAATCATATCTTCGGGAATGGCTTCTAACAGGCCAAGGCCGATCAATTGTGGGGCATTGCGCGGTGAAATCATCAGCCCGTCATGAAGCGGGCCATAGGCCAGTTCGTCAAACTGGTAGTCGGGCTTGTGCAATGTGATGGTTTCGCCATCCGCCAGGGTCACATTTTGGTCCTGATATGTGACCAAAACCCGCCCTTCCGCCGGAATACCGGGAATGGAGAGTTCCTGAAACTGGTTGCCATAAACCGGATCGGCAATGGAATTGACCCTGTTACTGGCAAGACGGGCACGATCCGCATCGTTTTGCGGCGGAATCGAAAGCCGTATCAGCAGGGCGACGGCTGCGCGATCGGTGTTGCTTTGCGGATCAAGCGCGTGGCCACGTCCATTGCGCACATGGCACCCGATACAGGAGCGTGAATTATAAAGCGGTCCCAACCCGTCGGTGGTGTGGGTTTTGGTGGGGGCGGCCACCCACATGCGTTGAAAAAGTGCCTCGCCCAGTTGGAAGTCCATCCTTTTTTCAAAGGCCATATTGGCCGACGGATGGGTAAAGGCGGATCGCCCGGTTTTTTTGGTCCAGGTGGTCGTGCCGCCAGGATAGGCATCATCGGGCAACGAGGGGGAGGCAGCATGGGAGGGCGGGGTTAACCCCAGGCCAAGGCCCAGAACAAAAACCGAAAGGCAGGAGGCACGAAACAGGCGGTGCCGAAAGGGGGTAAGGCGGGGCAGGGACATTGCGGGAAACTTTATGCCATGAAAACCAAACCGGGCTGTTGATGCGGGCAGGGGCCGCGGTGACGACGATACCCGAATGACAGGGCCGGAAACGGAGAACGCGGCGAAGGAAAAACCTTCGCCGCGCGGCAGATCAGACAATCTGTTGCGTTAATCAGAAAAGGCCTGATCAGTTAATCGCAGAAGGATTGTCAAGGCTGTCTGATCCTTCAAAGCTGATGCTTTCAAGGCCAATGGCCGGGACGATCTGTTCGATTGATTTGGTCTGGTCAACCAGGGCATCGACAAATTTCTGAACGGCGGCATTGCCTTCATCATTGCCGGCGGCAATCATCTGGTCGAAATGTTCGCCGTGATTGGCGCGATCAACCAGTGCCTGACCGGCAGCAACCGAGGCGGCCAGTTTGGTTTTGATTTCTTTGTCAAGATCGGCATTGTTTGCTGCAACCAGATCCGAAAGCGACGGACCTTCGACGACACTGCCATCGGTGCGGGTATATTTGCCAAGATAGACATTCTGGATACCCAGGGCATCATAGTAATGCGAATTGTGGGTATTGTCCGAGAAGCAGTCATGGCTTTCTTCCGGATCATGCAGCAAAAGGCCCAGTTTGGTGCGCTCGCCGCCCAGTTCGCCATAGGAAAGCGATCCCATGCCGGTGATTTCGGCGGTCAGGCCGACCGCCCCATTGCCGTCCATGACATGTTCGCGGGCTTCGCCGCCGTCTTCCCACTGTTTGGCCATCCAGGTCAGGTCCGAAACCAGCAGGTCGGTGGCAGCTTTGAGATATTCACCGCGACGGTCGCAATTGCCATGTGTGCAGGCATCACCCTTGGCATAGTCGGTCCAGGGACGGTTGCCCGCACCCGGGCCGGTTCCGTTCAAATCCTGGCCCCACAGCAGGAATTCGATGGCGTGATAGCCCGTTGCAACGTTGGCTTCAACACCGTCAAGTTCGTGCAGTTTATGCAAAAGGTCGGCATCGATGGTGGACGCATCAATGGTTTCACTGCCGATTTTCAATTCCTTGTTGGCAATGACATTGGCGGTGTAGGCCGGGTTTTCTTCGCTTTCGCTGCCATAAAGGTCGCCATCGACATAATCGATCAGCCCTTCATCAAGCGGCCAGGCATTCACCTTGCCTTCCCAGTCATCCACAATCGGGTTGCCGAAACGGTAAACTTCGGTCTGCTGATAGGACGGACGTGATGCAATCCAGGCCGCGCGTGCCTTTTTGAAGGTTTCTTCCGACGGATTGGCAATCAGGTCGTTTACCGCAGCCTCAAGCGTCTTGGCTGTTGATTCAGCATCGCTATAACCGGCATGTGCGATGTCGGCATAATTTTTCATGATGGCTTCGGCATCCGGGGCTGCATGGGCCAACGGTGCCCCAAGCACCCCCATGACGGCCGCTGTGCCAAGGATTTTTGAAAATTTCATTGGAATATCTGTCCGTCCCTGTTTGTAGATCAAGCGTCTCACCGCCATATTGATACTGCTTGTGAGAATGATTTTCAACAAATCAATTGCATATGAAAATCAAAATCGTCTGGGATTGGGGCAGTAACCAAATTGTGTGCAGCGCAATAAGGCCGATTGCGGCAAAATAAAATGATGGGGTATTGGGGGATGCAGGCGCGTTTCAGGTGGGGTAAACTGTGGCTCCCTATTATATGACCCGAATTAAACTTAACGAGGCACGGGATGCACGCTGAGAACGCACAAAAAACCAAGGTCAGGCAATGGGATTTTCCGGTGCGCCTGTTTCACTGGGCGCTGGTTGCAGCCATTGCAACGGCATGGTGGACCAACCAGGAAGCCATCATCAATATTCATGAACTGGCCGGTTACACGGTTCTGACACTGGTTTTTTTCCGCATTGTCTGGGGCATTGTCGGCAGTTCAAATGCGCGTTTTGCCTCTTTTGTCAAAGGGCCGTTTGCCGCCTTGTCCTATTTGCGCAAGCTTCCCAAAGGCAGCGAGGAAGAACTGGCCTATGCCGGGCATAACCCGGCGGGTGGTTTGATGGTCATGGTGCTGCTGGTCCTGGTTGCGGTGCAGGCCTTTACCGGGCTGTTCGCCAGCGAAAATACCTTTCTGTTTTTTGACGGGCCGCTGGTGAAATATGTGCCGTCCGATTTTGCCAACACCATGAACTATATTCACCATGCGAACATCAATCTGATTTACATCGCGATTGGCCTGCATGTGGCGGCGGCGATTGGCTATTTGTTTGTGAAACGTGAAAACCTGATCGGCCCGATGATCACGGGGTCGCGCAAGGTCCCGGCAAGCATTGCGTCGCGGTTTGCGGCGATCAAATTCAAACCGGCCTGGTTGGGCCTGCTGATTTTGGTGATTTGTGCCGCAATTGTTGCCGCCCTCATTACCCTTGCGCGGGCAGGGTAAGGGCTGGCCAGAATTTTGGCCGGGGCCATGTGCCGTTAATTCGGCGGCTGGTCTTTTAGATTGTTTGCCTGGTTATGGTACAGAAAAGGCGGGGTGAAATGGCACCCCGCCTTTTGCATGAAATTCTGTCACGCCGGGCAACGGGAATGCCGGGCGTAAAGAACTTATTTGTTGCGGTAATCGTCGTGGCAGCCTTTGCAGCTTTTGCCCATTTCCGCCATGATCGGCCCCATTTTGGATTTGTCACCAGCAACTTCCGCCAGTTTCAGGGCGTTTTCTTCCAGTTTCGGGAAATGAGACGAAAAATCATCCCAATTGGTCCAGATATCGGCCTTGGCGGTGGTCTTTACCGTGGCATCCGGGGTTTCCGGTTTGAAAACTGCCGAGCCGGTGGATGCGGAATAGGCGATGCCTTCGGCCAGAAGGTGAATAACCCCCTTGGGCAGGTCGCACTGGCCCTTCATGTAGCAGCCCAGCGTCCCCATGGCGCCGCCGATGCCTGCCATCATGTGTTCGCGGGTTTGCACTGCGGCATTGTCGCTGGCTTCATCGGCCTGGGCCGGGACGGCAGCAGCTGTTGCACCGAGGGTCACGGTCAGAAGGGCGATTTTGACAAAGCGTTTCATTATTCTCGATCTCTCTTGCGGAACGGTGAAAAGGTAATGCTTGATTATGGAGTGTTGCCTGAACGTCCTATGAAGGCTTAGTGTCCCAGCAGCGGGCAAAATAATGTAATCACAACACCGTGAGGACATCCGCATTGTTCTAAATTTGGCGATAAGGAAACGCCTACATGTCGTCCACCGGCTTATATACTGCGACTGTCCGGGGAAATGCCCCACATCTTTCCGGACTTGACCGTGCCCGCGCCCTGATACGTGACTGGGAGTTGCACAAGGCTTACATCAATGGCGCATGGCATCGCGCCGATTCTGGCGAAACAATAGAGGTCTTTGATCCGGCCACGGGAAAGTTGCTGGCCGATGTTGCCTTTATGCGAACCAGCGAAGCGCGCCGGGCGATTGATGCCGCCGCAGATGCCTTTCCGGCATGGGCGGGCGAACTGGCGAAAACCCGCGCAACATATTTGCGGCGCTGGCGCGATCTGATGGAAGAATATCTGGAGGATCTGGCCTGTTTGATTACCGCCGAGCAGGGCAAACCTATTGATCAGGCGCGACGCGAAGTGATTGGCGCGATCGCCTATGCCGAATGGTATGGCGAGGAAGCAAGGCGGGCCTATGGGCAAACCATGCCTGGCAATCAGGCAGACCGGCGGGTGGTCATTCAAAAGCAGCCCGTGGGTGTGGTTGCGGCGATTACGCCGTGGAATTTTCCGTTAACAATGGTGGTGCGCAAATGCGCCCCGGCCCTGGCGGCGGGCTGCAGTGTGGTGATCAAACCGGCTGAAGATACCCCGCTTTGCGCCCTGGCAATTGCCAAACTGGCCGAAATGGCCGGTTTCCCCAAAGGTGTGTTTAATGTGGTAACGGGGAACCCGGTGCCCATTGCCCAGGCCCTGACCGATGATTTCCGTGTGCGCATGTTGTCCTTTACCGGGTCAACGGCTGTGGGCAAACGCCTGATTGTGCAATGTGCCGAAACCGTTAAAAAAACGGCGATGGAACTGGGCGGAAATGCGCCTTTTATTGTCATGGATGATGCCCGGCTTGATGATGCCGTCGCCGGTGCGATGATTTCCAAATACCGCAATAGCGGGCAAACCTGTGTCTGCGCCAACCGCATTTTTGTGCAAAGTGGCGTTTACGACGCGTTTGTTGAAAAATTCATTGCCGCCACCCGCGCCTTGCAGGTGGGCAACGGGTTTGATGACGCAAGCGAGATTGGCCCGCTGATCAATAGCCGGGCGGTGGCAAAAGTGGAACGCCTGCTGAGTGATGCGAAAAAGCGGGGCGGGGTGTTTCACGAAGGTGCCGAAATTCCCGCTGAAGGCTATTTCGTGCGGCCGACCGTGATTACCGATTTGCCGGTTGATGCCCATTGTTTTGAGGAAGAGCTTTTCGCTCCGGTGGCACCGGTTTACCGGTTTGAGACCGAGGCCGAAGCCATTTCACTGGCAAACAGTGTGAAGGGCGGGCTGTCTTCTTATTTGTATAGTCGTGATATTGGCCGCATTCATCGCATTGCCGAACATCTGCAAACCGGTGTGGTGGGCATCAATGATGGCACCACCTCGCACGAGGGCGCGCCGTTTGGCGGTGTCAAGGAAAGCGGCATGGGCAAGGAAGGCGGCAGCCAGGGGCTGGATGAGTATCTTGAGGTGAAATACCTCAATATTGCTCTTACCTGAAGTCTTTAGAGCCATGCAAAATTAAACAGGGTCGCTATGTCGGCCCTGTTTTTGCGATTCGTAACCGGTTTGTTGGCGAATTGTGTAAAAAATACCCCGATCTGCCCTTCAAAACCCCGCGAAAATGGAAAGTTTCATTTTGCTGTAGCCCTTTTCTCACAACGGATACAGCCGGTTTACCGGGGTGGCCCGGCACCGGTTTTTTATGCGACCGTTGGGGCTGCGAAAAATATTGAACAAGATGAATACGTTATTTGTCATGAAACAAAATCCGGCGATTTGCATGGCGAAATTGTATTTGAGCTATGTCAACCTATGCAGGAAATACATGGGTGGGCTGAGAAAACTGATCTCGCTGTCTGACACGTTCTCCACTACATGGAGTTTACAAGATAAACGACATCGAAATCGGGGCATTTTCGCCCCTGTCTTAGAAAGGATAAAGCCATGCGTCGTAACGAAGAATTTGATCTCGTCGCGTTGCACCGTGAAGCCGAAAAACTGCGCGCTCAGACCATGCGCAAGGGCTTCCTGGCAATGGTACGTTTGATTGCCAGCCTGTTTGGCAACAAAGGCGTTCCGCATGGTGGTCATCACGCTGGCGCATAATATGGCCCGGCACCCCATACGACGAAACGACCTGACGACTGTTTTGTAAACACCCTTGTATCATAAGATGCAGGGGTGTTTTGCTTTTGGGGCTTTCCTTTCCCTGCTTGCCTTTGCCGAAATGGCACGCCATTCTGCGCCCCATTATTGCTTTTGATTCCGGGAGGTCCGATGAAACTGGCGCATTACGCCTTTGGCGAAGAAAACCGCGAAAATGGTACGCTGGTGATATTGCATGGCCTGTTTGGTCAGGCCCGGAACTGGACGGCCATTGCCCGGCGCCTGGCCGAAAAATACCATGTCGTAACGGCCGATTTGCGCAATCACGGGCGGTCCGGCTGGGATATGGACATGACCTATGGGGCAATGGCGGCGGATATTGCCGAATTGATCCGCGATATTGATAACGGGCCGGTGCATTTGATTGGTCATTCGATGGGGGGCAAGGCATCGATGACGCTGGCCCTGTCAGACGATGCCGGTTTGGTTGCCGATTTGGTGGTGGTCGATATTGCGCCTTTGCCCTATCAGCATGATTATAGCGGCTATATCAAAGCCATGCGGGCCGTGGATTTTGCGGCCCTTTCGCGCCGTGCCGAGGTCGAAGACGCCCTTGCAAGCGAGATCCCCGAAAAAGGTATTCGCCAGTTTTTGGCGCAAAATGTTGCCACCGATAAAGACAGCGGCAAAATGTCCTGGCAGGTCAATATCGATGCGATGGCCGATCATCTGGACGATATTACCGGCTGGGATAATGCCGAAGGTGCGCAATATCAGGGCGATACCCTGTTTATTGCCGGGGCGAAGTCGCCTTATGTCGATATGGATCGGCGCGATGATATCAAAACCCTGTTTCCCAAGGCATCCTTTACCAGCATTAAAAATGCCGGGCATTGGGTCCATGCCGAAAAGCCCGAGGCCGTGTTGCTGACCTTGTCGGCATTTTTAAATCGCTAAACACCTGTTGCGGCAAAGGTTATGACATGACGGATTTTCCTGCGGCCTGGACCCGGTTTAAGGCCGATCATATCCGCCTGGATGGCATCGATTGCCTGTCGGACAATTGGTATCATTTATATCGTGTGCGCTTTGCCTGAGAGTCCGTCGCGTTTAATCTGCACCATTTTGCCGGAGATAGTCTTCTGTCGTACAAGGAAAGATCCGCAGAGCGTAGCGGGGCTACGGTCAAGGATCCTGACGCAGGAGGGCGGA
>JBNKVZ010000058.1:0-23366 GCA_050299455.1 Thalassospira sp.
CAGGGCAAACACAATGACCATGCCAATAATCCCGCCCGGCACGGGAATACCGGCAAACCGGACAATCGCCTCGCCCAACAGCCAAAAGGCAAAAATCGCCGCAATTTGCAGGATCGGACTATGACGCAACACATAGCGCCCACGCACCGACAAGCCCGCCAACGACATGAAAGGACGCAACCCGGAACTGCCGGTGCGGCCCGTATGACCTGCACCACCTGTGCCAGCTGTGCCACCCGCGCCTGCCGCCCGCGCCGCAATATGTGCCGCTTGCACCGGCACAACAGGCACGACTTGCGCCACCTGCGCCATGTGTGCCCCATAATTGGTGGCCTTCATGTCGGGGAAATCGGCTTTTTTGAATAAGGTGAAAAAACGTCTCAAACGGTTGGTCATGGGTGTTCTCCTTGACCAACACCATAGAACCATCCATTCTATGATGAAAATGAATTGATTTACTTAAATATATTCCAAATGGGAATGATAATGGATATTCGCACCCTTCGTGCCTTTGTCGAGGTGGTTCGCCAAGGCGGGTTTTCGCAGGCGGCAAAAACCATTTTTGTCACCCAATCGGCCATCAGCAAGGCCGTGCGCCAGCTTGAGGATGAAGTTGGCATTCCGCTTTTGGAACGTATCGGCCATCACAGCCGCATGACGGCGGCGGGCGAAGTTGTTTATGCCCGTGCCTTGCGCATTCTGGCCGAACGCGAAGACCTGCTGGCTGAACTCGATGAAATTCGCGGCCTTAAACGCGGGGCCTTGCATTTGGGCCTGCCCCCGATTGGCAGTAACACCCTGTTTGCCCCGGTTTTTGCCAAATATCGCAAACGGTTCCCCGGCATTGATATTCGCCTGGTCGAACAGGGCAGCACCCGGCTTGAAGAAATGCTGGAAAGCGGCGATATTGAACTGGGCGCGTCCTTATTGCCCATCGCCCAGGGTTTTGCCACCCAGCCGGTACGTTGCGAACCGCTGGTAGCACTACTGCCTGCCGGGCATGATGCCGCCTTTAAAACCCGCATTCAGTTTGAAGACCTGGCCGATACCGCGCTGATCCTGTTTGAAAAGGGATTTGCCTTAAACCGGGTTTTGATTGCCGCCGCCCGGCGCAAAAATATCGACCCCGTGATTGCCGCGCGCAGCAGCCAGATCGATTTTATCACCGAACTGGTGGCCGCCAATCTGGGGGTCAGTTTTCTGCCCCGCATGATCGCCCGGCAGCGCCCGCATCCCGGTGTCCGCTATATCGAACTGGCCGAACCTGACACCCAATGGGACATGGCCATGATCTGGCGGCAAAACGGGTTTTTATCCCACGCTGCCCGCGCCTGGCTGGAAATTGTCCGCGAAATTTATCCGGTATCGTCAGCCGACCCGGCATAGCTATTGCCACAAAAACACGGCTTAAACGTCGCCCGCATCCGCAGCACCAACAGCTCCAAATCCGCCCAAACCGCCAATACCTTCCAGATATCCCGACAGCACCGCCGCCACATTTTCCCCGATCACGTCATGGGCATAACCGCCTTCCATGACAAACAGGGTCCGATGGCCGATTTGGGCAATCTGCGCGCCGATTTTTTCATAATCCGCCGTCGTCAGGTCCAGCCGACCAAAAGGTTCGATCTCGTGCCCATTCACTCCTAGCGACACAATCAGCATATCGGCTTCAAAAGCGGTGATTTTCGCCCGCGCCTGCACCATTGCCGCGTCAAAGCCCGCAATCCCGGCATGTTCCGCCAGGGGCAAATTCAAATTAAACCCCAGGCCGGGACCAACCCCTTCCTCGTTACGATAACCGGTAAAAAACGGAAAATGATGATCGGGACTTGCATGGATCGAAACGGTTAACACATCCGCGCGGTGATAAAATATCTGTTGGGTGCCATCCCCGTGATCCTGGTCTATATCCAGAATGGCAATCCGCCCAACGCCCTTGGCCCGCAAATGCTGCGCGGCAATGGCAGCATTATTTAACAGGCAATATCCCCCATAACATGCCGCATGGGCATGGTGCCCCGCCGGGCGCCCCAGGCAAAAGGATGCTTCACCATCCTGAAAGACGGCCTCGGCAGCGGAAAGGGCGGTTTGTGCCCCCCAATAGGCCGCATGCCAGCTTCCCTCGCCAATCGGGGTATCAATGGCATAGGCATAATGCCCCAGTTTCCTAAGGATATGGCTGCTTGAAAGCGATTGATCGACCGCGTCAACAGGCATCGTGCCCATTTCCGCCGCCTTCGTCCCTTTCGGCCCCTTCACTCCCTTTGCGCCCTCACCGGACAAGGCCGCATCCATGTTGTTGTTAGGGGGCTGATACCTATTTGTATCGCCCTCTCCCGTACCGCGGGCAGGCCAGATGGCCGGAAGGGCATCGCCATCATACCCGGCCTGTTGCCAGTCCTGCCAGGCATGGGCCAAAAACTGAAGATAGCCGGTATCATGAACGGCGCAAATCGGGGCCATGCCATGATCGGACGGGTCAACAAGGCGGGCGGAAATTTTATGCGCCAGGACATCGCGAATGATCCCCATCCGGCGCGGGTCATCTAGCGGCGGAATCATATGGCCGTGGTAAAATTCGGATTTAACGTCATGGGCATCATGACGTGCATTAAAAAACACCCGCATTGTCATATCCCCGGTCCTGTCCACAAGGCATGACCGGCCCGAATATATACCGGAGATTTACCTGCGGATTATTTTTTACGCTCGGAAGTATACAACACTTTGGTGATATTATCGAGAAAACTGCCAAGCTGACTGCGCAGGGTTTCGGCCTGGCGGGCAAGGTCGGTTGCCATTTCGCGCGTGGTTTGGGCGGCCTGCCCGGTTTGCGACGTCATATCCGAAACAGCCGAAATGTTATCGGTCACTTCACGCGCCCCGCCCGATGCCTGTTCCACATTGCGGATCATGTCACCAGAAAGGGCGGTTTGGGTTTCCACATTGGTTGAAATGAGATCGGACCGCGCGGCAAGATCATCAATCACCCCGGCAATTTCGCGGATCGATCCAACCGAAAGCTCAATCGCGGTTTGAATATCCTGAACTTTTTCCTCGATGCTTTCGGTGGCCTTGCTGGTCTGATTGGCAAGGCCCTTGACCTCGTTGGCGACCACGGCAAAGCCCTTACCCGCCTCGCCCGCACGGGCGGCCTCGATGGTGGCATTCAGGGCCAAAAGGTTGGTTTGCGCGGCAATATCGCGAATGAAGCTGACAACCTCGACAATTTCGACCGCGGCGGTTTCAAGCTGGCCGATGCGGCCATCGGTTTCGCGCGCCAGACCATTGGCACGATGGGCAATATCAACCGATTCGCGGGCCTGTTCGCTGACATCGCGGATCGAATGGTTCAATTCCTCGGAGGCGGCAGACACGCCCGACACATTATCCGCCGTCTGACGGGCGGCCGCGGCCACCGCCATTGACCGGCTGCTGGTTTCCTGGGCGATGCGACTGGCATCATCTGATGCCCCTTCAAGGGCCGTCGATGCTTCGGCAATATGGTCCACCGCCCCAAAGGAACCACTGCGGAATTCATCCACCACGCGCTGGAACCCGCCCAGCTTTTGTTCGATCATGCTGGTGGCCGCATTGATTTCGCGGGCCGATGTCAGATAGGACCCCACAAGCCCGGTTTCGACAATACGCCGGTAATAACGGTTTTCCGCCACAGCCGCCATCGAGGCAGCACTTTCGCGCAAAAACGCATCATTACGGTCAATCAGCCGGTTAATCGCGTTAAACAGGTCACGCATTTGCGGGTGGCTGTCGACATGGGTAATACGCGCTTCATAATCGCCATTGGCTGCCGCCTCGACAATTTCCAGTGCCTTTTGAATTCCCGACTTTGTAGACCCGCCAAACAGGGACATATTCTAACCTCGGCTTTAACGTTCGTTACTTACAGGCTTTGCACAAACTGGTCGTAATCAAGGCCCAGATCCTTGACCTTTTGCGCCATCGCACGTGCTGCCATATTCATGCCGTCCTTGCGGCTGGCCTGGCTTTCCTCGATTTTACGCAATTCCGCATAAAGCGGTTTAACGACCTTATCGACCACCCCGGCTTCGGGCACACGACGGCTGGAATGATAACCCGTGATCTTTCCTGCCGAATCAAAGCTGGGGGTAACATGGGCATAAACCCAATAATGGTCGCCATTTTTCGCCAGATTGACCACATAGGCGAAAATTTCACGCCCGGCCTCAATTTCCGACCATAGCAGCTGAAAAACACAGCGTGGCATATCAGGATGGCGAATAATCGAATGGGGCTGGCCCAGCAACTCTTCCTCGGCATAACCGGCCACGCGCAAAAAGACGTCATTGGCATAGGTAATCCGGCCTTTAAGGTCCGTTTTACTGACAATCAGCTCGTCTGCGCCAAAATGACGTTCCTTGCCTGTTGGCTGCACATGTGATCGTTTTTCTGTCACGCTTCTTCCCTGAATAACATTTTCATTCGCTCAGCAGGCCCTGTTACGACGATACCTGCCTTTAAGGATAAGGTTTACCGCGATCACGACATCAGACCAACGTAAATTTTGCTCTTTATCATCGGGTAACACCTTTAATGGAAATTAGTTTAATTTCACCCTTTTCAAGAATTACTCCATCCAGATGCCGCCTGTTTCATACATAGCCTCATCCATACCAACAAACTTAGAATAACTCCACAAAACGTCATAATGTCCAGTGGCAGCATCCCCCTTTGCAGACCAATCCCCCAAAAAAAGAATCCGTCACATCCGCGCCATGTTCCCACACACCGCCACCATATCCCCGTCCTATCCCCCATGTGGGGGATTTTCAGATATGCAAAATCGCGTTCAATACCAGCGAGCAAACCGGCCCCGTTCGACATTTTAAGAAACGACTGGCCGGGTTTTACATATCTGGGAGAATTCGATGAAAAAACTGATTGTACCTGTGGTCATCCTGATCGGGCTTAGCGCCTGCCAGACAAGCAACAATGTCGTGCGCAACAGCCAGGTCAGCCTGCTATCGCTCGATAAACCGGACCTTGCCGTTGGCGATAACTATACCTATTACCGCAATGGGGAAAAAGAAACACTGACCGTCACCGGCAAAAACGCCGATGGTTTGATGTTTGAAATCACCGACGGCCTCAATAAAGGCTGCACGTCACAGGGGACCGATTTCATAAGCCCAGACACAAAATGGTCCAATTGCAAGGGCTCTAGCGGCACGCAAAGCGTTGTCCAGAAGGGCGATATCTGGCCGTTAAAAACGGGCATGATGGAATCCTTCGAGATTGAAGGTACAGACGGCAAAGAAACATGGTCCGCCACACGCGATTGCACGGTTGTCGGAACCGCAATGGTCACCATTGGCACCAAAACCATCCCAACCTACGAAGTCGTTTGCAAAGACGCATACAACACCCGCACCTGGTTTTATTCACCTGATAGCAAATGGCCGATCAAATTTACCAAAGTGCATAAAAAACGCGGCATGGTCGAAGATTACGTCATCGATCTTGGTCAGGCAGCCAGCTGATCATGCTTCAGGGCATCGCATAAACCGGCACAAAAAGCCCCGGTCGGCCACGCATCAGACCATCCTGCCGACCGGGCCTTAACCGGGGCCCATTTTAAAGAACACGGCCAATCTGCGGTTTTTCGGTATCGCCCTCATCGTTTAGCGGGATGATCAACTGAACAGCAAGGCGCACCAGCTCCAGCCGGTCATTGGCCCCGGTTTTACGTAAAATGCTGGCCAGCTGGGATTTCACGGTTTCGCGCCCCTTGCCCAAATGATCGGCGATGTCATTATTGCTTAACCCTCGCAGGACCGCGTCAAACACATCAATCTCGGTCGTGGTCAGGTTATAATGCTGGCGCATCAGACCAACATTCAAATCGGTGTACCAGAACGGATCCACCACCGTGACCAACACACCGGAAAATTGCCCGCCAAACGCCCCCCGACTTTCGCGCAAGGGCGACAAATCAAGCAAATAGGCGCTGTGTTCATTAATGCGGCTACCAAGACGAAGGCTTTGCGACGTCACTGCCAAATTGTCCTTGCGGCTTAGTTTCAAAATGGCATCGCGCAAAAAGCGGGCATCCTTGTCTTCGCGCGCTGACAGGCTGGCACCGGCCTCCAAGGTAAGACCATCCCCTGTTGAAATAATGCGATTAAACTCTTCATTCGCCAGCACCAGTTCCGCCCCCGCCGTGACAATGCCAACCCCGATGCGCAGGCGATCCAGCACATCCAGGAATGCCCCATAACGATGCCGCAAAAGATTAACCGGCCGGTTCATTTCCAGAACCTTTGTCAGATGAGGGCCGATAATGCGCAGCATACTGGCTGCTTCGTGCGGCACAAATGGCCCATCATCACGGTAATGAGTGGTTAAAATATCATAGCCGGACGGGTCATTTGACAGGCACAACCCCGCAGCCTGATTACACCCGGTCACTGTTTCCAGCCACGGGTAAAAGCGCGATGGCGACATGTCCCCATTTCGGCGGCGCATTTCATCGCCGACAGAAAATTCATACAGGTCCAACTGGTGAAAATAGGCCGATCCATCATTATCGTTCAAACCAAGCCGAAGATATTCCGCCGTCATTTCCGGCGTGATCCAGCTATTGGCGTGAAAAGAATAATCGGAAATTTCCGGCCGGATGTTTTCAATGCGCACCAGAACAATGTTCTTGCTGCGCAATACCCCGGTCAACCAGTCAAGGCGTTCTTTCCACAATTCAGGCGAAATCGCGGCCTCGTATAATGCCGGTATCATCGGATTTAGAACGCTGAACTCTCTTTCACCGATCATCATGGCCCGGCCTCCCCAACCGTCAGTTCCACACCCAAAACTGATAAACCGTTCTAAGGTAAAGACAAAGGAATTATAGTCCTTTTAAAACGGCTTGATGTATCATGGCCTTGCCACCACTGTGGATATTTGCAATTGGCCACTACAATCCCCACAACTACTATATAATTCGGTTTGGGGAGAATGCAGATCGGGGGTAGATAATGGTCAAGGATTTAAGCAAATTTCCATATCGCGTCGTGATCCACCAACAACATTCGGCACAGAATGTGCTGGACTGGCTGGATAGAAACATTCGCCATGACCGATGGACAATGGGCATTCGCAATATCGAATTGCCGCGATCCGAGCTGGGCGCACCGATTGTCGATATGGTGATTTATTTTAAACGCCGCACCGATATGGAGCTTTTCCGCGAAAAATGGGCGGGCCAAAGCCGACAGCGCCGCGTAAAACTGAAATTCTTGCGTGCAGCCCTATATGCCCTGATGCACCCCCGTGCCGAAATGGTGTTTTACGAAACACTTGATGCGCCTGTGCTAAAACACATCAAATCCAAAACATCCCCTGATGATGACCAGCAAATCGAACTGGCCCCGCTTCCCGACACACCGTCAAAAACCGGCAAGCCCGCCAAACCCGATGCGGCCCCGACACCCCGACACTGACACATAAAACCTGCCGGAAAACACAGGCACCAAGCCCCTGAAAAAAAACAGCCCCACCAGAAACCGGCAGGGCTGTTTGCGTGTTTGCCTGTCTCATCGCCCTAACAGCAACGAGCAGCCGACATCAAATTACTTCGGCAATTCGGCATCGATGCCTTTAATGTACCAGTCCATGCCCAGCAGCATGCTGTCCGGGGCAACTTCGCCTTCCTTTACACGCAATTCGCCAGCCTGATCATAGATCGGACCTGCAAAGATCTTGATGTCGCCCGAAGCAATTTTGTCTTCGGTTTCCTTGGCAAGGGCCGCAACATCATCGGGCATGTTGGTGAACGGGGCCATATGGACCATGCCTTCTTTCAGGCCGTCCCAGGTATCTTCCGATTTCCAGGTACCATCCATGACGGCCTGAACACGGTCGATGTAATATTTGTCCCAATGGTCAACGATGGCCGTCAGCTGCGCTTTGGGGGCAAATTTAATCATGTCCGATGCCTGACCGAAGCCTTTGATGCCACGGTTTTCAGCAACCTGAAGCGGTGCCGGGCTGTCGGTGTGCTGAACCATGATGTCGGCACCCTGATCGATAAGGGCCTTGGCAGCATCGCCTTCTTTGCCCGGATCATACCAGCTGTTCACCCAAACGATTTTAACTTTTACATCCGGGTTCACCGACCAGGCACCCCGCATGAACGAATTAATGCCACGCACAACTTCGGGGATCGGGAACGAGCCGACATACCCAATAATGTTGCTTTTGGTCATTTTACCGGCAATCACGCCAGCAACATAACGGCCTTCGTAAAAGCGTGCGGCATAGGTGGAAACGTTCTTGGCACGTTTGTAACCGGTCGCATGTTCAAATTTCACATTCGGAAACTGCTTTGCCACCTTCATGGTCGGGTTCATGAAACCAAACGAGGTGGTAAAAATCAGTTCATGGCCGGTCTGGGCCAACTGGCGGATCACACGTTCGGCGTCGGCCCCTTCGGGCACGCTTTCAACAAACGTGGTTTTCACCTTGTCACCGAATTTCTTTGCAACAGCCTTGCGGCCCTGATCGTGCTGGTAGGAATAACCAAAATCCCCCACCGGACCGACATAAACAAAACCAACCTTAAGCGGGTCGGCCGCCTGTGCAGCCCCCATACCCAGGGCCAATGCGCCAACAGCTGCCAAGGCAGCGACCATGCGCTTCATAAAACGTGCCTTCATAAGAATGTCTCCCTTAAAACCTTCTGCACAGGATTTATACCTGTTATCGCCATACAATCAATATCGCGCGTCAGTATCCTTTGTGACGCACCTCCCACATATGCCGGCGTTATTGCGCCGGTCGGAACGCCTTGCCAATACAGGCCGGCGCGTTAAGACGGATTTTGGTATAGTCGCTGGAAATGATCACCAACACCACAACTGTTGCAAGATAAGGCAGCATCGACATAAATTGCGACGGCACATTGATGCCGGCACTTTGCGCGTGAAGCTGCAAAACCGAAATGCACCCAAACATATAGGCCCCGGCCAAAAGCCGCCCCGGACGCCAGGTGGCAAACACCACCAGCGCCAGTGCAATCCAGCCACGGCCCGCTGTCATGTTTTCCGCCCACATCGGCGTATAGGCCAGCGACAGATAAGCGCCCCCCAACCCCGACATCGCCCCGCCAAACAATGTGGCCATATAGCGAATACGTATCACGTTATAGCCAATGGCATGGGCCGATTCATGGGAATCGCCCACCGCCTTCAGGATCAATCCGGCACGGGTTTTGGTTAAAAACCAGCCCGAGGCCAGCACCATGAAAATGGACAGATAAACCAGAAAATCCTGCCCAAACAGGATCGGCCCGATAATGGGAATATCACTGATCAGGGGCAGATGCAGGGATGGCAGTGGCTCAATCGCGAAGCCGACAAAACCCGACCCGACCAGCGCGGAAATGCCGACACCAAAAATCGTCAAGGCCAAGCCGGTTGCCACCTGGTTTGCCATCAGGGTCAGGGTTAAAAAGGCAAAAATCAGCGAGGTTGCCATGCCGGCGATGGCCGCGGCAATAATGCCCAGTGTCGCCGACCCGGTCGAAACCGTCACGGCAAAACCGGCAATCGCGCCAATCAGCATCATGCCTTCGACACCAAGATTAAGAACACCGGATTTTTCCGTGATCAATTCACCCGTCGCCGCCAGCAAAAGCGGGGTCGATGCCGTGATCACGGTCAGGATAAAGGGTACGATCCAGTCCATCAGGCGGTCTCCCCGGATTTGTTGGCCGCCCCGATACGGATGCGGTATTTGGTCAAAACATCACAGGCCAGCAGGAAAAACAGCAAAACGCCCTGGAAAAGCCCGGTTACGGCACTGGGCAGGCCCAGGCCAATTTGCGCCAGTTCCCCGCCCAGATAGGTCAGCGCCATCACCAGCCCGGCAAACAAAATGCCGATGGGATGCAAACGCCCCAAAAAGGCAACAATAATGGCGGTAAAGCCATAACCCGGCGAAATGGACGGCTGAAGCTGCCCAATGGGACCGGCCACCTCGAACATGCCGGCAAGGCCGGAAAGCCCGCCCGACAACAACAGGGTAAACCACACCATGCGTTTTTGCCGGAACCCCACATGCCGGGCGGCCTGCGGTGCCTGCCCGACCACACGCAACTGAAAGCCGATAACCGATTTGGTCAGCAACACCCAGCCGCCCGCCACAATCAGCAGGGCAAAGATGGCGCCCAAATGCACGCGCGTGCCATCATAAATGATCGGCAACAGGGCGGCATCGGGAAAGGGCCGGGATTCAGGAAAGCTGAACCCTTCGGGGTTGCGCCACGGCCCATAGACCAGATAGCTGAGAATAAGGGTGGCAACATAGGTCAGCATCAGGCTGGTGAGGATTTCGTTGGCATTAAAACGGGTCCGCAACCAGGCCGGAATGGCCGCCCATGCAGCCCCGCCAAAGGCGGCAAACACAAACATGCCCGGCAGCAAAAACGCACTATCGCTGTCATAAAAGGCCAGAGCCAGGCCACCGCCAAAGATGGCGCCCATGGTTAATTGCCCTTCGGCCCCGATATTCCAGACATTGGCGCGAAAGCCCATTGCCAGACCCACCGCGATAATCACCAGCGGCGTTGCCTTTACAAACAGCTCGCCCACGCCATAGGCGTTATTGATCGGCATGATGAAAAAGGTATAAAGCGCCTCGATCGGGTCTTTCCCCATAAAGGCAAAAATGATCGCGCCGGTAACAAGCGTCAGGAAAATAGCCAGCAGCGGTGACAGATACACCATCTTTTGCGAATGCTGGCGACGTGGTTCAAGCCGGATCATGCTGGCCTCCGTTTTGTTCCGGGGCCGGATTTGCGCCCAAGTCATGAAGCCCGCCCATCAGAAGGCCGATTTCATCAATCGTTACATCTGCCATATCGCGCGCCGCGGACATTTTGCCCCCCGCCATCACCACAACCTGATCACAAATGGCATAAATTTCGTCCAGGTCCTGGGAAATCACCAAAACCGCCGTGCCCTTTGCCGCCAAATCCAGCAAGGCCTGATGAATGGCACTGGCGGCCCCGGCATCCACGCCCCAGGTCGGCTGGGAAATCACCAGAACGCCGGGGTCCTGCATGATTTCACGACCGACAATGAACTTTTGCAAATTCCCGCCCGAAAGGCTGCCCGCCTCTGCCCCGTGGCCGGTGGTGCGAACATCGAATGTTTTAATAATGCCTTCGGCAAAGCTGCGGGTTGGCACCTCGCGGATCAGCCCGCGTGCCGACAGCGCCATGCGGCGAAAGGCGGTTAAAAACCCGTTTTCCGCCAGGCTCATATCGGGTACAGCGCCATGCCCATTGCGTTCTTCAGGCACAAAGGCCGCCCCCAAACGGCGGCGGCGGCGCGGGCCAAAACCGGCCACGGGCTGTTTATCGATCACGATGCAATCGGGCGTGCCCTGAATTTCGGTTTCACCGGCCAATGCCTGGAACAGCTCGTTCTGGCCATTCCCGGCAACACCGGCGACGCCCAAAATCTGCCCACCGCGCACCGTAAATGAAATATCCTGAAGGTCGGTGCCAAATTGCTGATCACTGACCAGCGACAGGTTATTGACCGACAGGCGCACATCGCCCGGTGCCGGGCGCACACCCCGGTCCGGGGCGACCAGTTTTTGGCCGATCATCATTTCGGCCATCGATTTTGCGGTTTCGGCCTTGGGATCGCAGGTATCGACCACCTTGCCACCGCGCAAAACCGTGGCATGTTCGCACAGGGCCTGAACTTCATGCAGCTTGTGGCTGATATAAAGGATGGCGCATCCTTCATCGGACAGGCGACGCAGGGTTTCAAACAGTTTGTCCACTTCCTGCGGGGTCAGAACCGAGGTTGGTTCATCCAAAATCAAAAGTTTGGGATTCTGTAGCAAACACCGCACAATTTCGATGCGCTGGCGTTCGCCTACCGACAGGGTATAAACATGGCGATCCGCATCAAGCGGCAGGCCATAGGTTTCTTCCACCTCGGCCACTTGCTGGCGCAAGGCCGCCATATCGCGCACATCATTCATGGCCAGGGCGATATTTTCCAGCACCGTCATGGTTTCAAACAATGAAAAATGCTGAAAAACCAGACCAATGCCCATTTCGCGGGCGTCATGGGGGCTGGCGATGGTCACGGGCTTGCCTTCCCATAACAGCTCGCCGGCATCGGCCTGCATCACGCCATAAATCATTTTAACCAGCGTGCTTTTGCCTGCCCCGTTTTCACCAAGCAGAGCATGGATCTCGCCCGGCTCGATCCTGAAGCTGATATTGTCATTGGCCAGACAACCGGGAAAAGCCTTGGTCACGCCGCGAATTTCTAGCTGCGCGGGCCCTGATCCCGATC
This sequence comes from Thalassospira sp., assembly GCA_050299455.1. GTDB lineage: Bacteria > Pseudomonadota > Alphaproteobacteria > Rhodospirillales > Thalassospiraceae > Thalassospira. Next base: position 12,360 of record JBNKVZ010000058.1, read on the forward strand.
GTTGTTTGACGGCCCCGGTTTTATTGCCGGATATCGCGGTCACTGTCTGCCACCCCCTGATTGCGATCCGATTACATGCGCCAAGGGCGTTTTACCCCTGCCGGGCGCCGTAATCAAACTGTCTCGATGCTTTTTTGAACAGGTTTTTTTTAATAAGCGATCTTGTCTTCTTTGGCGGCCCATTGTTCAAAGACCTCGGCCGCCTCTTTCATTTCAATATGTTCGCACGGCAATTCGCGCTGCGACAGGGGTTTGGCGACCTCGTCATATAAAAACTGGTCATCAAACCCGATGGCGGCGGCATCCTCGCGCCCGTTGGCATAATAAATGCGATCAATCCGTGCCCAATAAATCGCGGCAAGGCACATGGGGCACGGTTCGCAACTGGTGTAAATCTCGCATCCGGCCAGGCTGAAATCCCCCAAGGCTTCGCAGGCGGCGCGAATGGCGGAAACTTCGGCATGGGCGGTCGGGTCCATGCGGGATGTGACATTGTTCCAGCCTTCGGCAATGACCTTGCCATCGCGCACAATCACCGCACCAAACGGCCCACCACAGCCTTCTTCCATCTTTTGGCGTGATAATTCTACTGCATGGCGCATATGTTTATGCCGGATATCATCACACACAGCTCATTCTCCTTGTTATCGTCCTGTCCCGGATGTCCGGGTTTATTATTAATCTGGTTTGATGACCGGACACCGCCGGGAACCAGCCGTTTTTAATGCCAGGGCACCTGTTCCTTGCCCCGGTTTGGCATATGTTAGCCAATATCGCGGTCGGTGCGCGCCGGTGATGCGGCCCGTTGGGCCTGCGCCTGTTCGCGCAAACCAACCAGTTGCGCCACGACCGATGCCGCAATAACGGCCGGATGTTTGCCGGTGATGCCAGGCACACCAATCGGGCAGCACAGACGGGATGAATCGGCATCCGAAAGGCCGCGTTCGCGCATCCGCGCCACAAAACGCGCCCGTTTGGTCAAACTGCCAATCATCCCGACAAAGGAAAGGTCACGGCGCATCAGGGCCTGACGGCAAATTTCAAAATCTTCGGCATGGGAATGGGTCAAAATCAGCGCCATCGCGCCTTGGGGCATATCGGTGATTTCTTCCCACGGATCAACGCTGTGAATGGGGTTAAGCCGGGCTGTTGCCGGCATATCAATATAATCGGCCCGCGAATCCACCCAGGTCACATCGAATGGCAGGGGCGCCAGCGCCCGCACAATCGCCGCCCCGACATGTCCGGCACCAAACAGCCAAAGCGGCGTTGCCCCGTCATCCAGCCGGACCAGCACAGCCTTGCCCGAGGGGCCCGTCACGGCACCTGTACCACCTGCGCCACCCAAAATGACCGAGGCAGCATTTTCCACAAAGCCACCACGAAACGCGCCAAAACTGTGCGCCAGTCGCTGTGCTGCTTGCCCGATAACCGGCATAAAGGCGGCATTTGCGGCGTCCTCATGAGGCAGCATCATCCAAACGGGATCGCCGGTTTTCGGTGCAGCATCCGTGCCTATCTCCGTGCCCGGAACCGCCCCCGTGCCGCACAATCCGGCCTGCAACGCCCGATGCAGGGCCTGCTTGCGCCCATGATCGAGGGCATGAAACGCCACCTCAACAGCACCACCACAACATTGGCCCAGTGCCGGCCCCAGCGGATAACGCATAAATTGCGCACCCGGCGCGCTATCCTCGGCCAGCATTTGGCGCACATGGCGGACCAATTGATGTTCCAGATTGCCACCGCCCACCGTTCCCGCCGTTTCATTGCGCCCCACCAGCATAAAGGCCCCGGCCTCGCGCGGGGTGGAGCCGGCAATGGCGGCCACCGTCACCATAACAACCAGTTGATCCCCCAATAGCAGGGCGGACCATGATTTTGCATCCAGCGACAGCTGGGACAAAGCGGACATCGCCGTTATACCCCGGTTTGCGGGGCACCAACCCCGGCCATTTCCGCCCCGGCACCCGAAGATGCCGGTTCGTCCTGCGCATTGCGCGTTGCGACTTCTGGCACACCGGCGGCCTGCTGGCTTAACCGGGTCATGGCCTTTAACACGGCCTCGGGCGTTGCCGGGGTATCAAGGGCGGGGACAAATTTATGATCCGCCACCGATGCCACCGCATGGGCAAGGGCGCGATGCACCGAAATCGCCAGCATCAGGGGCGGTTCGCCCACGGCCTTGGACCGATGAATGGTTTTTTCGACATTGCGGCCCGAAGACCACAATTCAAGGCGAAAATCATCGGGCCGGTCCGAACAGGCCGGGATTTTATAGGTCGAGGGCGCATGGGTGCGAATGCGGCCCTGATCATCCCAGCACAATTCCTCGGTTGTCAGCCATCCCATGCCTTGAATAAATCCGCCTTCGACCTGCCCGCGGTCAATGGCGGGGTTTAGAGACTGGCCGACGTCATGCAAAATATCCACCCGGGTGACTTTGTTTTCGCCGGTCAGGGTATCGACCATGACTTCACTGCACGCCATGCCATAGGCAAAATAATAAAATGGCCGGCCCGATGCGCTTTCGCGGTCATAATGGATTTTGGGCGTGGCATAATACCCCGTCGCCGACAGCGAAACCCGGCCCAAATAGGCCATATTCACCAATTCGGCAAAGGTAAGCGCGGCCACATCACCAACCAGCACCCGCCCCGGCACAAAGCGAATGGCCCCCTCATCCACCCCGTAATGGTTGCTGGCAAAGGCCACCAGCCGTTCCTTGATGGTACGCGCCGCATTGCGTGCGGCCATGCCGTTCATATCCGCCCCCGACGATGCCGCCGTGGCCGATGTATTGGGCACCTTGCCGGTATTGGTGGCGGTGATTTTGATCTGGTCCAGATCGATCTGGAATTCCTCGGCCACGACCTGGGCAACCTTGATAAACAGGCCCTGCCCCATTTCGGTGCCACCGTGATTCAAATGAACCGACCCATCCTGATAGACATGGATCAACGCCCCGGCCTGATTCAGAAAGGTGGTGGTAAAGGAAATGCCAAATTTAACCGGGGTAATGGCAATGCCGCGTTTGATCACCGGGCTGTGCGCGTTAAAGGCATCAATTTCCGCCCGGCGCGCCCGATAATCCGAACTTGCCAGCAAATCACGCGTCAGATCAGGCAGAACATTATCTTCCACCGTCATATGATAGGGGGTGATATTGCGCCCCTCATCGCCATAATAATTGGCAATGCGCACATCCAGCGGATCCAACCCCAGTGTAAGGGCAATTTCATCGATAATCCGTTCAATCGCCACCATGCCCTGCGGCCCGCCAAAACCGCGAAAGGCAGTATTGGAAACCAGGTTGGTTTTGCAGCGATAAGACCGGATTTCAACATCACCCAGATAATAGGCATTGTCGGTATGGAACATGGCGCGATCCGCAATCGCCGATGAAAGATCGGCGCTGAAACCGCAATTAGCCGCGAATTGAATATCTGCGCCACATATGCGCCCGCTATCGTCAAAGCCAATGTCATAATCGACGATAAAATCATGGCGTTTGCCGGTCATGATCATATCGTCATCCCGGTCCAGGCGCATTTTGGCCGGACGCCCGGTTTTCACCGCGACAATGGAGGCCAGCGCCGCCCATTGCATGGATTGGGTTTCTTTGCCGCCAAAGCCCCCGCCCATACGGCGCACTTCCACCGTTACCGCATTGGCCGGGCGGCCCAGCACATGGGCAATATTATGCTGCACTTCAGACGGATGCTGGGTGGAGCAATGAATGAACACATCGCCATCTTCCTGCGGAATGGCAAAGGAAATATGCCCTTCGAGGTAAAAATGGTCCTGCCCGCCAATCACCATGCGGGCGGCATGGCGATGCGGGGCGGCGGCAAGGGCGGCTTCACTATCGCCGCGTTTCATCACATGCGGTTCGGTAACATAGGATTTCTGCGCCAGCGCATCATCAATCGACAGGATGGCAGGCAGTTCCTCATATTCAATTACCGCCAGCTTGGTGGCCGCACGGGCCTGTTCGCGGGTTTCAGCCGCCACACAAAATATTGGCTGGCCGTAAAACTGCACAATGCCATCGGGCAAGACCGGCTCGTCATGGGTGTGGGCCGGTGAAATATCATTCCGACCGGGAATATCATCCGCCGTTAAAACACACACCACCCCCGGGGCGGATCGCACCTTTTCCAGGTCCAGTTTGGTGATGCGGCCATGTGCGATGGTTGCAGCACCCGGCGCCAGATGCAGGGTGCCATAAGGTTCGATAATATCGTCGATATAAACGGCTTCGCCGGTGACATGTTTGGGGCCGCTGTCATGCTTGCTGGCATGTCGCACGCCGCCGTTAAGCCCCGCCGTCGGGGTCAGAATTTCGCGGGTTTCAACCATTGCACGCTACCTTCCCGACCAGACGGGTGGTCACATCGGGCTGTGTGGTTTCAATATAAAGTTTGCTCAGCAGGTTTTGCGCCACCAGCATGCGATAATCGCCCGATGCCCGCATGTCGGTCATGGGTTTAAAATCCTCGGCCAAGGCCAAGCGGGCTTTTTGCAGGGTGTCGTCATTCCACGGCTGGCCTATCATCGCGGCTTCGCATTTTTTGGCCCGCATCGGCGTGCCCGCCATCCCGCCAAAGGCAATGCGCATGTCGGCCACGGCCCCGTTTTCAAGGGTGATGGCAAATGCGCCCAAAACGGCAGTAATATCCTGATCAAACCGCTTGGAAATTTTCCAGGCCCGAAACTGGCTGCTGCCCGCCGGCTTGGGCACAATGATTTTTTCAACAAACTCGCCCTTGGCCCGGTCCTGCTTGCCATAGGTAATGAAAAAATCCTCCAGCGGTATTTCGCGGCGCACATCCCCCATGCGCAAAACCAGCCGTGCCCCCAAGGCAATCAAGGCCGGCGGACTATCGCCAATTGGCGACCCATTGGCAATGTTACCGCCCACCGTGCCGGCATTGCGAATTTGACGGGAGCCAATGCGGCGCACCAGTTCGCCCAAATCATCGGCAATCTCGCCCAGGGCCTCATGGGCGGCGCTATAGGTCGCCCCCGCGCCGATATGCAAATCGCCATCCTGCCATTCAACAAATTTCAGATCGGCGACATCCCCGATATAAACAATCGGGTCCAAACGTTTCAGATGCTTTGTCACCCACAGGCCCACATCGGTGCCGCCGGCGAGAATGACCGCATCGGGATGTGTGACCAAAATGTGTGCCAGCTCATCGCTGCTGCGCGGGGCAAAATAACGACCACCGGGATGATCAATTTCCAGCCCAGCCCCGTCATCGATCAAGGCTGTCAATCGGTCCGCCACGGCCTTACGGCGTGATTGTTCAAGTTTATCATCAATTGCAGCCCCGCCCGATATGCGTGCCGCCTCGATAATTGGCCCATAACCGGTACAGCGGCACAAATTACCCGCCAGCGCATCATTAATCGCGCCGCGGTCATCCTCGCCACCATCAAGCCAGATTTTATACAGGCTCATGACAAAGCCCGGCGTGCAGAACCCGCATTGCGAGCCATGTGTCTCAACCATCGCCTGCTGAACCGGATGCAGGCTGCCATCGGCGGCTTTCAGATGTTCGACGGTCAGCAATTGTTTGCCATCAAGTGTCGGCACAAACTGAATACAGGCATTCACCGTACGATAGCGCATGCCACCGGGGGCATTTTCATCCACTTCGCCCAGCACAACGGTGCAGGCCCCACAATCGCCCTCGGCACAGCCTTCTTTGGTGCCGCATTTATGCTCGCTTAAGCGCAGGTAATTCAAAACGGTGGTTTGCGGGTCGATATTTTCGATCCGGCGTTCTTCTTCGCCCAATAAAAAGCGGATGTCGCTGCGCATCTTCGTCATGGTTCTTAACTGCCGCGATAAGTGGAATAGCCAAAGGGCGAAAGCAAAAGCGGCACATGATAATGTGCATCAATATCGGCAATGCCAAAACGGATTGAAACCTGGTCAAGAAATTTGGGATCGGGCAGGTCATAGCCGTTGGCATCGAAATAGTCGCCGGCGAAAAACACCAATTCATATTTGCCCGAACGCAGGGTCTTGCCTTCCAGCAAGGGCGCATCGGTGCGGCCATCTTCATTGGTTACGGCCAGGGCAACACGGTCATCATGGCCGCCGTCAAAACGGTGCAATTCAATGCGAATGCCCCCGGCCGGGCAGCCGCGTGCCGTATCAAGCACATGTGTCGTCAAGCGCCCCATGACGGGCCTCCTTTGTGTCACTGAACCAAGGATCTCGTATTGTATCGATAATTTTAGGGCGGTTGCCCGCCTGCCTCTCTGATCCGGTCTTGTTACTGTTTTGAAGACCAAGCCCGGTTGTTTGTCATTTTTTTAAAAAGTCGCACTGCAACAGGCATTCAGAAAAGAGGCGATAAAGTGAAACTATATCAATAATTCTTTGAAAAAGGATCAGAAGACTACCGCCCGAATGACTTGGAATGCCAGAAATCCCGCGTCTTTGCGCACTGTTTGGCAGGGCATATTTTCAAAACCACCCTGAAAATTTCCCAAAGATCGCGCACGAGATTTTCTTGCTGCACCGCAGCCAATGGTTAATGCTACACCAAATAACCTGGCGAACCAAACCGGGATTGATCTGTCTGGAGGCAAAGATGACCAACACCCCCTATGCGCGCGACCTGATCGGGTATGGCGCAACCCCGCCGCATGCCAATTGGCCGAACAAGGCCCGCATCGCAGTACAGTTTGTGTTGAATTACGAAGAAGGCGGTGAAAACTGCATCCTGCACGGGGATGCGGCATCGGAAGCCTTCTTGTCCGAAATGATCGGCACCGACATGCGCCAGGGTGTGCGTCATATGAGCATGGAATCGATCTATGAATATGGATCGCGTGTCGGGGTATGGCGCATTTTGAACCTGTTTCGCGAACGCGAAATCCCCATCACCCTGTTTGCCGTCGCCATGGCCCTGTCCCGCCAACCCAAGGTTGCCGAGGTCGCGATAAAAGACGGCCATGAAATTTGTTCGCATGGCCTGCGCTGGATTGATTACCAATATATCGAGGAAAATGTCGAACGGGAGCATTTGCACCAGGCCATCGACATTATCAAAAACATTACCGGCGAACGCCCGCTGGGCTGGTATACCGGCCGCACCAGCCCCAATACCCGCCGATTGGTAGCCGAAGAAGGCGGTTTCCTGTATGATGCCGATGATTACAGCGACGAATTGCCGTTCTGGAGCACCCAGACCGAAACCCCGCACCTGATTGTGCCCTATACGCTTGATGTCAATGACATGCGTTTTGCCGCCATGCAGGGTTTCAATTCCGGCGAGCAATATTACCAATACCTCAAAGACAGCTTTGATACTCTGTATGAAGAAGGGGCGCATACGCCCAAAATGCTGTCGGTGGGGTTACATTGCCGCCTTGTCGGCCGCCCGGGACGGTTTGCCGCCTTAAAACGCTTTGTCGATTATGTCCGCAGCCATGACGATGTGTGGTTTGCCCGGCGCATTGATATTGCCCGGCACTGGCGCGAACATCATCCCCATGCGGGCTGAAAAGCCCGGCACAGGCCGCAAACGCCCACATGCAGTTAGTGTCTATAGTGCCTAAGTTCCTATAGTCCTATCGCATGTGACCGGCCCCAGGCCTGACTGACAGGATTGCGAAGATATGACCGAAACAAATACATCCCCGGCGGTTGCACCGGGCAATGATCGCTCGCTTTTTACAACCAACCCGCCCAGCACATTGGCGACCAAGTCTTTCGTCAATTTATATGGCGGGGTGTACGAGCATTCGCCCTGGATTGCCGAACGCCTGGCCGAAGGCGGCATCAGCCCCGCCCTTGATGACCCCAAAACCCTGGCATCCGCGATGCAGGTTGTTGTCGAACGGGCCACGCGAGAGGAAAAACTGTCGCTTTTGCGCGCCCATCCCGACCTTGCCGGCAAGCTGGCCCTGGCCGATTTAACAACATCTTCACGCGACGAACAGCAAGGCGCGGGGTTAAATCAATGCAGCAAGGATGAACTTGTGCGATTTTCCGAACTTAACGATTCTTATAAAAACAAGTTCGGTTTCCCCTTTATCTTTGCGGTAAAAGGGTATCATCGTCGTGACATTCTGACCGCGTTTGAACGCCGGGTGAATAACGATACCGAAACCGAATTTAACGAAGCCCTGCAACAGGTTCACCGCATCGCCCTATTGCGATTGCAGGCCCTGTAAGCACGGGACAAAACATTATCAGCAGGACGCAAACCCATGAGCCATTCAAGCAACGATACCGCCCCCGAATTTACCCGCCGATTTGTCAATCTGGCGGATGAACGCCTGGGGGCGCTGGCCATTTTCGCCACCGACGATTTTTTTGCCGACAAACAGCGCATGCTGCAATCGGCCCCGGCGGTGTTTTACCCCGACAAATACGACGATAACGGCAAATGGATGGATGGCTGGGAAAGCCGCCGCAAACGGGTGGAAGGCCACGATTACGCCGTTGTCCGCCTGGCAACATCATGCCGGATTTACGGTGTCGATATCGATACCAGCCATTTTACCGGCAATTTCCCGCCAGCCGCCTCGCTTGAGGGCTGTTTTTGCCCGGAAGGTGACCCCGATGAAAATGCACAATGGACCGAAATTGTCGCCCCGCAGGGCCTGGGGGCCAGCGCGCACCATTATGCGGACGTCACCAGCGAGGCAATTTATACCCATGTCCGCCTGCATATTTACCCCGATGGCGGAATTGCCCGCCTGCGGGTTTATGGCCGCCCCAACCGCGACTGGACGGAAATGGCCGCCAAGGGCGAACAGGTTGACCTTGCCGCCATGATCAATGGCGGGATCGCGGTTGCCTGGTCGGATGCCCATTATGGCAACCCCAATGTGGTGCTGGCACCCGGGCGCGGGGTGAATATGGGCGATGGCTGGGAAACCAGCCGCCGGCGCGAACCGGGCAATGAATGGCTGATCATTGAATTGGGCCACCCGGGCGAGATCGATAAAATCGTGATCGATACCTGCCATTTCAAAGGCAACTTCCCCGATCGCGTGTCCATTCAGGGTGCCTATGTGGACGGGGAAAAGGATAAATCGATCATCGCGCGTTCGATGTTCTGGCAAACCATATTGCCCGAACAAAAAATGCAGGCCGACCGCATCCATGAATTTGGCGGTGCTGCCATTACGGCACGCGGGCCGTTTTCACACCTGCGCATCAATTCGATACCCGATGGCGGCATCAGCCGCATTCGCATTCTTGGAAAACCGGCCCGGCCCTGATCGGGGCGGGCTGGACAACAGGGGGCTAACATGAAACTGACTGTCGAATCGCTTACACCCGAAGCCTTCACCGAATTTGGTGATGTCATCAGCACGGAAACGGCACGTAATTCCTTTGGCATCAATCAGGGGACGACGACGCGCTATCACGACATTTCCGGCATTGATACCGGCGAGGAAGGGGGTCATCCGATCATCAGCATTTTTCGCGGCAATCCGCGCCCCCTGCCAATTCGCATTTCCATGATGGAACGCCATCCGCTGGGCTCGCAGGCCTTTATTCCAATGCAGGGCCAAAAGTTTCTGATCGTTGTGTCCCCGGCCAGCGATTTACCCCAGGCCAGCGACCTGCGCGCCTTTATCACCAATGGCAAACAGGGCATCACCTATGACAAGGGCGTTTGGCACCATCCGCTTTTGGTGCTGGAACCCGACAGCGAATTTCTGGTGATCGACCGGTCCGGGCCGGGCAATAACCTGAATGAAGTGAATATGGGCGATATTGATGGCGAGCCCATCAGCTTGGACTGGCCACCGGCGCAAATGGCAAAAATCGCCTGACGATTTATGATTTAGGCTGATATGGGGCCGATATATTGCCGATATCAGGCAACACCATCGCCCGTCAGCCCCAAATCGCAAAAATGGGACAATAACGCATCGCCAGACCCCACAACATGATAGGCCCCGGCATCATAAAGCAGGGCGGGGTCGGCATTCTGGCGATGACGCCCGCCCAAAAAACCAACCGCCCGCATCCCGGCGCGATTGGCAGCAACAACACCCGACGGGCTGTCTTCTATCACCAGGCATTGCTGCGGGGTCGTTGCCATTTTTTCGGCTGAAAACAAAAATAAATCCGGCGCAGGCTTGCCTTTTGCCACCTGTTGTGCGGAGAAAACGCGGTTTTTAAAGAATTTTTCAAGCCCCGTGATGCCCAGGCACAAGGCAAGCCTGTCAAGGTCACTGCCCGATGCCACACAGACCGCCACCTGTAATTCAGCCAGCACCTTTGCCATTCCATCAATGGGCCGAAGCTCGCGCGCGAACACATCATAGAGGATATCTTCGCACTGCTTCTGGTAATGCTCTGCATTAAGCGAGGCATCAAAACGTTCATTCAGGACCGTAACCATCTCGCCATAGCTGATACCGCCAAAATCCCGGGCGATGTCATCGCGATGCAGGTCAATGCCGTATCCGGCCAAAACGCGCTGATCAACGGCAAAAGACAGAATTTCACTGTCGATCAGAACGCCGTCGCAATCAAAAATAACACACTCAATCACGCTGAGCCGCCCCGGTATGAAAAGGGCTGCATCGGCGTGATGCAGCCCCAAAATGGCCCCTAATTACGAATACCGCCCGCCATATCAATCGCCAGCAACTGTTTTTGAATACGCTGTGACAAAACCGGGTCAGGATTGGCATTCATCGCACGCTGATAGGCCACCCGTGCCATATCGCGCTTGCCCATTGCCAGGGCATTATCGGCAAAATGGGCCAGATGCTCGGCAATCGGGGCGGCCTTGTTGGCCTTGATCAGGGCTTCTTCTGCCGCGGCGTAATCCCCCTTTTTATACAGGATCAAACCATAGGTATCCTGAATGGACGGGTTATTGGGCTGAACCTTCAGGGCCAGTTTGATCAGGCGTTCAGCTTCCCCCAGATTTTCGCCCTTGGTGGCGTAATGATAGGCCAGCCAGTTCGCCGCCTCGATATTCCCGGCCTTGGCGGCCTGGGTGGCTT
>JBNKVZ010000059.1:0-23312 GCA_050299455.1 Thalassospira sp.
GGCCGGGCTTTCCAGCACCACATCCACCGCACCCAGAAGCGATAGCATCTCTGCCCGGTTGCGCACATTAACAAACCGCATCCGCCCGGCAACATCGGCATGGCTCACGGCAAAACGCCGCCCCCATGCGGCATCCCAGGCATCGCGTGCCGGTGCAATCAACAGCAATTCCGCTGTTTCATCCAGCCGCAGAATTTCGGCAATCAGCGGGTCAAAATCGGCACTAAGCACATCCAGCGGCTGCGGGCACAAATAACTGTTGCGGTCTTCGTCAATGCGCCACTGGCGTTGTAAATCGCGGGTGGTGTGATCGGGCACATTGGGAATTTTGCCATTCACAAACAGGCCGGGCAACCGCACCAGTGTTTCGCTATAGCGGCTTTCGCCGCCCGCAGCTTCCCAATCATCGGCAACAAAGTGATAATCGATATTGGAAAGCCCAGTTGTCGCGGCAATGCCGCCCCCGGCCACCTGCAAGGGTGCCAACCGCCAGCTTGCCAGCAACATGGTATAGGCATCGGCCTGGGCATCTACATAATGAAGCACATCAAATTCAAGCCCGGTAATCACCCGGGCCGAATGTTTGGGGTCCAGCGGCAGACGCACCACCAAATCGGCATTGGCATCGATGCGCGATGTAATATCATCCTCGCCCAATGGTGGGCGCACCACGGTAATATCAAACCGGTCACGATCCAGGGCCGCAACAAAACCGGCAATCCAGCGGCCAATGCCGTTATCGCACATATTGGCCGATACAACGCCCAGCCGCAGCTTCCGGCCCCGTGTCGAGGTGGCATCGCGCACCGATGGCAAATCGGCATCGGCGGCAAGCTGTTCCCAATACCGGCCCACGGCACGCAACTGATCATCCCCCTGCGGACGCAGGGCGGCCCGCCAAACCGGCGGAAAACGGGTTAGGGTTACCGGGTCGATCCGGCCGGGAACCGGGGCCGCGCCATGTTCGTCATCCGATAAAATGGCGTCTTCCACAATATCGCGAACGACTTCATCGTTCTGGGCATTAATATCAACCGGCACCGGCGAAAATAACAACCGCCGGGCGGTGCGAAACAGGGTGGCATCTTCGCCATTGCGAATTTTGCGATCAATGGTCTTTTGCAAAACCTCATGCGCCATTTCGGCGTCCGCTTGCTCGGAAAGTTCAACAGCAAGGCGGAAAACCGCATCATCGCCGCCACCAGCGCCAATCGCCGCCCCAAACCGTTCCACCGCTTCATTATGGCGGCCCGACAGGCTCAACCCTTCGCCCATCATCAGCAATAAGTCGGGGTCTTCAGGGTAACGGCGTACCAGCGGATCCAATGCGGCAATGGCTTCTGTCCCCTGCCCGGTACGCAGGTTTAACAATGCCAGGGTCCGGCGGGCAATTTCGGCATCGGGGTCCAGGGCCAGCACCTGGCGCAAACAATGCAAGGCACCGGCAAACTGCCCCAAGCGAAACAGCGCCTCGCCATAAGCGGTTAAGGCCTTTTTGTGGCCTGGTGACAACCGCAAGGCCCGCATCAAGGCATCACTGGCCGCAACCGTACGCCCCTTATCAAGCAATATCTGGCCCAGCAGCACCAGCGCCATAACAATATCATCGCGCAAAGACAGCGCATGGCGACATTCGGCCTCGGCCGTGTCCAAATCGCCACATTCGCGCAGGCAGGCAGCGTAATTGGCGTGGATATCGGCACTATCGGGGGCTTGCTCCAGCGCGATTTCGTAATTTTTGCGCGCATTGTCCAGATCGCCAAGGTCCCGATAGGTATTTGCCAGGTTACAATAAAGTGCGGGTGCGTCCGGGCACAGGCGAATCGCGCGTTTAAACGCACCAATCGCATCACGATTTTTCCCGGCAGCTTTCAGGGCGCGGGCATGATCATGCTGAATTTCGGCATTGCTGGCATCGGCAATGGCGGCACGGCCCATACGTTCGGCAGCCACATCAAACCGGCCCTGTTGTAACGCCACCAAACCGGCCAGATGCATGGGCTCAACCGCTTGCGGATAGGCAAGCGTCAACATGCGGCAGGCATCCTCGGCCTCCGCAAAATGACCAGCCTCGAACAGGTCGAGGGCTGAATAAAACATCTCGCCCAGGTCAGACAATGAATTTTCAACCATTCGATCAGAACGCATTTCGATATTCATGCGCGGACAATAACGTTCAAGCGTTAACAAACCACGCAATTCAAATAGGAACAATCAAACAAATGGCGGCACATCAAATCAACGATGATTTTCCGCCACGTCAAAATTATGATGCTCGGAAATACCGTTTTCGCCCACGTTTAAAACTTTCCAATTCGCCGTCCTGGCATTAATCAGCCCACCCTGACGTAAACATTGCGCCAGCAGGCCATTTTCACGCAAAACTTTTAAACCGAGATTCAAAACCGCAATAAGTTTTTCAGCCCTGAGGTCCTTGCGCGATACCATAAAATGTTGCGACCCTGGCAGAACCACCTTAACGCCCGCAACCGGCGCAAGTTTTACCCCGTGAACTTCGCGTACCATATCGGGGCCAACGGCAAATTCCAGCAAGGTAAAATCGGCACGGCGCAGCTCGATCAGGCTGTACATCTGGGCTATTCTGCTGGCGGGAAACAGGTTGGCCAGCTTCATACGTGACAAAACCTGCCAGTCCAGTCGCCAACGCGGGTTGCTCGTGGCACTCAACAAGCGAAGATCAGCCAGATCGTGCACATTTTGCAATAAGGGATTATCCGGCAGGCCATAGATCCCTTTGAAAAATTCGCCTTGGCGAATAAAGGCGTCACTTTTCAAAACCTGATCATTATGGTCGATGTTAAAACTCCAGTCGGTTTTAATCGTCGCCATCCCGGTTTCTACCATCTTTCGGCTCCGGGGGGAATTGGGCGACGCAATAGCAACCGGTCGCACATCCATGCCGCCAGCCTTCAGGGTTTCACGCAACAGCACATAATTGGTCAGTGAAATATTGTCGATATTCGGACTTTTACACCGATCACAAAACCCGCTTGAATGCAGGTCATGATAACAGGCTTGCACGCTACCAAGATCAATTGACCGGACCGGCATGATGATGGCCGATTCTGCCTGCGCATCCATTGGCCAGCCGGCAACACTGATCGCCAGTAAGGCAACCAGAATGCTCGCAAGGCCCGCGCTTAACAGATACCAACACCGCATTTCCCTCTCCAGAACCTGTCGGTCCAACCATCATCTTGTTTTATAACGCAATGATACCCTATCCCCTGCTTTCGTATTAGATACAAAATAACATCGTCTAAAAGAATACATCCCAAACGCCAAAACGGGCCTGCACCTGGCAGGCCCGTTTGCACAACACTGTCTTATTCCAATGCCCCAAATATCGGGGCCAAATGATCAGGCTTCCTGCTGGAAATACTGGCCAAACCGGTTTGCCAGGAAGTCGCCCAGCGTAACCTGTTCTTGCTGAATATACCCCTTGCCCGGCAAAGTACCGGTCAGAACCATATCCATCACCGCACACAGGCCAGCCGATGTCGTGACCTGAATGGCCGACCAGTCGCGCGGGCCAATGCGGGTGCCATGCACCTTGCGAATAAAGTTTTCCTCGCACAAATACCCGTCGCGTTCCCCAACGGCATCGGCAAAAATCACAATCACGTCCTGGCTGGTGATCGGCAGGGATTTTTCAAAAATATCCTTCATCAGTTCGGGCCGCTGGCCCAGTGCCAAATCTTCGATCAGGATTTTGAGAATTTCCTGATGGCCGGGATAACGCACGGTTTTGTAATCCAGGCTTTCGACCTTGCCTTCAAGCATATCGCACAATGCCCCCACGCCACCAGAGGTATTGAAGGCTTCATATTCGGTGCCATCAATGGAGAAACGTTCGTACCCTTCAAGCGGTAAAACCTCGGTGCGTTTGCCCTTATGGATCGCTTCACACGGGTTCAGATATTCATTGATCAAACCATCGGTCGACCAGGTCAGGTTATATTTCAAACGGTTGGTCGGGTTTTGCGGCAACGCCCCCACACGCAAACGCAGGCTGCGCACCTTATCAAACCGTTTAAACAGGTCATGCGCCGCAATCGAAATAAAGCCCGGTGCCAACCCGCATTGCGGGACAAAGGCCCCATCGGCCCCCTTGGAAATTTCGCGAATGGCACGGGTGGTTTCAACATCCTCGGTCACGTCAAAATAGGATGCGCCAATATCGCGGGCCACACGGGCAATCGGCACATTCAAATAAAACGGACAGGTCGACAAAATGGCATCATGGCCGCGCGCGACATCGCGCAGGGCGGCTTCATCCGTTACATCCACCTTCACCAGCTTTGCCGCATTGTCCGGCGCACAAACTTCCAGCATTTGACCATTGGAATCGGCCAAGGTGACGGCATAATCACCGCTTTCATGCAGCATCACCGATACAATACGGCCAATTTTACCCGCACCCAGAACAAGTACCTTTTTCATTGCCATCTCCCGATAAATTTTGCCGCCCAATTCAGCGGTCAAGGATTGTTGGTTTGAATAATTTCAATCTTTAAATGCTCTGCCACTGGACTGCCGGAGACAACCCGGCAATACTGTGGGAACGTCAAAATTAACCATCATTTTTATGGGTATTTCCGTTGAAACGACAGATAGATGACATTGACCGTCGCCTGATTGCCCGCCTGCAACAGGATGCCCGCCTGCCAACCGCGGCCCTGGCACGTGGTGTCGGCCTCTCGCGCAGTGCCGTGCAGGAACGCCTGGAAAGATTGCAAAAAAGCCAGATTATCCGGGGTTATTCGGTAATTTTGGGCGAAGAAGCCCGGCCGCGCCTTCTGGCCGAGGTCATGATTCAGGTCGAACCACAAAAATCCGCCGGGGTGGTCAGTGCTTTGCAAAAAATTACCGGCTGCATCCGCTGTCTGGCGATTTCCGGTGAATTTGACCTGATCGCCGAAGTTTGCGCCGATGCCCCCGAAGAACTTGACCAGCTTCTGGACCAAATTGGCACCCTGGCAGGCATCAAACGCACTTCAAGTTCGGTTATTCTGTCCACCAAGTTTGATCGTCGCCCGTCACCGCAACCATTTTCCTAGGATTTTAAGGCTACTAGACTTACTCTGATCGTCATGATGTTGATCACGTTTCCAATCCCGATTCTGCCAAGGCCAGTCTGACTTGAAAACCAAACGGCGCTATTCTGTTTTAACCGTACTGCTTGCCAGCTTTCTTACAACCAGTATCGGCGGCGTTGGCATTGCCTTGTATTTGGGGTTGGGGGCCGCCTATGAAAACACCCGCAATCTGTGGGTGCAGGTGGCCGACAATGAACTGATTTCATTGCAGCGCGCCATGAAAGAACGCATGGATAATGTGAATGCGCGGGCCAACTGGGTGGCCGATCAAGTCGCCCGGGGGCGGCTGGACCCGGATTTCAGCCTGGGCTGGGACAATACCATGCGTGCCCTGGCGGCCGACGAAATGGATGTAATGGCCTATGGCCTGATCAATGGCGAACGGGAATTTACCGGATATAACCCGGTCGACATGTCGGAAATCCATTATACGCTATCGCGCAACAACATGCTGATATCGGAAATTTCGCAATTGCGCGGCCCCAGCGAAAACCGCACCGGGTTCCCCCGCTGGGACCCGTTTTTTAAGCAGCCCGTCATTGTAGATTGGGTGCCCCTATTGCGCGATGGGCATTATCTGGGCGTTTTTGTCCAGTATATGTCGCTATCCAATCTGTCACGCAGTTTGGTGCGCGGACGCGAAAACGCACCTGGCGTGCCGTTTATCATTGTGGCGGGCAATCGGGTTTTGGCCCACCCCATGTTGCAAAGCTGGGGCAACCATATTGCCAGCACGCTGGCAGATGATGCCAGCCAAATCCAGCGCAGCCCCATCCCCCTGCCCCGCACGGTGGATATTGGCGACCCGGTTCTGGCCAATCTGGGGCAATCGGAAAAACTGGATTATCCCGTCTATAACAAAGGCAAAACCACCAGCAATGTCCAGCTTTCCGGGTTAAACCTGAACGGCCATTATTCCGTCATCGTGACCCGTCAGATCGAGGATACGCCTTTTTCCCCGCTGGTCATTGGCATTCACTTTGAAGAAAGCCTGTTTGATGCCGAATTTGACCGTCTGGTCTTAACGGCGATTTTAGGCGGGATTGTCCTGTTGATGTCCATTATTTTGGCCATCTTCGTTGCACGCCACTTCACCCGGCCGATCCGCCGTTTTGCAACCGCCGCCCGCAGCATGGAATCGGGCCATCTCGATCGGGTTCCCAGCCTGGTCGGCAGCCGTATTCGCGAATATGACGATGCCGCACGGTCCTTTAACCATATGATCGTCGCACTGCGGGACCGCGAACGCATCAGCAGCCTGTTTGGCAAATTCCTGCCGGCCTCGATTGCCCAGAAGTTACTGGCATCGGGCACCGATTCCGGTGTTCTGCCGCCCCAGCAACGCGACGCCACCGTGCTGTTTGTCGATATTGTCGGCTTTACCAGCATGTGTGAACAAATTGACCCGGCGCGGATTGTCGCCATGCTCAATGCCTATTTCGATACCGTCACCGACATTATCGAACAGCATGGCGGCATTATCACCCAGTTTCAGGGCGACGCCGTACTGGCGGTTTACAATGCCTTTGATGATTTAAATCATCATGCCGATGCCGCCCTTGATACCGCCATCAACATTCAAAAAGCGGTTAAAAACCGCCTGTTTGACGGGCAAACAATATCGTGTCGCTGCGGGATCAATACCGGGCGCATGATTGCGGGCAATGTTGGCGCAACCGACCGCTTGTCCTTTACCGTGCATGGCGATGCGGTCAATAGTGCTTCGCGGCTGGAAGCCGAGAACAAGCATTTCGGCACCGAAATCCTGCTTAGCGACACCACACGCAATAGCCTGGTAGACCCCACACGCGTGACTGTCGCCGGGGATGTCCTGCTGCGCGGGCGCAGCCAGTCCACCGCGGTTTATACCGTTACCAGTGCCGACGCCGCCGCCAACACTACAACCAACACCAGGGTGCCGGACTAAGGCGCTTTGCCTTTAACACCCCGCATGGCGGACACAACAGATGCAGGGGCATGAACATGTCTATGCACGGTCACCCCCACATTCATCATGCCCAAAACACAAAACGCCACCATCACAAGGATAGTGGCGTTTTGTAAAACCTTGTTTCAGGTCCGACAGGGAATTAACCCTGACGTGCCTTAAAACGGGGGTTCTTTTTATTAATGACATATACGCGGCCACGGCGGCGCACGATACGGCAGCCTTTTTCCCGCAGCTTCGCGGATTTCAACGAGTTCCGGATCTTCATAACAGTAAACCTTAGAAACTTGGCCCTATTGGGAGCCGGGAAAATAGAAGTCACCCCAGTCCCTGTCAACACTTAAAACGCAATAATTTTACCTTTTAGCGTTAACCAGGCGGTGTCAGAGCGTTAGTCGTGCGTTGCGTAGAACCGATAATAGGCCAGTTCACCATTTTCAAGCATTTTTACCCGGTTCATCCACATTTCCATGTCTTCTTCGAGAAAAGCGATGAAATCGGGGTCCAAACCGCTTGTTTCAAGCTCGCTGACCAGGGTCATCCACGCCGTTTTGATCTGATGAACGTGCAACTCGGTCTCATCTTTGGCAATTCGGATGTCAAATCGAAGCTTGCCGAGAATCTCTTTATAGCGATCTGCCGTCCACGGATGAGGCTTTTCCTCTTCCGAGGCCATCCATTTTCGATAACTTTCCGAGGATTCGCTGGCTTTTCCTGTCACCACATAATCGGTAATCAGCAACTGCCCCTGTTCACGAAGCGATTCGGTCAGCTTCAAAAGGAAGGTATCCTTCTTGTTGACCGTGAACATGTCGCCAAATGAATAAACGACGTTGAAATACTTTTTGCGAAAATCCGGTGCCGACGGATCATAATGCTGGACCGGCACCTTTTTTTGCGCGCCAGCGGCAACGGATCGCTCCATCCCCAACAGGGCCAGTTCCCCGTCGCGCTCCATGGCTGTAACCCACACACCGAATTTATCGGCCAGCACCCGGGCGGTGCCGCCAATCCGCGCGCCGATTTCAATGCAGCTCATGGTTTCATCAAGGGCCAATGGCTTTGCCAGTTCCAGCGCATATTCATGCCCGCCCGGCTTCATGATGCCACGGTCAAACAGCTTGCCATACAGCTTGAGCCGTTCGGGCGGCCAGCGCCCCACTTCGTCATCCAGGTCAAGCTCGCCCTCATCCTCGGGGATGGGGCGCGCGGCCAGCACCAGCATGCGCTGAAGCCAGCGGCGATAATCATTGAGTTGCTGTTCAAACAGATAATATTCCGCCGGGTCGTCATATCCTTCCCAGCGCGCCCGCAATCGCTTGCGAAACGGCACCGAAATCGCCTCGGCCACAACGGCGCCATCCGGCGACAATTGATCCTGGTTTTCCATATATGGATTGGCGTCCGATGATTTTCGTTGCCAGAACTTCAAATTCAATGAAACCGCCCGTATGCATTTATCTGTTGGCGTGCAAACCTGCCTGTTATCATCCCCGATCCCTGGGGCAAGGTAAAGAATGAAACAGTGCCCCTATATATATTACGGCGATCCGGCATCTGCCACCGGTCCGCCCGGGGTCAATTGCCTGTCGCACGTGATATTTTTGCAATTGCATCAAAACACAAACAAATGTGGCGCAAACCGCCCTAATATTTCACAATATGGCTGCCAACCGGGCAACGCGGCCCGACAGGCATTTTGTGGCGGGATATTCCGCTGGCCTGACCGACCCAAGAGATACCAAAAACCGCATGAGTCACGACCCCCTATCAATCTATTATCGCCAGCTTGGGATCAAGCCGGGGGCCAGCGCAAAAGAAATCAAGCTGGCTTACCGGAAACTGGCCTTTGAATACCACCCGGACCGGAACGCGGACCCGGATGCGGAAGAACGCTTTAAGGACGTGACCGAAGCCTATGAAATTCTGGCTGGTATTCGCAAACGCCCGCCCAACCGCGCCAGCGGAAATGACAAGGCCGGGCCAAATGCCCGCAGCGGCCAAAACAACGGCCCAAACAGCAGCACCGCCCATCAGCAAAAGACCGGGAATGCCAACACGACCGGCAGGCAGGGCTTTGCCGGCGCAGGTCGCAAACAACGCCCGGAAAGCCGGGAGGAACGCTATGCCAGGGCAAGTTCCGCCTATCAGCAACATCAGGAAAAAACCGGCCAGCGCGACCCAAAGGTTAATCCTGGTGCGCGCCGCCACCATAAATCATCCCAACGCAATGCCGATATTAACGGCTATGCCCGTTGTGCAATCACCGATGTCATTTCGGCCCAGCCCCGACATATCGAATTTACCGTGATACACGGCTTTTTACATTATATGCGCCGCGATACCGTCAGCGCCGTTCTGTCGCCCAAGGGGGCACGGCGCATGGCCCTGCGGGCCAGTTTACGGACATGGCTAAGTGGCTTTTGGGGCTGGCGCAGCATTCTTCCGGCCTGGCGCGCCATCATTTCCAATATGCGAGGCGGTTCCTTCCCGCCCGAGGCCAACGCCCAATTGCTGTTTAACCAGGCCACCGCCTTTGAACGCAGTGGCAACAAACAGCTTGCGCGGGCTGTTTTACTTCAGGCATCGGATTTTATTGGCAATAACCGCTCTGCTTTGGCCGAACAGATCCGGGCCAATATCCGCCGCCTCGATACCGGCGAGCCGGCCCGCCGGGTCCGCGACGAATGGAAACATGTCGCCATGTTTGATGCGCTTTTGCATCTAAGCCCGATATTTGTGGTTATTTTCTGCCTGCTGCTGGCCTTTGGCCCGGCACACAGCTATTTCACCACCGATTTCCCCCGCCAGGTCGAAACAGGCATTTCCGTGGTGCGCGACAAGATCGAGGATCTGATCACCCCCAAAAGTGATCCCTATTACGTCGATCAAGAGTTTCTAAACCTGCGCACCGGGGCGGGCATAAAATTCCCCGTCATGCGTCCGCTATCCCGGTTTGAAACCGTTTTTATCCGCGGCGAGAATAAAAATTTCTGGATATTGATCGAAACCGAACTGGGCGAAGAAGGCTATGTTAATTCCGACGCCCTAACACCTGGCGATGGCAGTGCCGCCCGCGATGAATGGTGCAAAAACAATAAATGCGACTGACCCAAAAGGACCAGTCGCATTTTGTAAACATCACCCAATAAGGCCGGATCAGGCAGTCTTTGCCGGAATGGCCTTCAGGGCAGCGCGCAAATAATCCCAAAAACGGGCAACCGAGGGAATATGGGCGCATTCATCCGGGCTATGTGCCCGTTTGATGGTCGGCCCAAACGAGATCATGTCCCAATTTGGATATTTGGAGCCTAAAACCCCGCATTCCAGGCCGGCATGGATCACCTTGACCTCGGCTTTCTTGCCAAACAGGTCATGATGTACGGCCTGCATCATTTCCAGCACTTCACTGTCCATGTTGGGCTTCCAGCCCGGATAGGCATCCCCCCAGGTCACCGTCGCGCCGATATTTTCAAATATTGCCGTGGCAACCTCGCGGGTGGCGTCCCGCGCACTTGAGATTGAGCTACGCGCCGAAAGCGTGACCTTTGCCTGCCCGTCTTCCACCAGCACAATCGCCAGATTGACAGATGTTTCAACAACACCAGGCACACTCGTACTCATGGCCTGCACCCCGTTGGGGGACCCCAGGATGGCATTGTTAAAGGTAATGCTGTCTTCCGGGGTCATCGCCTTTTCAGGCATATCGACTGACGATGCCGCAATGGCGAAATTCGGTTCCAAATCGGCATATTCGCCCATAATGGCATCGCGGAATTCGGCCAGGGCCGCGTCAAAGGCCGCCACATTATCCGACGGTAAAACGATGGTGGCAAAGGATTCACGCGGGATCGCATTGCGTGCCGTACCGGCCTGGATGCTCACGATACGGGCGTCCATATCGCGCAACAGGTGGCGCAAGAAACGCGCCATCAGCTTGTTGGCATTGCCCAGCCCCAAAATAATATCAATGCCGGAATGCCCGCCCTTAAGGCCGGTCAGGGCAATTTTGCGTGCCGCCATATCGCCCGATACCGCATCGGCCTGATATTGCCAGCGCGCCACCAAATCACCGCCACCAGCACAGCCGACATACAATTCATATTCATCTTCGGTATCAAGGTTTAACAGGATTTCACCCTGAAGGCGGCCCGGCTCCAAATTCATGGCCCCGGTCAGGCCGCGTTCTTCATCCACCGTAAACAGCAATTCCAGCGGGCCATGCTCCACCGATTTATCGCACATCACACCCAACATGGCCGCCGCGCCAATGCCGTTATCGGCCCCAAGGGTGGTGTTATCGGCTGTCACCCAGTCGCCATCGACATAGGCATTAATCGAATCGGTATCGAAATTATGGGTCGATCCGCTATTGGCCTGGGACACCATATCAACATGGGATTGCAAAACCGTCATTTTACGGTCTTCATAACCCGGCGTTGCCGGCACATTCACCACCAGGTTACTGCCGCTATCACGGTAATGGCTGCACCCCTGATCATCGGCCAGCTTTTCAATCATCTGCAACACGGCCTCTTCCTTGGTCGATGGCCGGGGGATGTCGCACAATTTCTGAAAATTCGCCCAAATTGCAGTTGGTTCAAGATGGCTGATATTGCCCACGGTGGCGCTCTCCTGTCTGGATGCTAACATGCGATTTCAAAACCGGTCCTCTCGCACTGCTTTTTGCGCCGTTATCATGACATCATAAAACCCGCCAGATGAAACCGGCATCACCATGATCCATGTCGGGGATGCACAAAAACACAGCCAAAAGCGGCCCTGAAATCATCCTGCCTTCTGATTATCGCAAATCGGTCGGGATTTCCACCATCACGTCAGGGTTTTCGCGCAGAAGACCACAGACACACCACCACCGCACAACCGGGAATATTCATCCCGGTTCTCTTGGCGTCACTCTTCAGCTTTGCCTTCGGGTTGAAAGGCATCCTCTGGCGGCATGGTGACTGCCGGCACCGTCGGATCAACAAAAACAATGCGGTTTCGCCCGCCCTCTTTGGCCTGATAAAGGGCGCGATCCGCAATCAGCAGGGCGGTTGGCAAACTCACCTCGGCACCGTTTTCATCGCCAACATCGCCGCCAATGGTCACCCCGATACTGGCGGTAACGCAGACCGCACCGGGAGTGCCATTATCGTCATCCAGGCGAATATCGGCAATCATCGCGGCAAGACGCCCGGCAATCATTTGCGTGATTTTTCCCGTGGCCGATGGCAGCAAAACAGCAAATTCCTCGCCGCCCAGGCGCACGACCAGGTCATTATCCCGCAAAACACCGCGCAATACTCTCGCCACCTCCTGCAACAGGCGATCACCGCAGGCATGGCCAAAACTGTCATTCACCTGTTTAAAATAATCCAGATCCAGCACCGCAAGGCCGTAATGCCATTTCTCATTGCGCAAACGGCGAATATCGCGCAAACGGTTGACCGCCCCTTCAAACCCGCGACGGTTCAAAACCTCGGTCAGCGGGTCGGTCGAGGCCAGAACCGAAAGCTGTTTTTCCACTTCCTTATGGTCCGTCACATCCAGCGCCGAGACCATCATGCCCCCGCCCTGCAGGCGATTAATGCGAATATCCGTCAGCCGGCCAGAGGGCGACAATACCCCGTTACGATCGGCATGGTCGTGCCCTGCCTTGACCATCTCGTGGTAAATAACGCGCAGGCCGGACACATCAAATTCCGGGGGTGTGGCAGGATAAACCGCCGGGTTTTGGGCAAACAGACGGGCAAATTCACGATTAAAATGCAGGACATGCAAGTCTTCGGCAAACATCGCCACCGCAGTTGGCACCATGCGGATCACTTCGGCGACCGCATTTTCCAAACTGTTGCGATTGCGCACCAGCATATTATGCATACGCACTTCTTCGCGCACATCATGTGCCGTTGTCAAAATCGCGGGTTTGCCATCATGCCATAAAATGCGTTCATCGGTCAGATCACACCAGACCTCGCTGCCATCATCGAGAAACTTGCATTCCCGCCGCCGACAGCCGTTAAACAGGCCCTGGACGATTTTCTCGTTGGTTGCCGATGTCAGTTCGCGCGATGTGGGCGCCACAAAACGCAGCAAGTTTGGTGCCTTCATAAAATCGCTGGCATTTTCCGCCCCCATCAGGCGGGCGTAGGCATCATTGACATAAATCGCATTCATGTCGCGATGCACGGCAACACCAATAAAGGACCGCCCCAGCATATGGTCCACCTGCATGGCCGTGCTGCCATTTTCAATCACCTGGGCTGTGGTCAGCAAGGCACGGCCATCTTCCCATTCGATGGTTTCATCACTGATTTCAAGCCAGACGGGCGACCCATCGCGGCGCAAATTGTAAACTTTTTTCCAGCCGTGAAAGCCAATAGCCTGCACACTGTCGTGATACAGGCGCAAGGCTTCGCGATGAAAGGACGGGGGAATGTAATGTAACAGTTCGGGGCCAGCCATAAAATCGGCGGCATCGCGGCAGCCCATCATGCGGGCATAGGCATCATTAACATACAGCGCCACCAGTTCCCGGTGGATAGCAACGCCGACTGTTGATTGCCCATATAGACGGTCAATCTCTTTTTTCTCAAAACGCGCCAATCAACTCCCCCGACGAAAAGCCGCCCCCATAAAATCAGTTACACCGCCCGAAACTTGAAATTCCACCTCATGATACATGACACGTCACGTGTCAAACACGGCTGATACAATTCTCGACAAGACCGCAAATTGAACCGCATTTTATCGAGACACTGTAAATTTATCCATATTCCAGAAAGACAAAAACACCCTTAAACATGATAAAACAACAAATAACATAAGATTTTCTAAATGGTTCACATCGGGGATCAAAAAATACCGCCCCAAAGCCCTGCGGCATAAAAAACGGGCCAAAACCCGGTTTTGGCCCGCCCTCAAACACGCATGAAAATCATCTTAGGATCAAAGGTGCATCGCCTCGATATCACTTAGGGAAATATCACAGGCAGACAAACCTTCTTCGATATATTCACCCAGCATCGGAATCCCGGTCAGATATTCTGCTGTATGGTTGGTATGCCCTTCTTCGGCCGCAGCCAGGGCCTCCTGCCATTGGTCCGCGTCAAAGCTGCCACGCCCGATCCAGACAAGAGCAACCAGATGACACTGCTCGTCCCAATTCAGCTCATTAATCGCCTCAACCAGTTCGCCGTGGGTGGCATCATCGCCATAGGCTTCCAACACCTCCCGAAACTGATCATCCGACGCATTAGAACCATAATCAGGCTCCACCACATCTTCCTGCGCATCAAAGGCCCGCGCCTTTAGCAAAATGAAGGCAACTTTTTCAAGGTCGATCGCGGGAAATTCATCTGACTGTGCATCATCATCTATCACGTCCGACATAAAATTCTCCGTTTTCAAAGAAAAATTCCGTTACGGCACGACATCACAAAAAGCAAAACCACGACAAAACCAAGATGTCGTCAACACGGCCAAGCTGCAAGCCCAAAACAAAACAATCCTTTAATGCCATCATTTTGCCCCTTGTGACAGGCACCAACTATGCCCTGTAACACATTGTCAACGCACATGTTCCCGACATAGGAAACCCGCCCGTCCCTTCCAGCACTTTGCGCGCAGAGGCCTTGCACGCTAGGATATGGTACCCGTTCGCCGCCCCACAACCGGAGAAACAAAATTGGATTATCATGACGTAGACATCCTGAAACGCCAGCGCGGCTGGGATGGTTATTTCAAACTTGATGTATATGAACTGCGCCACAAACGCTTTGACGGCAGCCAAAGCCCGGTCATCCGGCGCGAGGTGCTGGAACGCGGCCATGCCGTGGCCGTGCTGCCCTATGACCCGGTACGTGATGAAGTAGTCCTGATCGAACAATTCCGCCCCGCAACCCTCAGCGTTCATCAAAATACCGCCAACATGCCGGCCTGGCTGGTGGAAATTGTCGCCGGGATTGTTGAACCCGGCGAAACCCTGGAAGATGTCGCCCGGCGCGAAACCCAGGAGGAATCGGGATGTGACATTATCGGCCCGCTAGAGGTCATCATCCCGCGTTATTACGCATCGCCTGGCTGCACCAGCGAAACCGTGCAAATCTTTTATGGGCAGGTGGATGCCAGCAAGGCGGGCGGGCTGCATGGCCTGGATGAAGAAGGGGAAGATATTCGCGTTTTCACCAAATCATCAGATGATTGTTTTGCCATGCTCAAAGCCGGTGAATTTTACAATGCGCCGACCATCATGGCCCTGCAATGGCTGATGTTAAACCGGGACAGATTACGGGCGGATGCCCTGGCCGCAAAATAACCACACAAAAAATGCGTCATTATATTAATTGACACAAAATTTTAGTTGTATTTTTAAAACTGACTTGACTTTTGTGTATAAAAGGACCAATCAACAGGCATATATTTTATCATCAGATAAGTCTGGAGTCTGTCATGGACATTCGCAATGGCACCATCGAGGCCATTGGCCGCACCCCGCTCATCCGCCTGAAAAAGGTATCGGAACTGACGGGCTGCACCATTTTGGGCAAGGCGGAATACACCAATCCCGGCGGGTCGGTGAAGGACCGTGCCGCCCTTGCCATTATTCGCGATGCCGAAAAAAACGGCCTGCTGCAGCCTGGCGGCGTTATTGTCGAAGGCACGGCCGGCAATACCGGCATTGGCCTGGCAACGGTTGGCAATGCGCTGGGCTATCGCACGGTTATTGTCATTCCCGAAACCCAAAGCCAGGAAAAGAAGGACCTTCTGCGCCTGTTAGGGGCGGACCTTCGCGAAGTACCTGCCGTGCCCTATCGCGATGAAAACAACTATGTCCATGTATCGCGCCGCCTGGCCGAAGAACTGGCAAAAACCGAACCGAATGGCGCAATCTGGGCCAACCAGTTTGACAATGTTGCCAACCGTCAGGGCCATTTTGATACCACCGGCCCGGAAATCTGGGAACAGACCGACGGCAAAATTGATGGCTTCATTGCCGCCGTTGGCACCGGTGGCACCCTTGCCGGGACAGCAATGGCGCTGCGCGAACGCAACAAAAACATTCAAATCGGCCTCGCCGACCCGATGGGGGCTGCCCTGTTTAGCCATTACAAACATGGCGAGCTGAAATCCGAAGGAAGCTCGATCTCCGAAGGGATTGGTCAGGGCCGCATTACCGCCAATCTCGAAGGGCTGGATATTGATCACCCCTTCCAGATCAGCGATCAGGAAATGCTGCCCATCGTCTTTGACCTTTTGAAAGAAGAAGGGCTGTGCATGGGCGGTTCCACCGGGGTGAACATTGCCGGTGCCGTCAAGCTCGCCCGCGAATTGGGAACGGGCCACACCATTGTCACCATCCTGTGTGACCTTGGCACGCGCTATCAAAGCAAGCTGTGGAACCCGACCTTCCTGAAGGAAAAAGGCCTGCCAACACCTGACTGGCTGTAATTGACAAATACCTGAACAAAAACGCCCCGCAAATGCTGCCGGGGCGTTTTTTTATGGCTCAGGCCGTGCAGGTTTCCATCTTGCGGGCATAACGCCATAAATGCCCTGAAACCAGCAAAGCAATCACCAGCAACGCCCCGGCAAAGCCGGCCACGGCCAGCCAGCCCCCATGCGCCCAGAACCAGCCGCCAATCGACCCCATCACGCTGGACCCCAGATAATAGGACAGCAAATATAGCGAGGCCGCATGCCCCTTGGACTGGGTTGCCATGCGCCCGACCCAGCCACTAGCGACCGAATGGGCCATAAAAAAGCCGCTGGTCAAAACAATGATGCCGCCAATCACCGCATAAATTGACCCGGCCAGGGTTAAGGCCACACCAGCCAGGGCAACGACCAGGCCAACCGCCATCACCGGGCCGCGCCCGTATTTGTCGGCCATGCCCCCGGCCAATGAGGATGCGGCAATCCCAAACAAATAAACCGTGAAAATAAGGCTGATGGCGCCCTGCCCCAAATAATAGGGTGCGGCCACCAGCCGAAACCCGGCATAATTATAAACCGTGACAAAACAGCCCATCGCCAGCGCCCCGATTGCAAACAGCAGGGGCAAGGCCGGGTGGCGCAAATGCCGCGCCCAGGCATCAATATGATAGGCCAATTGAAAACCGGGTTTGGGGGTAAAATTGCGCGAAGGCGGCAGCAAAATGAAAAAGCCAATCGCAGCAAGCAAATCAATCGCGCCCAACACCCCCAGGGCCACTTCCCAGGATGAAAATTCGGTCAGTATCCCCACGCCGACACGCCCTGTCATACCACCAAAGGCCGTGCCGCCCACATACAGGCCCATCGCAAAACCCAAACCACGCGGGTGAATTTCTTCGGCCAGGTAAGCCATTGCCACCGCTGGCACCCCGCCCAGAACAAATCCTTCCAATGCCCGCATCACCAGCAAGACATGCCAGTTGGGCATAAAGGCCTCGGCAATGTTTAAAACCGATGCCGCGCACATGGAAACAAACATCAAACGACGGCGGCCAAAGGCCTCGGACGCGGCACCGGCCAGCAAAATCGAAAAGGCCAGAAACCCGGTCGTCAACGACAATGCCAACGAGCTTTCCGCCGGGCTAACGCCAAAATCGCTTGAAAAGGCCGGCAATAAGGGCTGCACACAATAAATCAGGGTAAAGGTGGCAAACCCGGCCAAAAACAGCGCCATCGCCACCCGGCGATAGGCCGGTGTGCCCGGCTCCACCCAGCTTTGCGGGTGGGTGTTTTCTACGTCAAGCTTTTGGGCGGCATCTTTGCGGGTTGCGGCAGTATTGACCGCATTGACCACATTATCTGCATCCGCATCATCCGCCTGCCCTGATCGGGATTGCAGGCCGCGACCGGCCTTAAAGTCACTCATTTTACGTCCTTGAGGATTTGCCGACTATGGCATTTTTAATTTGTCGAAATTGTTGCACCTTCCCTACCATCCGTCCAATATATGTTAGTGGCATTCTTCATATGTTTTAGAGATACCGAAAGTGGAACTGCGACATATCCGTTATTTCCTGGCCGTGGCCGCGGAAGGCAATTTCACCCGTGCCGCCCAGCAAGTAGGCATTGGTCAACCGCCCCTAAGCCAGCAAATCAAGGATCTGGAACATGAAATTGGCGTAAAGCTGTTTCACCGCCTGCCCCACGGCGCGGAACTGACCGATGCCGGGCAGGCCTTTCACGACATTGTCCAGCAATTTCCGGGCTTGGCCCAACAGGCGATCCAGGCGGCCCAACGTGCGGCGCGCGGTGAAGTTGGGACGATCCATGTTGGTTTTACCGGCTCTGCCGCGTTTCACCCGGTGGTGCCTACTGCCATTCGCACCTTTCGCCGCACCTGGCCCCAGGTTAAATTAACCCTGACCGAAACAAACTCCACCCGCCTGCTCACCAGCCTGATTGACGGGCACCTTGATGCCGCCTTTTTGCGCCAAAACGTCGTCGATCATCCCGATATTGCCCTGCATGATTTGGGCAGCGAGCCAATGGTTGCGGTTTTGCCCGGCAGCCACCCCGCGGCCAGCCACAAAACCATCCCCCTGGCCATGCTGGCCGATGACCCGTTCATTTTAACCCCGCGCGAGGTTGGCCCCACCCATTTTGATACCGTCATCAATGCCTGCCATATGGCCGGGTTCGCGGCCCAATTGGGGCAATCCGCCCCGCAATTTGGCTCGGTCATCAATCTTGTTGCGGCAGAACTCGGGGTCTCGCTGCTGCCAACATCCATGCAGCAATTACAGGCACGCGGTGTGGTCTATCGCCCGATCACGGATCACGCGCCAATGGCCTATCTGGCGCTGGCCTATCGGCGGGACGGGCGATCAACTGTCACCGACAATTTCATTGCCGGTATCATCGATAAAAACTAACGAAATTCGACCCGGGCAAAGTTACCGGGCGTTTGTGGCTTTGGCTATGGCATGGATATGGCGCAGCGCGTGTTGGCACAGCGCATCCACATCGCCCAAGGCACTGTCCAAAACCAGTTGGCCGCTGTGCCAGGGGTGATAGTCACGGTTTTGCACGGCGTGCCAGTCTGGCAATTTCAGGTTTTCAACGGTCGATCGCCGGTTTTCAATGCGCTGGCGATGCAGGGCAACATCAGAACAAATCAGTTCGATCTCGCAAAATGGGGCTTGTGCCTTCCGGGCGACATCGCGCCAGGAATCCCGGGTCAGGTCGAGCGGATTAACACTATCGGCAATCACAAAATGCCCCAGCCGCAAATTGTCTGCCGCCACCCGGTAAGAAGCCATATAGCCCTCCGGTCCTATTTCCCGGCAACCGGTCCCATATTGAATATCGGCATCACGCAAGGCCTGTTCGATACTGTCAATGCGCAACCACAGGCCCGGCAGGCAACGGGCAAGTTTTTCGGCCAATGTGCTTTTGCCACAACCGGGCAATCCCCCCAAAATGATCAGCATATCCCGATCCTCATTCGATTTTACCCCCGGCCACCTGGGCCGCCTTGCCGTAAATGGCACATGGCATTTTCGTTGGCGCTGGCGTTATTGTATTTTTGACCTAAATTAAGTCGTAACAGAGCCCATTGGCGCGGCTGAAAAAATGCCCTGCGCCCAACAGGATATATCGTTATGACACGTTTCTCCATCCTTGACCTTTGCCCGGTCAATAACGGCGAGCATCCGTCCGATGCGTTACGCAAAACCCTGGAACTGGCCCAACACGGCGAAAAGCTGGGTTATCATCGCTATTGGCTGGCCGAACATCACAACATGCCCGGCATTGCCAGTGCCGCCACCTCGGTTGTGATTGCCCATGTTGCGGGGGGCACCAAAACCATTCGTGTTGGTTCAGGGGGCATCATGCTGCCCAACCACGCACCCTTGGTGGTTGCCGAACAGTTTGGCACCCTTGATGCCCTGCATCCCGGCCGCATCGACCTTGGCATTGGCCGCGCCCCGGGCACGGACCAGCGCACCGCCGCCGCCCTGCGCCGCGATATGCATGGCAGCGAGGATCGCTTTATTCAGGATGTGTTGCAGGTTCAGCAATTCCTGGCCCCGCTGGAAGGCAAACCCGCCATTCGGGCCGTTCCGGGTTATGGGTCACAAGTGCCGATGTGGCTTTTGGGTTCCAGCCTGTTTTCCGCTGACCTTGCTGCACGGCTGGGCCTGCCCTTTGCCTTCGCATCGCACTTCGCGCCCGATTATCTGATGCAGGCACTTGACCTTTATCGTTCGCGCTTTGAACCGTCCGACCAGTTGGATAAACCCTACGCAGCCGCTGCGATGGGCTTTTTTGCCGCCGATAGTGACGAAGAAGGCGAATATATTGCCACCTCGATGCAGCAGCAATTCCTGAACTTGCGCCGGGGCAATCCGGGCCAGTTACCGGCCCCGGTCGAGGATATGGATAATGTCTGGAATTCAATTGAAAAGGCCGGTGTCAACCATGCCATGCGCTATGCCGCTGTGGGGTCGCACGCCACGGCAAAGGCCAAGGTGCGGGAATTTCTCTATGAAACCCGCGTGGATGAACTGATCCTGACGTCTAATATCTTTGATCATCAGGCGCGCCTGAAATCCTTTACCATTGGGGCGGCCATTCGCGATGAACTGACCGCCGAAAAGGCCCAAACCGCCTGCGCATAAGGCCGCACAGCCCGTTAGACGGGATGAAGCTGCGGCCAATGGTTTGATTTTCGACCCGCCTTTCAGGCAAAGCACCAAACCGTTAAAAACCGCCGGGTACATACGTATTCGGCGGTTTTTATTGGGCATATTCACGGGCGAACCAATTTCGCCAACCAACGAACCAATTCCATATTGTAAAAACCTGCCGGCATTGACTTGCACATCTGCAAGCCTTCGGACATGATAAAGCCGCGGTTAAAACAATTTTTCCTTTTGCCGCAATGTCTTGCTTGCAAAGGTTTATGCGTTCGCGATGATCAAATTTATTCTGGCGGCCCTGCCCATTGCCACCATTCTGTTTTTAATGATCAAGGCAAACTGGGGGGCGGCCCGTGCCGGGGCAGCGGCCTGGTTTGTCACCGCGATCATTGCCTTTTTTGCCTTTGGCACCCCGGTTGATATGTTGATCGTCGCCCAGGCCAAGGGCGTGATGCTGGCCCTTTATATTCTATATATCGTGTGGGCGGCCTTGATCCTGTATTTCGTTGCCGAGGAAGCCGGGGCGATTAAAACCATCGGGGCTGCCATTCGCAAACTGACCGATGACCGCCCCTTGCAATTGCTGATTTTGGGGTATGTTTTTGCCACCTTTTTGCAGGGCGTGGCCGGATTTGGCGTGCCGATTGCGGTGATTGCGCCGCTTTTGCTGGGCATGGGATTTTCTCCGGTGCTGGCCGTTGCCGCCCCCATGATCGGGCATAGCTGGTCGGTTTTGTTTGGCAATATGGCGACCTCGTTTGAGGCCCTGATTGGTGTGACCGGCATTCCCGGCAGTGAATTAACCCATTATTCGGCCATTTTGCTAGGCATATCGGGCTTTACCTGCGGGGCGGCGGTATTGTGGCTTGATGGCGGTTTTCGCACCATTCGCCGCCGGATTGTCCCATTGGTGATCATTGCCGGGGTCATGGGGGTTGTTCAATATTTGATGGCGAATTACGGGGTCTGGACGCTGGGCGGATTAACAGCCGGCATTGCCGGGCTGGCCACCTCCATTGTCGTCACCCGGTTCTGGAAACCCCACCCCGATGACATTGCCGAACCCAATGGCGATGAAACCCACCATATGCCCCTGATCGAGGGATTAACCCCTTATTTGGTCTTTATGGTGATTGTCGGCCTGGCAACGTTCGTGCCCCCCATCAAACAGTTCCTGCATGGCATTGAACTCACCCTGTCCTTCCCGGCAATGCAAACCGCACAGGGCTGGGACATCGCGGCTGACAAGGCCAAAGCCATTGCCGTTTTTGGTCATCCCGGCGCGCTTTTGCTTTATACTGCCGCAATCAGCTTTACCTTTTTCAAACTGCGCGGGCGTTATGCCGCCGATATTGGCAAACGTATTGCAGGGCGCACCCTAAAAAGCGGTCTTCCCACCAGCATTGGCATGGTGCCGGTAATTGGCCTGGCCCTGATGATGGACCATGCCGGTATGACCTATGCGCTGGCCGAAGGCGGGTCAAAGCTGTTTTCAGGGTCTTTTGCCATTGCTTACCCGGTAGTCGCCCCGGCCATTGGTGCCCTGGGGGCCTTCATGACCGGCAGTACCAATAATTCCAACGTGGTATTTGGCATGTTCCAGCGCCACACTGCCGAGCTTTCAGGCCTTTCGACCGCGCTAATTCTAGCCGCCCAAGCCACCGGCGCGTCGCTTGGCAGTATGCTGGCCCCATCAAAAATCATGGTGGGTTGCTCCACTGTTGGCCTGTCGGGCAAGGAAGGGCCGGTTTTATCGGTGGTTTTAAAAACCGGCGTGATCCTGACGCTTTTATGCGGGGTTTGGACCCTGGGTATTTTGCTGGTCACCATGATGTTGGGGGGAAACTAAGATGAAAAAGTTCCTGTTTAATCCGGTCTTTCTGGTGCTGGCATCGCTTATTGCGCCGGTGGCATCGTTTCTGGCGATGAAGGGCCATAACAACCTGGTAGCCGATATCCTGTTTGGGATATTTGTGCTGGTGATGGCCCTGATTGCCCTGCGCAAATAAAGCACTTAAATTTCAAATATAGAAATATCGAAAAACCTGCCTGTCCCTTTGCATCACATATTAAACCCCACGCCCTTAAACCGTGGGAGAAGGCCCGCTCTTTCGCATGTCAGTTGGACGCTGGCCTTTTTGTGCCTTCATCACCCCGGGCATCAGGGCAAGGCCTGCAAAAACAAGTACCGCCGCCATCGGCCCAAACTCGTTTAACAAAAAGCCAAAAACAGGGGCACCCGCTGTTTGCCCGATGGCGATGGTCAGAAAGCCAATCATTAACCCGGTAGCCGGCCGATCCGGCAGGGCGGTTACCCCCCACACCAGTTACACCCCGGTCAACATCACATAAGCCGCCCCGAACAAAACACCGCCGGCAAGGGTTGCAACCATCACATTGCCCAGCCCTGCCGCCAGAATACCGCAGGCCATTGCGGCGAGAAAAACCCGATGGACATGGTTAACTCCAAACCGAGACACAAGTGCCCCGGCCCACGCCCCGACAATACCACCGCTCCCAATGGCAACCCACAACGCCCCGCTGCCCATGACCCCGCGGCCAAGCTGCAACGTGGCAAGCTGCCCGCCAAAGGACCAAATTGCC
>JBNKVZ010000060.1:0-23203 GCA_050299455.1 Thalassospira sp.
CATCAATAACGGGTATATGTCGATGATCCACAGCACCTGATTATTGGACGCGCCCAATGCCTGGGTTAAGCTGGGGACAGCCACATGCAGGATTGTCATGTCAAGAACGACCGGCAGAAATGCCAGCATAACGGCGAGTAAAATCAGCCAGCGCCGCGGGTTCGGGGGAGAGCAAGGCACAACTTCACCTATGATTTGCGCGTTCTTTAAAATATAAATACAATCGTATTTAAACTGGATAGTAGTCGGGGGAAACAAGAAAGACAATGGGTCGAAAACCAACCATCTCCCGTGACGGGCTGCTCGACGTCGCAGAAGAGCTGGTACGCACGCAAGGCGGTGGCGCATTAACCATTGGTGCCTTGGCAAAGGCCGCGGGCATTTCCAAGGGCGGCGTGCAATATTCATTCGCCAGCAGGGATGATTTGATACGCAGCCTGATTGATCGCTGGACAGACCGGTTCGACGCAATGCTGGACGACGCGGCAACGCAGGGCCCGATTGACTTTATCCGCAGCTACATCGCGGCAACCCGCACCTCACAGCAGGCCCTGGACGCAAAAATTGCCGGCCTGATGGTCAGCTATCTGGAAAACCCGGCACATCTGAAAGAAACACGCGACTGGTATCGGGGAATTTTTGAGCGCCTGACCGGCGCATCGCCGGATGCACAAGCCGCACGCGTCGCCTTCCTGGCCGTCGAGGGCCTGTTCCTCTTGCGCATTAATGGCATTGATAAAGACGGCGACTGGATCAGCTTTCTCGACGATGTGGAGGCCGTGCTGACGCGGCTGGGGTGAGCTTTAGCCTGTGAGGGGAGCATAGTCTGTCAATAAAACATGCGCGACGAATGCCAAGACTAGTTTCAGTCAGTCACAAGCCATCAATCGAGTATTGGTGATCGGCTCTCTCGAGGATCATAAGTTACCTCGTCATGCACATGACCACAGATCATCCAAGTTTGGTCTGTTGCTTCCTTCGGCTTCCATGATAGCGGCCTGCGTCCAGACCTCTACAGTCAAGTCCCCCTGTCCCTCAGGCAAACCTGACCTACTCATCAGTCCTGCAACATCGCCGTTCGCTGATCCACGATACTCAGTTTTATTATATATCTTTTTCACGCCTATTTGCTCAAGTGCCAAGCATTTCTCTATCCAGTCGGTGGGTAATAACCGGCTGCATGGAGCAAAGTGCTGGTTGTACGCATCATGTCGTGCGCTCAAACTTGGCAAGTGGCGCCCCTTCTTTCTGGGTCAACTTACAAGTCATCGTCATCACCCGGTTCTGTGCGGCATGGCTCACTGGTACGCCAGAATCGGAACGCAACGGCAAACTACTCGGCCTGATGCACATCATATTCCAGGCGCATAGCTGTCAAATCAAGGATACCTGTTACCTGCGGGCTCTCTCTGTCTCGCCCGGCGCTCTCAGCGCGGGGCCGGAGGCTGTGGGTTAATCAAGGCAACCTATAAGTCGGCACTTAAATTGAAAAAATATTCAGAAAAGAACAGACAAAATAGAAATACTGAACCTTTTAAAACACTGAATGAGTTATACTATATTGGCAACAAAAGACATCTTCATATCTAATCACAACGACAAATGGCATTGTCCTTATTGACTCATTGGAAAGCCCATATGGACGCTGGATACTTGGCAGCATCCAGAAGCTTAGCTCCAATCCCAATAATTTGAAACAAATCATCATCACGCATGGGCATTCAGACCATATCGGATCTGCCGAACACATTCAGCGAAATTATGGCGGCAAGGTCGCAGTATACTGTGAAGATCTTCTATTGGCACAATTTCAATCGCAAAAATCGACCGGGGAAAAACATTTCGCCCCTCCTGTCGCGGATATCATCGCCAATGATTAATCGATACCATCAAATTATTACTATATTGGGAGATGACGCCCTGTTTAATGAAATCAAAGCCAGCGTCACCATCGACCACGCCCCGAAAACAACACCTAAATGCAACAGTATAACCACGATCGCCCCAGGGGAGCGATTGTTGCGCAGTAGAGACTTATTCCGGATGTGATGGTAGACTGCATCGATAAACGTTGAACCATCACGCCAGATACGGGTAATATAATTCTTTCTAGACGAATCTAATTATATCTTATTAGAACAGAAAAACCATACCCCATACGTCCAAACAAGACAATGCCAACTCAAACAAACTCGAATCTATCTCACCTCATCAACATTGCGCTTCAGCACATAAAGCCAAACGTCCATACCAGTATTACTTTTTTTCCCTTTGATAAATGACACGGACACCTGGTGCCCAAACCATTCAGCCAAAACATAGGGCATAACGGTAGGACGAACGCCGAATGGATCCATTTTACTAGCGCTACGCGCTCCGTGAGATTCTGTGTGCTCCAAAACCACTACGCCATCATCATTAGTTTGATTTAACCACGACATAAGAGCAAGTTTAGGCTTCCATGATTGATCTAGGGAATTTGAATAAACAAAATCAAATTTTTTCACCCACTCAGGATTGACGTCATGAAAATCCCAAACGACAGAATTCGCATAATCTTTCGCAGTGTCCGAAATATCCGTACCAAACACTGAAAACCCTTCATGATTTTCGTTTAAATAATTTTGTTCAAATCCATTACGCGTTCCATGACAAATTCCGGTAACTTCTCCAGAAGGTTTTCGGCTACGAACAATCCCGGCAACCTTATCCATTGTACCGGCATCGGCCCACACATTTTTAATCTTCCGTATGTTGTGAAAAATTTGAATTTCACGATATTGCTCATATGAATCATATTCATGAAGCACAAAATCCGTAATATTCTTCTTCGAAACCAACACATAACCGGAAGGAGATATTAATAAGTTAAACACCTTAAATATCGGATAAAATAATTTAACAAAAGCCTTTTTCATAATTCACCTAACATTTTAGATTTCGCCCTAAAAATAAAGTATTTCATTGAAAACAACAACACTAACGCGATGAGACCTGCATCCAGCCCCTTGTAACAAGCGGAAGGATGCAGATCACTCTCGATACTATTCCCACTCAATCGTTCCCGGTGGTTTTGAGGTGTAGTCGTAGGTGACGCGGTTAATACCATTAACCTCGTTGATGATCCGGTTAGCAATGCGGCCGAGCAGATCCGGCGGGAAAGCGAAATAGTCGGCCGTCATGCCGTCTGTCGAAGTCACAGCGCGCAGTGCGCAGGCATAGTCATAGGTGCGGCCATCGCCCATCACGCCGACGGTACGGACCGGCAGCAGTACGGCGAAGGCTTGCCAGATGGCGTCATAGAGCCCAGCATTGCGGATTTCTTCGAGATAGATGGCATCGGCCTTGCGCAGGATATCGAGCTTTTCGCGCGTGATCGGCTGGCCGGGGATGCGGATGGCAAGGCCGGGTCCGGGGAACGGGTGGCGGCCGACAAAGCTGTCGGGCAGGCCCAGTTCGCGGCCGAGGTCACGGACTTCGTCCTTGAACAATTCGCGCAGCGGTTCGACCAGTTGCATATTCATGCGTTCCGGCAAACCACCGACATTATGGTGCGATTTGATGGTGACAGACGGGCCGCCGGTAAAGGAAACGCTTTCGATCACGTCCGGATAGAGCGTGCCCTGGGCCAGGAAGTCCGCACCGCCGATTTTTTTGGCTTCTTCCTCGAACACTTCGATGAAAAGACGGCCAATGGTTTTGCGTTTTACTTCCGGGTCGGTTTCGCCTTCAATCGCGCCAATAAAGGTCGCCGAAGCATCCACATGAACCAGCGGAATATTGTAATGGTCGCGGAACAGGGTCACGACCTGATCAGCCTCGCCCGACCGCATGAAGCCATGATCAACAAATACGCAGGTCAGCTGGTCGCCAATGGCTTCATGGATCAGAACCGCCGTGACCGAGCTGTCAACACCGCCGGACAGGCCACAAATGACCTTGCCATCGCCCACCTGCTTGCGGATTTTGGCAATGGCATCGTCCTTATAGGCATCCATCGTCCAGTCGCCAACACAACCGGCAACATCATGGGTGAAGTTGCGCAAAAGCTGCGCGCCATGCGGGGTGTGCACCACTTCGGGGTGGAACTGCACGGCATAAAACTTCTTTTCGTCATTGGCGATGGCGGCAAACGGTGCGCCATCGGATTTGCCAACAACGCGGAAGCCTTCGGGCAGCGCATCAACGCGGTCGCCGTGGCTCATCCAGACCTGTTCGCGGGCGCCCACGGCCCAAATGCCGGAAAACAGCGCGCAATCTTCGATCACGTCAACAAAGGCGCGGCCAAATTCGCGATGTTCCGAGGTTTCAACCTTGCCGCCCAGCTGGTTGACCATGGTTTGCTGGCCATAACAAATGCCCAGCACCGGAATGCCCATGTCAAACACCCGCACCGGGGCGGCGGGGGATTTTTCCCAATGCACGGAGGCCGGGCCGCCCGACAGGATGATGGCCTTGGGCGCAAATTCATCCAGGAAGCCATCGGAAATGTTGTTAAAGGGGTGAATTTCGCAGTAAACGCCGCTTTCGCGCACACGACGCGCAATAAGCTGTGTTACCTGCGATCCGAAATCAATAATCAGCACACGATCTGTCATCGGGCCGTTTCTCCATCGCTCAAAGGGATGCGCCGTACATACGCGAAACCAGCCGTTTCGGCAACCCGGCGCAATGGCTGCCCAACGGTCAAAATGCTGCGCTTTGAACATTGCGTGATCAAACTGTCGCCCATGCGCCGGGTTATAACAGCAGCTTGATCACGCAATGCCCGCAGGGGCGCAGCAGCCCCATCAAGGTCGCAAACCGGCCAATTTGGCCGTATTTGATCGCCAAATTCGCACATTTGGTCCCTTTTTTGTGCGCAAAGGGCTTTTAGATTGAAAACTGACGGAGCGCAGAACAAACCGCGCCCGGCGAGCAAACCAAAAAGGGACCAAAAGCTATGAATGATAATAAAGGCAGTAAAATCGCCCTTGCCGTTGCGGGCCTTCTTTTGATTGCCGGCGCCGCAACTGCCATTGCCATGACCCAGGACAAAGCCGATAACGGCATGACACCGCTGACCAACAGCTCGGCCGAGCAGAGCCCAACCAGCAGCGGCGATACCCCGTCGGCTGAAATGGGCGAAGCCCCCACCACCCCGATGGCGCCCAACGCCCCGGCTGCGGATGAAAACATGTCGAAAAGCATGCCCGGCAGCGACACAGGCACAGAGGACACCCATAACAGTGATGGCAGCGCCCCGGACCAGATGACGCCAAATGATACTGGCGACAGCAAAAACGACAGCACCTTGATGAACAAGGAATAATAACAAGGACACATGGCAGGTGAAAACACCGCCAGAGCAAACAGCAGGGGGCTTTTGCCCCGCAAGGTCACGTCCATGACCTGAACAAAGGCGCCCTGTCCCGGATTGGGACAGGGCGTTTTTTTGCGCCGTATCAACGGCCTGCATATTCTGGACGCAGGAAAACAGGCAGGCGCGATTGGCCCCGGCAGATGCCAGCACCAGCCCCCGCCCGCGCATTAACCCTTGTTCCCTTTGGCCGTCCTTTCGAACACCGCCACAAAGAACCCGTCTGTGCCATGCATATTGGGCGACAGGCGCAGCCACGGCTTGTCCTTGCCGCCCGGAACCGGCACAGAGGCCGGGGCATCGGGCCAGACTTCCTTGATCGGCACGGCCTTGAAATCCTTGCGATCCCGCATGAAGGTTTCAATCAGGCGTTCGTTTTCTTCGGGTAAAATCGAGCAAGTGGCATAAATCAACCGTCCACCCTTGGTCACACGGGCGGCACCGGCCTTAAGAATTTTGCTTTGCTGCAATGTCAGGGCGCGAATATCGCGCTGACCAATGCGCCAGCGCAGGGCCGGGTTACGGCGCAGCGTGCCCAAGCCCGAACAGGGCACATCCAGCAACACACGGTCAAAAAAGCCCGATTTATTGCGCAGCCAGCTATCGCGTTCATCGGCAATGCTGCGCAACTGAATGCAATCACCTGCCCCGGCGCGCTTGGCACGTTTGCGGGCATTATCCAGCCGCGCACCATGCGTATCGCAGGCCAGAATACGGCCTCGGCCGCGCATATCGGCTGCCAAGCCCAGGGTTTTACCCCCACCGCCTGCGCACATATCCAAAATCGTCATGCCCGGTTGGGCATCAACCAGTTTCACACAAATTTGCGATGCTTCGTCCTGAATTTCAATCAGGCCATCCTTATAGGCCGCCGTCACCAGCATATTCAGGCCCAGCGGCAACCGCAGGCCATTGGGCGCATAGGTCGTGCGTTCAATGCCCTTGATGCCATCCTGTTCGAGTGAACGAATGGCACTATCCACACTGCCGCGCAGCGTGTTAACGCGCAAATCCAGCTTGGCCGGTTGGTTATAGGCCGCCATTTCGGCGGGCAGATTTTCATGATGCAGCTTTAAAAGCTCGGCATAGAGCCATTTGGGCAATTCGGTTTTCACCGCACCGGGCTGGGCATCATGATCCAGCGCCTGACCGGTCAGCTTGTTGATCAGATGTCGTTCCGCCGGATGCAGCGGGTCCGGGCAAAACTGCTCGCCATTGAACATATCGGAAATGTCATCAAGCGTGCGGCCATCTTTAAGCACCAGGGCCGCGATCATGCGCGCACGACCATCCTGATATTCATAGCCCGCTTCGGCCAGCCACCAGCCCAGCCGGGCCTGATGGCGAATCATGTCATAGAAACGTTCGCCAATTTCCCGACGGTCGCCACCGCCAATATACCGACGGGTGCCAAAATAGCCCGAAATAACGCGGTCAGCATCATCGCGGGTATGTGTCCAGCCATCATAAAGCTCAATAACGGCAGCTATGCGTGCTCCGGGTTTCAAAACGTACTTCCAGACCTGGTTAAATTGGCGTTCGCGGACCCAGCCCTGCAGGCGCCCATGCCAATATCGATAAAAAGACGATGACGGCAGAAAATAAATCCGCCGTCATCCATAATCCTGGCCGCTAATATCATGCCAGCCTGCGAACGCCAACCGTTTCGCATGCAAGGCAGGCCAGCACTTCTATCAGAACTCGCGACGAACGCGCTGGTAACGCTGAACGTACTGGACGCAGTCACCACGATAAACACGATGGATGCGATGAAACGGCACCCCGTTCCCGTCGCATCCAAACCGTATCTTAGGCTCTTAGGCCCCTGGACGATAGTTCGGGGCTTCGCGGGTGATGGTCACATCATGGGCATGGCTTTCGCGCAGGCCCGCATTACTGATGCGCACAAAGGTCGCGCGTTCCTTGAAATCAGTCAGGGTGGCAGAACCAGTATACCCCATTGCCGCCTTCAGGCCACCGACCAACTGGTGAACGATCTGGCTGGCCGGGCCTTTGTAAGGAACACGGCCTTCAATGCCTTCGGGCACCAGTTTCAGGTTGTCTTTGACATCTTCCTGGAAATAACGGTCCGCCGAACCACGGGCCATCGCACCGACCGACCCCATGCCGCGATAGGATTTATAAGACCGGCCCTGATACAGGATCACTTCGCCCGGTGCTTCATCCGTCCCGGCAAGCAGCGAACCCACCATGCAGGTGCTGGCCCCGGCCGCCATGGCCTTGGCAATATCGCCAGAGAATTTGATACCACCATCGGCAATGATCGGAATATTGTGCTTATCGCCTTCGGCGGCACAATCGAGAATAGCGGTCAATTGCGGCACGCCGACACCGGCAACAATACGGGTGGTGCAGATCGAGCCCGGCCCAATCCCCACCTTCACGGCATCTGCCCCGGCTTCGATCAGGGCACGAACGGCCTCGGCCGTCGCAACGTTCCCGGCAATGATCTGGGTTTTGCCAGCACGGGCCTTAACCTGTTCAACTGCGGCAATCACGCCGGCACTGTGGCCATGGGCGGTATCAATCACCAGCACGTCCACTTCGGCCTCGATCAGGGCCATCGAGCGACGGAAACCTTCTTCGCCGACACCGGTCGCCGCGGCAACGCGCAAACGGCCCGTGGCATCCTTACAGGCATTGGGGTGAAGTTTGGCTTTTTCGATGTCCTTAACCGTGATCAGGCCGGTACAGCGATAGGCATTATCAACCACCAGCAGCTTTTCAATGCGGTGTTGGTGCAAAAGCTTCTTGGCTTCGTCGGTATTGACGTTTTCCGTCACCGTGATCAGGTTTTCACAGGTCATCAGTTCGGAAACCGGCTGTGCGCGGTTGGAGGCAAAGCGCACATCGCGGTTGGTCAGGATACCGACCAGCTTTTTGGTCTCGCGTTCCACCACCGGAATACCGGAAATATGGTTGGCATCCATCAAATCCAGCGCATCGGCCAGGCTTTGATCCGGGTGGATGGTGATCGGGTTGACGACCATGCCGGATTCAAACTTCTTCACCCGGCGCACTTCTTCGGCCTGCTGGGCAATATCAAGGTTTTTATGGATAACGCCCATACCGCCGTTCTGCGCCATGACAATCGCCATCGGGCTTTCGGTTACGGTATCCATTGCCG
This sequence comes from Thalassospira sp., assembly GCA_050299455.1. Taxonomy (GTDB): domain Bacteria; phylum Pseudomonadota; class Alphaproteobacteria; order Rhodospirillales; family Thalassospiraceae; genus Thalassospira. The sequence goes on from JBNKVZ010000060.1 coordinate 8,508, forward strand.
AGGACAGCAACGGAACACGCAATTCGATTTCACGGGTAAGACGGGTATTGGTTTGTACCTGTGCCGGCAGGACCGAACTGGCCGCGGGCTTGATCAGGACGTCGTCGAAAGTCAGGGCTTCTTCGATACGGGACATCTACACCACCTCGTTAATCTGAGTTGGCGCGGAACTTATACATGTTATGGCGCCCATGCCAAGGGGTAGCCTCACAATGCAGCCCTGAAATTTTATTGCTGCATTGTTTTCCCGTTTCCGTTAGATACTGGTCGATGGGGCTGCTATTTGGCAAAGCCCCTTTTTTGTGCCCGATTGACCAATCGCCCCCCCTGCCCCGGAACACACATCAAACTGCCCTCCCCGGCACAGGCACCAGCACCGCAGCCAATCTCGATGTTACAAAGTAAACACGAACTGGTGGTAATCCATCCCCCGAGACTGCAGCAACGCCATCAGGGCGGCTGTGCCCTGCGCCATGCCGTCTCGCCGGTTTTGCGGGGCCTGTTCTGCTGTGCAAAGTTTCTGATACAGCTCTGTTGCGGCAGCGACCGCATCGCGCCGGGGCTTGCGCCGGTAGGAATGATAACCGCGAACGCTGCCATCGGCATGGAAGCTGGGCGTCACATTGGCCAGCACCCAATAATGATCGCCATTAAGCGAGCGGTTGACAACATAGGCAAAAATCTCGCGGCCTTTGGCAAGGGTCTCCCACATCAGGGAAAAAACGCATCTGGGCATATCGGGATGGCGGATAATGCTGTGTGGCTGCCCTAAAAGGGCGTTCTCGTCATAGCCCGAGAGGCGCAAAAAAACATCATTGGCATAGGTAATCCGGCCTTTCAGGTCGGTCTTGCTAACGATGATTTCATCTTCATCGAAATGGCGCTCAACACCGGTCAGGTGCACTTTTTCCTGCTTCATCAGAAACCCCCAAATTTCTGACATGCAGGGTTTTCAAGCCACCACCATGCCAGCCCCGCAGGCATTCCCGATATTTCGCGAGAATCCCCATTCAAACCCCCGCGCTTTTCCAAACCCCTCTCACAGAAAAGCACCTTAAAGCGCTTTGATTTTATACCCCTCCTTTGGCGAGGCATGTTTGACCTAACGCAAAAGGTCCCCACCCCCTTTGAATTTTGCCAATACCAATGCCAATACCAAAGGGGGGACTGCCCCTTTGCACATATCAAAAAACGCGCCGGAAGCATCCTCCGGCGCGTTACCTGTACGCCCCAAACCGGGACGCCGAAAACAGTTCGTTCTGAATAAAAAGCCTAAGGGTGCAAGATCAAACCGGCGACCAATCCTGGTCTTCGGCTAGCTCAGCCGATGCAATATCGGTCTCGGCGGTGTTCTGTCCGCGAAACCCGGTGGCGATCAAATAGGTTTCCGGGCTTTCAGCGCGGGATGCCGGCGGCTTGGCATGTTTGGAAATGCGGAAATGCTGTTTGATGCGGTTCAAAAGCTCGGTTTCCGTGCCGCCCTTAAACACCTTGGCAATAAAAATGCCGTTCGGGGCCAAAACTTCCTCGGCAAATAACAGGGCATGCTCCACCAGGTCGATAATACGAATATGATCGGTCTGGCGATGGCCGGTGGTTTCAGGCGACATGTCGGAAATCACGGCATCAACCGGCCCTTGCAGGGCATGCTTGATCATGGCGGGTGCGGCCGGGTCGAGGAAATCGGCCTGCAGGCAGGTCGCCCCTGGCACGCCTTCCCATTCCAGGATATCAAGCCCCACAACCTGACCACGCCCCTGCTTGGACCCCACCATATCCACGGCGACCTGTGTCCAGCCGCCGGGGGCGGCCCCCAAATCGACGACGCGCATGCCGGATTTAAGAATGTCGAACTGGTTGTTGATTTCAATCAGCTTGAAAGCCGCGCGGGAGCGATATCCCAAACGGCGGGCTTCCTGCACATAGGGGTCGTTCAATTGCCGATCGAGCCAGCGTGTGGACGAAATCTTGCGCCCCTTGGCACTTTTCACACGGGTTCGCAGCCCGCGCCGTGCGCCGGTATCAATTGCGGCAATGGCCGAACCCTTGCGGCGGCCTCCGCCACCTTTTCCGCTGCGTTGATCGGTCATAAGAAAATCCTGAAATTAAAATGTCTAAATGAAATGGCGCACCGGCAAGGATGCTTCAAACCGCCTGAAGCGATCATACAGAAACCGGTATCCGGGTCCCTGTATGACGGCGCGCTTCGCACGGGTCAATAGCATGCCCGTCGGCGCGCATCAAATCGACCAAAATGCCCTCGCGCAAGCCACGGTCGGCAACCTTGAGCGTCGCCAACGGCCAAATATCGCGAATGGCGGCAAAAATCGCGGCCCCGGCATCCATCAATTCGGCCCGCTGATTACCAATGCAGGGATGGCCCTTGCGTTTGTCGGCTTCCATGCGCAACAAAAGCTCGGTCACGCGTTCAGCATCGTCAAACCGCAAATCCGACCCGTCGACTTTGTGGCGTTCATAACGTTCAAGGCCCAGGGCAATGCCACAAAAGGTCGTCACCGTGCCCGATGTGCCGATCATTTGAACCTTGTTGTCATCGAGAATATCCGAACAGCAATTGCGCTGGGCGAAATCCTCCAGCCGCTCGCGGATCTCGCTGCGCATGGCTTCAAACCGGTCGCGACGGTTTTCAACAGAGGCATAACGTTCCGTCAGGCACAAGACGCCACACGGCATGGACAAGGTTTCAACACAGCTGGTTTCGCCGGTTTTGGCCACCTTGATCCAGCAAATTTCGGTACTGCCCCCGCCAATATCAAACACAATGGCATAGGGCCGTTCATCCAGCAGTGCCGAACAGGCCTGCAGGGCCAGGCGGCTTTCTTCCTCGGGATTGATGATATCTAGGGAAATGCCGGTTTCGGCCTCAACCTGGCGGACAAAATCATCGCGATTATCGGCCGAGCGGCAGGCTTCCGTCGCAACCGCGCGCAATTTGATACCCGGATGTTTGCGCAGCTTTTTTGCACAAATGCGCAACGCGTCAATCGCCCGGTCCATGGCACCCTGGCACAGATACCCCTTTTCGCGCACACCTTCACCCAGGCGCACCACACGCGAAAAGGCATCCACAACCTTAAAGCCGTTATTGCACGGGCGCGCCACCAGCAAGCGGCAGTTGGAACTGCCAAGGTCGATGGCGCCAAAAAGCGGCGGATGGCTGCTGAGATGGCGGGAATTTCCACTTACCGGGCCGGACTTGTCAGGGAAACGTGTTTTTAACGCACGATCCCCGGGCACAACATCCCCGGCATCGAGCCTGACCGACCCGCCGGATGTGTTATGGGGAAAACCGTGTGTCACCTTCACATTATCCTTTACCTGTTCATGAGGGCCTCTATTTGGGCCTCTCTTGCCGCGTGTCAACGCAATCTGTCATTTCCGCGATAACATTCCCCCTGCCGCAAGACAACATGGCGAATTGGAAACAGTGTGACCACGAAAACGCCGAATCTGTCACATAAGTGTACCGAGAATGCAAAATAACGCAAATCCCCCATTAACTTTGTGGTTAATTCATTGGGGCGAACAGCAAAACCATCCGAACAACCTGCATCACTTCATATAGGAAGGATCAGCTGTTTTCGCAGCAGAAAATAACAAATTTGCAAAAAACGCTTGCCAAACCCCAAGCGTTTTTATAAACACCGCTCCACGCCAAACGGCGTCACATCAAAGTTCTGCTGGGGAATAGTTTAACGGTAGAACTACGGACTCTGACTCCGTCAGTCCTGGTTCGAATCCAGGTTCCCCAGCCAATCCTCCCCCTACATTTTTATCTCAGACGCTGGCAAAGCCAAGTCAGGCAGTCGCCTTTTGACTTTTGGCCGCAACCAATCCGGCCGATACGATCAGAATAATCCCCAAAAATCCGGCATCTCGCCAAAACAGAAACGACAATCGCCAGAACTGCCTTCATGATGGGGATGGACACGGTTTTCGACATCTGATTTTGATCATGCTGTCATATGAAAAAACAAGCGGTCTGAAGACAGCCTTTTAACATAGATGAAAGATGGCTATCAGAACGGCGCTGACCGGGTGTGTCAGAATGCGCTTACCATAAATAGGAAATACCCCCTTAAAAAGGCTGGGAGGATTTATATGTCAGAGGTGACAGCGAGCTGTCAGTGCGGACAGATACATATTATTGCCGTGGGTGCGCCCTATCGGGTTGGCCTGTGCCACTGCCTTGATTGTCGCAAACATCACGGTACGTTATTTCACGCCTCTGCCGTTTTCCCGCAAAGTGCTGTTACCATCCGCGGTGAAACACGTGATTACAAAGGGCGGCATTTTTGCCCTAATTGCGGGTCATCTGTTTTTGGTCGCAGTGACGACGAAATAGAGATCAATATCGGGGCGCTTGATCGCATCGATCAATTCAAACCCACTTACGAGCTTTGGACCATTCGCCGCGAAGCCTGGCTGCCTGACTTTGCATTGGCGCACCAATATCCGCGTGATCGTGAAAATACCAACCGACACGAAGATTAACCCGCCACCAATATGCGATGACGCATCAAAAGCGGGTCTTATAAATCCGCCGGAGACAGCAAAAACACTTCCGCCCCGTCAAGGCCGCGCACGGGCGTGCCATAGGCCGTTTTGCCGACATAACTATGGTGCATGTGCCCATGCACAAATAACCGCGCCCCCATTTTCAGGCCCAGCCGGTCTATTTCGATGGTGCCATACTCGTGGCAGGACGGGGCTTCGTGGCTGACCAGCACATCACATGATTGCGCGGCGAGAATTTCGTGATCTTCGGGAAAAATCGTATCACGTTGGCGCAGCGGAACCCCTTTGCGCCAGCGCACATGGTGCCGCGTTACCGCCATCATGTCCTCGCGGGTACGGAAAACCGGGCTTTTATGACCAATCGGATACCAGACGCGCCCGCGATAAATGCCCCCCAGGCCGGCAATGGTGATGTCCCCGTCACGGCACGCCATCGTAACCGCCCGATTGCCCAAATTCCCTTCGGGATAATCCTCGAACAGAAAGTCATATTGTGCGGCATCGGTGCAGTCATGATTGCCCAAAATCCACCAGCATTGCACGCCCTGATCAAGAACCGGCGCCAGCACCTCGCGAAAGGGTCGCTGCAAATCCAGATCGCCAACAATAACAACATGTTCCGGCCGATGCTGATTAACGGCCTTGATCAATGGATCAAAATTGCGGTGCGGATCACCATAAAACAACACGGGCATTTCGGACTCTTGTCTCTTGTATTCTCAATCGCAATGGCAATTGCAATCACGGTCGCATATCGGACACGACCAATCATGACAGACATAACAGAACAGTCATACCATTGCCGAGGCAAAGCCCAAGGCAGAATTTCAAAAGCACGGCCAAAGGCACGTTTTTTACCTGGCCTCTCTTGACAAGCGCCCTGGCCTCGGTTAACCACTCATCCGCGCGGCCACCATGGCTGCAAAATCGGGTATTGCTGGGGAATAGGTTAACGGTAGACCCACGGACTCTGACTCCGTTAGTCCTGGTTCGAATCCAGGTTCCCCAGCCAATTTCTTCTGCCCTGTTATCTCCCAAACGGCCCAAAAGCCACCTTTCAGGCAGACACAACCCGTTCCGCTACAGATTATGTACCGGCGCAAGCTTTACGTTATTTCAAAACCAAATGCGGCCGGGACCCGGATAAAACCACGCCCAACAGGGCAAGTTCGACATTTGTTATCGTGCAACACATGCAGAAAATGCGTCAGCAAAGGAGCATGAGATGCGTCAGGACATCTATCGATCTCGCAAAGACAACATCCCCCATATCTCTGAGCGCAAGGACCCCGTGATCTGGTCCCGCAAAGGCCGCAGCCAGGCCCTGACGCGCGAGCAGGAAGATTTTTATGAGCAAAACGGATTTTTGTTCATCGAAAATGTTTTTAGCGCCGATGAAATTACCACCCTGCGCGCCGAGGCCGAATCGTTACGCCAGGATGGTGAAAACCAGGAAGATGTCATTCGCGAAATCTCAGGCAATGCCATCCGCAGCGTCTTTCGCATCCATGAAAAAAACCGCACCTATCTGAACCTGATGGCCGATGACCGCCTTGCCGCCATTGCCGAGCATATCCTGAATGACGAGGTCTATATTCATCAGTCCCGCGTCAATTTCAAACCGGCCTTCAAGGGCAAGGAATTTTACTGGCATTCGGATTTTGAAACCTGGCACACCGAAGACGGCATGCCACGCATGCGTGCCCTGTCCATGTCGATCACCCTGTCGGAAAACTCGCCCTATAACGGGCCCTTGATGCTCGTCCCCGGCTCCCACAAGAAATTCATTTCCTGTGTCGGGGAAACACCGCAGGACAATTATAAAAACTCGCTCAAGGCGCAAAAATACGGCACACCGGACGAAGAAAGCCTGACAGCGATGATTCGGAAATATGGTCTTGCCGCCCCCACCGGCCCGGCGGGGTCTGTGCTGATTTTTGACTGCAACCTTCTGCACGGGTCGGGCAACAACATCACCCCCTTCCCGCGTTCCAATGCATTTTTCGTTTATAACAGCATGGAAAACCGCGTTGTCGCCCCCTTCGCGGCCAAGGCCCCAAGACCGGATTTTCTGGCGAAACGCGACAATATCACCCCCATCCGCAACCGGCCACAGCAGGCTGCCGCCCTGTTGCACGCAGCGGAATGACGCATAAAGCCCCGCGAACAGCTTGATCGGGATGTTCTGGATATTGGGGACGTACAAGATGATCACGGCTGGCACCGCAAGTTAACCCTGCGCCTGCCCCTTTTAGGGTGCCCTCCCCGCGACCTTGATGCCTTTGCCTTTAACCCGCGGATCGCTCAAAGCGCGTCACACCGGCCTCGGTCACCAAAATGTCCATTGGCACATCAAATTGGTGGGGGAAAATATTGTCAAGTTGGGCATGGGCAAAGCCAATGCCAACCACCACGGGCTTAAAATCCAGCGCCGCCAGGGTGCGGTCAAAAAAACCACCGCCATATCCCAGCCGATAGCCCTGGCGATCAAACCCCACCAAGGGGGCCAGGACAATGTCGGGAACAACCGGGCGAGGCTCGGCCGGAATATCAATGCCAGCAAAACCGGAAACCATCTGGGTGTGTGGTGTCCAATGATGAAACACCATCGGCTGATCACGGGCCGTCACCACCGGCAAGGCCCCGGCTCCGCCCCAGGCAATATGATGGGCAATCACATCGCGCACATCAATTTCACCCTGTACGGGCCAGTAAAAGCCGACACATCCACGCTCTAGCACAGCATCAGAGGATAAAATCCCGGCAAGCAACTGGCATATCTTTGCTTCGGCGGGGACTCGCACAGAAGCGGGCATTTCCCTACGCGCCTTTAACAGTGCCTTGCGCACCTGTCCGCGCCAGTTATGAAGCTTCTGGGCATGGGAATCGGCTGCTTCGCCCTTAAGGCCCGCAATGCCCGCCGGGCCGGAACCATCGGGCAAACCGGGAAGATCCGGCAGATCAATACCGGCAAAAACACTGCCTTGTGCTTCATCCGAACGTGTCATTTACCCTGCCTTGCACCATTACCGCCCCGCCCCATTTTACAATTGCATCATCCACAAACAACTAACGCGCCGGAGACCGGCGCGTTAACGGTTTGTCAGCAATGCTGCAATCCAAATCGATATTAGAGGAGAGCAAGATCTTCCGCCGACATGCGGCCGTTGCGACCTTCAATCAGCTCGAACTGAATCTTCTGGCCTTCATCAAGACCCTGGAGCCCAGCGCGCTGAACCGCGGTAATATGCACAAAAGCATCTTTTCCGCCTTCATCCGGGGTAATAAAGCCATAACCCTTGGTCGCGTTGAACCACTTAACCGTTCCGGTAGCCATATCAGTAGTCGTCCTTAAGTTTGATATGCATGTCCTTCAAACAGGAAGGACACCAGTGCAAGTCCTGCCGTCTTCCAATGATCATGCACAATCCCCTTTCAACCGGAAGGCAATCAACGTGACCCCTGAAACACTGCATTGTTTCGATAATAACGCGAAAAATATCCGGGTTGCAATGAAATCATATATTAAGAAATGTTTTCTTTTTGACCTTTTCCAAAGCTCCTTCTTCACTGTGCAACCATTTCGTATGGCTTATCCGCAGAAGAACTATACTTTAGGTTATTACGCACATCTTTAAGAATGATCCTCCTTTCAAAGAGCAATAAAACTCCTGGTCATGGCTGCGATAGGCAATTGCATTAGGATCAATTAGGGTGCATTAAGGATATGTGGATAAATTTGACAAGCGTGATGGCCGGGGCCTTAAAGACGCACAATGTCACCCCTGCCGTAAAACCGGCACATCACAAAAAAAGCACACGCTGCGGGATTAGAGCCAACCTTCTTAGGATACCGGATCGGATAACCATCAAGTGACCGCTGCGACAAAAATAGCCAACCCGCGTGACATCGCTCAAAACGCGATGACAATGATAAGGGACCTTAACCTGCAACCAACCCCGCAGGTGTATCATGTGTTCTATGCTTATCTTGCCGATGAAATTTCGGAACTGAGCCAGATTATCCGGGTTCTGGTGCGCAATACCCAGGATTTGAACGAAGAAACCGTTTACCGGCTGTATCACAAATATCTGGGCGTTGGTGCCGTTGACAAACAACTGACGGCCGGTGTTGCCGGATTACAGGCCGCTGTTGAATGTGTTGAAGATGCCGTTGACGAAGTCTTGCGCGAAACGGAAGGCTTCTGTTCGCATCTTGACAATGCCGCCAGCCGCTTCCAGGAAGAAGAGATCACGGCTGACGAAGTCCGCGAAATTACCTTAAGCTTGGCCGACACCACCAATAACACCCGCCAACGCTGCGTCGACTTCCAGGGATCGCTTGAAAATTATCACGGGGAAGTCCGCCGTGTCCGAAACGAGCTTGAGCTTGTTCGCCGGGATGCCCTGACCGATACATTAACCGGCATTGCCAACCGCAAAATGTTTGATGCTTCGTTGCGCGAAGCCGTCACTGACAGCATGGAAACGGGCGATCCACTCACCTTGCTGATGATCGATATCGACCGCTTCAAACATTTTAACGACACTTATGGTCACCGCGCAGGGGATGGCGTGCTCAAGGAAGTGGCCCGCGTTCTGGTTAATTCCACCAAAGGGGCCGATACCGTTGCCCGTTATGGCGGCGAGGAATTCGCCATCATCCTGCCCGACACCACCCCGGAAAATGCCGAAAAGCTTGCGGAAAAACTGCGCCAGAACGTTTCGGTCCGGCGTATTCGCAACAAAAAGACCGGCAAGGATTTTGGTCAACTTACCGTCTCGATCGGCCTAAGCGGCCTCAAACTTGGCGAGAATATCCTTGAATTTATCGACCGGGCGGATGAAGCCCTTTATCGCGCCAAACAGGCCGGTCGTAATACCTGTGTCCGGCTCAACTGACCCTTCACTATTTACCTGCCTGCTTTTCTGTCTGTTCGCCGTCTTCAGTGAACCAGGTTACAATGGCATGTCTTTTGGCATGCCGTGTGGTGGCCGATTCCCAAAATGGCATTGACGTTACAAAGCGACGACATCATTTGAAAGATTACAAAAAGCGTCCAGGTGAGCAATCTGGCAATGTTGTGTGACGGATTGCGCGAAAACCACCCACAGGCAAATATCGCGATTGCAAAACAGGACAGGAACAAGGTATTTTTGATATTGCAAGGCGTTACGAATAGTCTGGCAATAGCAGGAAAAGACCTCCTGCCGACAAAAAGAAGCAAACAAGCGTCTGCAAAGACAGGCCTTTAACGGGCGAGACCAGCAAGATGAACAAGCAGATACGCGAACGCAAACTCGACCTTCAGCACAAAATTTTCCGGACATTCGAGGAGTGCCATTTCCAGAAATCGGACATTACGCACGAATCGCTGTTTGTCTTGAAAATGAGCGAAGGCTCCACCGTGTCCCTGCCTTTGAGTGCGGTCTGCCGTGAATTTGGCATTGATGAAGAATCCAACGATGGCGAACTGATCGGCCTTGTGGACCGGGCCCTGGATTTTATCAATGTCCTGCGCCCCGGTGACGATTTACCGCTTGAAGTGCTAACCGGCGAAGCCTCGTGGAAGGTGGATACAAGCCACCAGCAAATTGCCTATAACCGCGTTACCATGCAGCTGGTGACCTGGATGTCGGGCAATGAAGAACTGATCACCGACCCCGAAAAGCTGATGCAAATCGCCGAAGACCCAGCCACCAAACGCAAAATCAACGATGCCTTTGACGAAGTCGCAGACAAACTGGGCATTGGCCGGGATAACCGCGAAGAAGTGATCAATCTGGTGCACCAGGTCGCCGATGAACTGGCCTATATTGAAACCCTGCGTGAAAAATACCGCCTGGTCAAAATGGTGGATTCCAAGCTCCAGGAACTGCGCCGTATTTACGCCCATGAAAAAGGTGTGCTTGAAACTGTCACCCAGGTTATCCGTCTGATTGACGATGCCATGAAGCAGTTTGAAACATCCTTTGACGAAATTGATGCCAATACCGGCGAAATCATGTCGGTCCTGCGCAATTTCACCACCCAGCGCCAATATATCCGCACGAAACGGGATGATTTGTTCCGTCGTCTGCGCGCATGGGAACCTCTGTTTGATCGCTGGGTCGAACTCACACCGGAGCGCACCCCGGCAACGGTTCTCCTTGTGCGCGATACTTACCAATTCCTTGCCCCGCGCTTCATGAAGGTCAAGCAGTGGTTGATGATCACCAAGGTTCAGGATGGCGTTGCCGCCGGGCAAAATTTCAAAGACGAAAAAGAACGCATGAATGCCTTAAAGGGCAAAATGATGCAGTGGTAGGCAAAGCCGCGCCTAGTGGCGCGGCGCTATTTGCTAGCTTTTGGTAATTTTAATCGCAACATTGCCGTCAATAACCGTAAGCGCCTTTTTGGCCGAAACCGGCATGGGCACGCGCAGCTCAATGCAAAAGGCGATCAGGGCGGCGGCAAGTTCCGCGCCTGAAGACGGAATAAAAAGCGAATGTCCGTCATCGGGGATCAGTTCCAGCGTCACGACGATTTCCGGGCTGGTGGTGACTTTCACCTTACCAATCTGACCGGGCGGCAAGGGCTTGCCAACACGGCGACGATGTCCGGTAATGGCCTTGATGACTTCAAGATTTTCAAAAATTATACAGCGGAGTTCACGCATACCTTGCTTTCCCGGGCTTGTCGGGCGGGCCGCAGGACATTGCGAACCACCTGTCACTCTTGTTTCCTTCGCCCCACGCAACCAGGATCAAGCATTACAACACCGCCTACTGGCACAAGCGCCTGACGCCTTTAATGATCCCGACACGAAAGGGGCGAAAACAATATCCCTGAACTCTAGCCCATTTTAACAATCAGGGAATAGCCCAAAGAAACGGTGAATCAGGCCTTTTCGGCCTTCCTACCCTTACAAACAGGGTGGTTTTATCATCATTGAAGCGGCCTTTTGCCACGGCATCAGCGCGATATTATAGCGCGCGGCTTTCGCCAAAACTCAACTTGATGCCAGCCAGATCCCGACCCCAATCATCAAGGTGCCGGCAATACGGTTCAGGATGCGGACATTGCCGCTTTTTTCCAAAAAATGACGCAGCGATTTGCCGCCCGTCGCATAGAGGATCAGGCAGCCCAGCTCCGTTACCAGCAAAATTGTGACCAAGACCGAAAGCTGCGGCATCACAGGCTGATCAACATGAATAAAGGGCGGCAGCAACGACACCATAAAGGCCCAGCCCTTGGGGTTGGCAATTGCGGTGACAAAACCCTGGCTTGCCAATGCGGCGGCCTTTGCCTTTTTGCCATCCGTCATCCCCGCCACGGCATCAAGCGACAGGGCCATGCGCCCGCGTGACCGCCACATCTGAATACCCAAATAGGCCAAATATCCGCCGCCGACATATTTTAACACGGCAAAGACCGACGGATATTCCAGCATCACCGCCGCCACACCCAATGCCGCCGACAGGGCCACAATGGCAACACCAACCAACTCGCCCGCCATCATCCAGAAGGTGCGGCGCACACCAATGGTCATCCCCATCGTAAGCGCCAGGGTCATGCACATGCCCGGCGTGATCGAGACAAAAAAGGCAGTTGGAATAAAGGCTGCCACAAGCGACAGGTTCATTTTTTACATCCAGTATAAAAGTCAGCCAGCATCATCGGGCATATACCATGTCAGATCATTCGCCAACCGGTTGCATGCAGGGAACATATAAACTTTTTCACACCAGCCCTGCGCAATCATCGGCAAAACGGGTTTGCGCATGTGCCAAACAAAAACCCGCCAAATCCCGCCACACAGGAATGTGACCTCGTATTTAGCAAAAACGCGCAAAAAATACGTTAGAAAAGTACAAAAATTACTTGACCTGATCGCTCATGACGGTGACATTAACGCATCAATCAATCGTGATTTTACCTGATTAGAAGACCGATGTTCACAGAGCACACCATTCACATTCATCGCGCCAAAAGCGCCGTTGCCGTTTCGGCAAACGGTCGTGCGATGATGTCTGATGCGCTTCTACTATCGGGTCTTCTAGGTTGTGCCGCTCGCGGGTCGCTACGACTTACCCGCCCCTGAGCGTTCCACCCGAGGCCACCATACCCGCAAAGCGGTATGAGAAGTCGCCTCGCAGCTCAGGGGAACCAGACGCGCCGCAGTTCAGGCCCGCATTGAATTTCCGAATATTTTCATATGATTAAAGGGCATTCTGGCCCGACCAAAGACAGGAAACGAAGTCATGGTAAGTTCACAAGACAACCGCGTCGTCATTTTTGACACCACCCTGCGTGACGGGGAACAGTCCCCTGGCGCATCCATGTCACTCGATGAAAAACTGCGTGTTGCCCAGGCACTGGCCGAACTCAAGGTCGATGTGATCGAAGCCGGATTTGCCATTGCCTCCAACGGTGACTTCCGTTCTGTCAATGAAATCGCCAAACAGATCAAAGGCCCGACCATTTGTTCACTGGCCCGCGCAACCAAAGGCGATATTGAACGTGCTGGCGAAGCACTGGTCCCGGCGGAACAAAAACGCATTCACACCTTCATTTCCACAAGCCCCCTGCATATGAAATACAAATTGCAGATGGAGCCGGAACGCGTGCTGGAAAAAGTCGGCGAAAGTGTCGCCTTTGCCCGCCGCTTTACCGACGATGTGGAATGGTCCGCCGAAGATGGCTCGCGAACCGATCATGATTTCCTGTGCCGCTGCGTTGAAGCCGCGATTGATGCCGGTGCCACCACCATCAACATCCCCGATACCGTTGGTTACACCACGCCCAGCGAATATGCCGCGCTGATGACCATGCTGTTTAATCGCGTGCCCAATATCGACAAAGCAATCCTGTCGGTACATTGCCACAACGATTTAGGGCTGGCGGTTGCCAACTCGCTGGCCGCGGTTCAGGCGGGTGCCCGTCAGATCGAATGTACCATTAATGGTTTGGGCGAACGTGCCGGTAACGCCGCGCTGGAAGAAATCCTGATGGCGCTGCAAACCCGTAACGACGCCATGCCCTATTCGACCGGGCTGGATTCAACCAAGATCATGAATGCCTCGCGTCTGGTCTCGGCCGTTTCGGGCTTTGTCGTGCAGCCCAACAAGGCCATTGTCGGTGCCAATGCCTTTGCCCATGAAAGCGGCATTCACCAGGACGGCTATCTGAAACATGCCGAAACCTATGAAATCATGAAACCGGAAAGCATCGGCCTGAACAAGTCCAGCCTGGTGATGGGCAAGCATTCCGGTCGCCATGCCTTCAAGGAAAAGCTCAAGGAACTGGGCTTTGGCGAAATGGGCGATAATGCCATCCAGGATGCGTTTGACCGCTTCAAAGAACTGGCGGACAAGAAAAAAGAAGTCTATGACGACGATATCGTTGCCCTGGTGGATGATGGCCTGCGCGATAACGAACATATCAAGTTTGTGTCGCTGGGCGTTGTATGTGGTTCCAAGGGGCCGCAGGTGGCCGAACTGGAACTGACGGTGAATGGCGAAACCAAAACCGCCAAAACCACCGGCGATGGCCCGATTGATGCGACCTTCAACGCCATTCAGGAAATTTACCCGCATAACGAATGGCAGCTGAAGCTCTATCAGGTGCATGCCGTGACCGAAGGCACCGACGCCCAGGCACAGGTGACCGTCAAGCTCGAAGGCGATGGCCGCACCGTGATTGGCAATGCCTCAAGCACCGATACGGTTGTTGCCTCCTGCATGGCCTATGTCACGGCGGTGAACAAGCTGATCCTCAAAAGCCAGAAAACCGCACCCGACGCAATCGCCTCATAATCCGGCGCACAGGACTGCAAAAGGCTGCAAAGGGCTGCAACACGCCCTTTGCATCACATGCTTTACCAACGGGCGACCATATTGGTCGCCCGTTTTGCATGGGAAATACCGGAAATCGCCGATTCGCCGCACGTGATGCGATAAAGACGAGCAATTGGCATTAAAATTCAACTCAAACGGAAACTGCGCCAAATCTTGCGGCGAAATCACCAGACAGACGCCCACATCGCGCGTCATTAATCGCAATATTGGCGTGCTCTTTACGCCAATTGGCGCAAATTTTCTGTACGATCCCCGTTCAGGGTTTCTACTGATTAATATTTTGTGCCCCATCCCCCAACAGCGAACGACACCCCCAA